>JAILNC010000039.1 GCA_024691985.1 Oscillospiraceae bacterium | reverse complement strand
GCCTCCGGTCTCGCCGCCGCCGCCGGCGACGACGAGCTCCGTGTCGTTTTTCGGCACGGTCTCAATGATTTCAGGCGGCTGCTCGGGCTGCGCCGGCTGTGTCTCCGCGCAGGCCTTCCCGTTGAGACACACGCTCAACATGGACGCGATGAGCACGCCGCTGATTTTTCTGATCCATTTATTCATCGGTCTGCCTTCCTTTCAAGCTGAAAAAGCCGACACTATAAGCAATTATACCCTAATCGTATAGTATAGCAGACAGCCCCCTTTTTTCAAGGTTTTTTGTAAAAAGCTTGCATTTTGGGAACAAATTGAAGCCATGCAGGCGGCCGGGCCCCGGACGGGAACACAGGAAAAACTTGTTTTCCGGAGCGCGGGCTGATATACTGACATCAGGTATTTTTTCCCTCAGATACGACGACATTCAGACAGAGAAAATGGACAGTATTCAGAGAGAACGATACAAAACGGAATGTGTGGGAGAGCCGCTCTTCAACTGGCGTCGGGCGGCGCGTGTCTCCCTGCCCTTCTGCGCCCTCACGCTGTTCTGGCAGTCCTATGACTACTGCGTGCCGCTGATGCTCTCACAGCATTTTCGCCTCGGCACGACGGCCTACGCCGCCGTCATGTCGATCGACAACGTCATCGCCCTGCTGTTCCTGCCCTTTTTCGGCATTTTGTCCGACCGGCTGACAGGCAGGCTCGGGCGGCGCACACCGCTCATTCTGCTCGGCGCCGCGGGCGGCGTGGTCGGCCTGAGCTTCATGCGCCTGTACGACGCGCGGGCGGCCGCGGGCGCGCCGGTGTTCTCCGGCTTTCTCACCGCACTGGTGTTCACGGTTCTGTTCATGAGTCTGTTCCGCGCGCCGAGCGCCGCCCTCATCGCCGACTGCTTCATCCGCCCGCAGCGCACCCGGGCCAATGCGATTTTGAACCTCATGGGCGCGCTGGCCAGCGTCGCCTTCGGACTCGTGGGCCGCAGGCTGATCCGGGAGGCCGGCGGGACCATCGATTTTTCGGACTGCATGCTCTTCGTGATCCTGGGCGTGGCCGCGGTGATCCTGCTTTATCTCGCGCTCGTGCGGGAGAACCGCTACGTCGCCCAGACGGAGGAGATGAACCGGCGTTTCGGCCTGATCGACGAAAAGACCGATCCCGCGGACACGTCCCGGACGCGGCTGAGCGCCTCGGAGAAAAGGAGCTTCGCGCTGATCCTCCTTGCGACCTTCTTCGTCTACGCCGCCTACAACGGTTTCAACACCCACTATACGAACTATCTAGTCCAGTACCTCCGGCAGCCCGCCTCGTGGATGGGGCCCTACATCATGGAGGTCATCCTGGCCACGCTCATGATGCTGCCGGCGGCCTGGGTCACGGCGCGCCTCGGCCGCAAGCGGAGCTGCCAGCTCGGCGCGGCGCTGTGCGTGCTCGGCTACAGCGGCGCATCTCTGGTGACGGCCTCGTTCCCGCAACTGCTGTATCTCTGGTTCTTCATCGCGGCGGTCGGCTTCCCGCTCATCGGGATCAACCTCGGCCCGATGGTGCTGGAGCTGGGAAAGGACCGCGACTCCGGCCGCTTCATGAGCTACTACTACATCGCGACCACCGCCGCGCAGATCGTCACGCCGACCCTGGCGAGCTTTTTCATCAACGCGGGCGGCTTCAGGGTGATCGGCGTTTACGGCGGCTTCTTCAATCTGCTGGCGCTCGCGTGCTGCCTGCTCACCCGCCACGGGGACGTCAGGCCCGCGCTCTCCGCCGCGGTGGACAGCGCCCTGTCCGACGACATGGGCTGAGCCCAAAATCATGAATATTCAAGAGAAGAAACCCGAATATCTTCCCGTTTTGTCCGGGGCGCGCCGCGATCTGCGGCGCGCCCCGGTCCTTTGTTCGTCATTCTGCCCAGACGGGTCCGCAATCGGGCGGGTTTCGATTGGGTATAGCTGGTAATATTGAATGAAAATTCAATAGGGAGCGGATAGCTCCTTGACTTTTTCCGGCTTTGATAGTATAAATATACACACAAAATGCATTTTCGCTCGGAGGCAGCATATCATGAATAAAAGTGAGATCAAAAAAATCGTCCTCGCCTATTCCGGCGGTCTGGATACCTCGGTCATCATCCCCTGGCTGAAGGAGAACTACAACGAGCCCGAGATCATCGCCGTGGCCGGCAACGTCGGCCAGGTCGGCGAGCTGGAGGGTCTGGAGGAAAAGGCGCTCAAGACCGGGGCCAGCAAGTTCTACGCTCTGGATCTGTCGGACGAGATGGTCAACGACGTGATCATCCCCTCCATGCAGGCAGGCGCCAAGTATGAGGACTACCTGCTGGGCACGGCCTTCGCCCGGCCAATCATCGCCAAGGGCCTCGTCAAGATCGCCCTGCAGGAGGGGGCCGACGCCATTGCCCACGGCTGCACCGGCAAGGGCAACGATCAGGTCCGCTTCGAGCTGGCGATCAAGCACTTCGCCCCGACGATGAAGGTCATCGCCCCCTGGCGCGAGTGGAGCATCAAATCCCGCGAGGAGGAGATCGACTTCGCCGAGGCCCACAACGTGCCGCTGAAGATCAGCCGCGAGACCAACTACTCCAAGGACAAGAACCTCTGGCATCTGAGCCATGAGGGCCTCGATCTCGAGGATCCGTGGAACGAGCCGCAGTACGAGAAGCCCGGCTTCCTCGAAATGGGCGTGAGCCCCATGGACGCCCCGGACGAGCCGGAATACGTGACGATCGACTTTGAAAAGGGCGTGCCTGTGGCGCTCGACGGCGAGAAGCTGAGCGCGACGGACATCATCTGGAAGCTCAACGCCCTCGGCGGCAAGCACGGCATCGGATTGCTCGACATCGTGGAGAACCGTCTGGTCGGCATGAAGTGCCGCGGCCTCTACGAGACTCCGGGCGGCACCATCCTCTACGCGGCCCACGCCGCGCTGGAGACCCTGTGTCTGGACAAGATGACCGCCCACAAGAAGCAGGAGCTGAGCGTCTGCTTTGCGGAGCTGTTGTACAACGGGCTCTGGTTCAGCCCCCTGCGCGAGGCCCTGTCGGCCTTCGTCACCGCCACGCAGAAGAATGTGACCGGCACGGTGAAGCTCAAGCTCTACAAGGGCAACATCATCAAGGCCGGCATCAAGAGCCCGTACTCCCTCTACTCCGAGAACATCGCCACCTTCGGCGAGAGCGACTACGACCAGGCGCAGGCCGCGGGCTTCATCAATCTCTGGGGCCTGCCGACCCAGGTCCAGGCGCTGATGGAGCAGGGAAAGCTTTAACAGACAAACACCCTCTCAGTCCGGCCCGAAGGCCGGACAGTTCCCCCGGAGGGGGAGCCAAAAAGGAAGGATTGGATCATGAACAAGCTGTGGGCAGGGAGAAGTGAAGAGGAGACGGCGGCGCTGGCCGACCGCTTCAACGCCTCCATCGCCTTCGACAGCCGCATGTACAAACAGGACATCACCGGCTCCATGGCGCACGCGGCGATGCTGAGCGCCAGGGGCATCCTGACCCAGCGTGATGCCGGAGAGCTCATCGACGGCCTGCAGGGCATCCTCGACGAGCTGGAGAGCGGGGCGCTCGCGATCGATCACAGCTGCGAGGACATCCACATGTTCGTCGAGCAGGTGCTGACCGAGCGGCTGGGGCCTCTCGGCAAGAAGCTGCACACCGCACGCAGCCGCAACGATCAGGTCGCGCTGGATCTGCGCATGTATCTGCGCAGCGAGACCGACGAGATCACGGCGCTGACCAAAACGCTGGCCGGGGTGCTCTGCGACAAGGCGGAAGAGTACAAGGCCGCCATCATGCCGGGATACACCCACCTGCAGCGCGCCCAGCCCGTCACCCTCGGCCACCAGCTCATGGCCTACGCCTGCATGCTGCTGCGCGATCTGGAACGGCTTGCCGACTGCCGCGGGCGCATGAACGTCTCCCCCATCGGCTGCTGCGCGCTGGCGGGCACCACCTACGACACCGACCGCGAGATGGAGGCCGAAGCCCTGGGCTTCGACGGCGTGTGCCTCAACTCCATCGACGGCGTGTCCGACCGGGATTTCGCGCTCGAGCTGCTCTCGGCCCTGTCGATCGAGATGATGCACCTGTCGCGTCTCTCCGAGGAGCTGATCCTCTGGTCGAGCTGGGAGTTTCAGTTCATCGAGCTGCCCGACGCCTACACCACCGGCTCGTCGATCATGCCGCAGAAGAAAAACCCCGACATGGCCGAGCTCGTGCGCGGCAAGACCGGGCGGGTCTACGGCGATCTCATGGCTCTGCTGACGGTGCTCAAGGGTCTGCCGCTGGCATATAACAAGGATATGCAGGAGGACAAGGAGGGCGTCTTCGACGCCTGCGACACTGTGAAGCTCTGTCTCGAGGTCATGGCGGGCATGCTCCCCGGCATGAAGGCCCGGGAGGACAAGATGCGCAGGGCGGCGGAAGAGGGCTTCATCAACGCCACCGACCTCGCCGACTATCTGGTCGGCAAGGGCCTGCCCTTCCGGGACGCCTACAAGGTCTCCGGCAGGCTGGTCGCCAAATGCATCCGCGAGGGCAAGACGCTGGAGGCGCTGAGCCTTGAGGAATACAAAGAAGCCTCCGGCCTCGTCGGCGAGGACGTCTACGCGGCCATCGATCTCGACGCCTGCGTCAGCCGCCGCCAAAGCCTCGGCGGGACCTCGGTCCCCTCGGTGGAAAAGCAGCTCGCGGCGGTGCGGGAGAAGCTGAACGCCCTATGAAAGAAACGATCGAAAAAGCCATGGCCCTGCGAAAGAAGCTGCACGCCGTCCCGGAGCCCTCCGGTGAGGAGACGAAGACCAAGGCGGCGCTGATCGGCTTTCTCAAAGAAGAGAGCGATCTCGAGATCGTCGACTGCGGCAAGTGGTTCTACGCCGCGCACCGCGAGAGCGGAGGGGAGAGTCTGGCGCTGCGGGCCGACATGGATGCGGTGCCGGGCGCCGACGGCAGAGCCTTCCACGGCTGCGGGCACGACGGGCACATGGCGGTGATGGCGGCGCTGGCCGCCGCTACAAGCGGGAAACGGCTCGGCAAAAGCCTGTTCTTCCTCTTCCAGCACGCCGAGGAGACCGGCGCGGGCGGCGCGGAATGCTGTGAGCTCTTCGACCGGGAGAAGATCGGCGCGATCTTCGGCTTCCACAATTGCCCGGGCTTCGAGGCGGGGCACATCCTGCTGCTGCCGGACACCTTCGCCTGCGCCTCCAGGGGGCTGATCCTCTCCTTTCAGGGCAGCCAGAGCCACGCGGCCTACCCCGAAAACGGCCGCAACCCCGTCTTCCCGATGGCGGAATTCTTCTCGCACTGGGGAGAACTCACCGACCCGGCGCAGTACAGAGGCCTCGTGCTCGCGACGCCCGTAGGGCTCCAGGCCGGGGGCAGGAGCTTCGGCGTGGCGGCCGGCAGCGGCGAGATCGACCTGACGCTGCGCGCCTGGTACGACGGCGATCTGAACGCCCTCACGGCAAAGGTCACGGGGCTGGCCGGGGAGCTGGCGGAAAAAGCCGGCGTAAGCCTCAGTTTGCAGGAGCAGGACGTCTTCCCCGCGACGCACAACGCCCCCGCCCTCTACTCTGCGGCGGAGCGTGCCGCGGGACAGGCGGGCCTGACGGTCGAGACCCCGCCCGAGCCCTTCCGCTGGTCGGAGGACTTCGGCCATTACGCAAGACGCTGTCCGGCCTTCTTCCTCGGCGTCGGCGGCGGGAAGGACGCAGCCGGCCTGCACACCCCGGAATACCAGTGGAACGACGCTGTGACCGAGGCGGCGCTCCGCTTCTTCTCAGCACTTGTCGGTATATGAATTTGCTTGGCAAATGAATATAAACAATCTAAAATAAAAGGAGAAAACAAAAATGAAAAAGTATGCGAAGCTCACCGCGCTGATCCTCTGCGCCGTCCTCTGCGTCGCCTGTCTGTCCGCCTGCGGCGGCAGCCAGCCCGCCTCCTCCGCGCCGGCCGCGGCCCCCGCCGAGGCCAAGGTCCTGAAGGTCGCCACCAACGTGGCCTTCCCGCCCTACGAGTTCTATGACAACGAGCAGGCCGTCGGCATCGACGTCGAGATCATCCAGGCCATCTGCGACAAGCTCGGCTACACGATGGATCTGAGCGACATGGAGTTCGGCTCCATCATCACCGCGGTGGCCGCGGGCAAGGTCGACGTCGGCTTCGGCGCCATCACCATCACCGAGGAGCGCGCCAAGAGCGTCCACTTCACCACCAGCTACGCCACCGGCATCCAGTCCATCATCGTGACCGAGGACTCCCCCATCACCGGCGCTGACGATCTGTATGCCGACGGCATCAAGATCGGCGTGCAGCAGGATACCACCGGCGACATCTACGCCACCGGCGACTTCGGCGAGGACCACATCGCCCGCTTCAACAAGGGCGCCGACGCCGTGCAGGCCCTGCTGACCGGCAAGTGCAACGCCGTCATCATCGACAACAGCCCCGCCGAGACCTTCGTTGCCCAGAACGCGGGTCTGAAGATCCTGCCCACCGTCTACGCCGAGGAGGCCTACGGCTTCGAGCTGAGCTATGACAACGAGGCGCTGTACAACGAGGTCAACGGCGCGCTGGAGGCCCTGATCGCCGACGGCACCGTCCAGGCCATCATCGACAAGTACATCAGCGCCGACTGATTATCCCGCAATCGACTGTGACCGGGGGCGCGACGCGCCCCCGGGATTTCCTGTATTTAAGTACGTAAACAAGTTGGAGGATCTGACATGGCCGCAAGCTTTGCCAAATTCAAAGAGACCTTTGTTTTCAATTTCATTGAGGGCGCGCGCTGGAAGTACATCACCAACGGCCTGCTCGTCACGCTGGAGGTGACCTTCTTCTCGCTGCTGCTCGGCATCGCGATCGGCGTCGTCGTGGCGATGATCCGCTCGTCCTACGACCAGATGAAGGACGAGCTGCGGCCCGGACTCGGCAGCACGCTGCTGAAGCTCCTCAACGAGATCTCGCGCCTGTATCTGACGGTCATCCGCGGCACGCCCGTCGTCGTGCAGCTGCTGATCGGCTATTTTGTCATCTTCGTCTCCTCGACGAACACCGTGTTCGTAGCGTCCATGGTCTTCGGCATCAATTCCGGCGCCTACATCACCGAGATCATCCGCGGCGGCATCATGAGCATCGACCAGGGCCAGTTCGAGGCCGGGCGGAGCATCGGCCTGACCTATATCCAGACCATGCGCTACATCATCATCCCCCAGGCCTTCAAGAACGTGCTGCCCTCGCTGGCCAACGAGTTCATCGCCCTTCTGAAGGAGACCGCGGTCTGCGGCTACATCGGGCTGATGGATCTGACCAAGGGCGGCGACGTCATCCGCGGCCGTACCTTCACGGCCTATATGCCCCTGCTGGCGGTGGCGCTGATCTATCTGATCCTCGTCATCTTCTTCAGCTGGCTGGTCGGAAAACTCGAAAGGAGGCTGAGGAGCAGTGAGCGCTGAACCCATCCTCTCCGTGCGCGGCCTGCAGAAGCATTTCAACGCCGGCGCGGTGCACGCCCTCAACGGGGTGAACGTCGACATCGCGCGCAGCGAGGTGTTGGTCGTCATCGGGCCCTCCGGCTCGGGCAAGTCCACCTTCCTGCGCTGTCTGAACCTGCTGGAGCGCCCCACGGCCGGCAGCGTCATCTTCGAAGGGACCGACCTCACGGCCCCGCGGGTGAACATCAATCTCTGCCGCCGCCGCATCGGCATGGTCTTCCAGCACTTCAACCTCTTCCCGCACATGACGGTGCTGGGCAATCTGACCCTCGGCCCGATCCGCCTGCTGGGCAAGACGCCCGCGGAGGCGGAGAAGAAGGCCATGCAGCTTCTCGAGCGCGTCGGTCTGGCCGACCGCAGCGACGCCTATCCCTCCCAGCTCTCGGGCGGGCAGAAGCAGCGCATCGCCATCGTCCGCGCCCTGTGCATGGAGCCGGACGTCATGCTCTTCGACGAGCCGACCTCCGCCCTCGACCCCGAGATGGTGGGCGAGGTGCTGGACGTGATGAAGGAGCTGGCCCGCGAGGGCATGACCATGGTGGTCGTCACGCACGAGATGGGCTTTGCCCGCGAGGTGGCCGACCGCGTGATCTTCATGGACGAGGGTCTGATCGTCGAAGAGGGCACGCCCTGGGAGATCTTCGAGAACCCGCAGAGCGAACGGCTCCAGAGCTTTCTGGCGAAAGTATTGTAAACAAGTGTGAAGAGTGAAGAGTGGAGTTATGGAGTGCCTGCGGCAAAATTGAAATCGTCCGCGAAGCGGACACCGCGACTCCGCTCTCCGCTCTCCAAGCTCCACTCTTTTTTTCAGGGAGATTCTTATGGACATCAAGGGGAAAGATTTTCTGACGCTGCTGGACTACAGTCCGGAGGAGATTCTGGGTCTGCTCGATCTGGCGGCGGAGCTCAAGGCCAAAAAGAAGGCGGGCATCCCGCACCGGCTGCACGAGGGGAAGAACGTCGCGCTGATCTTCGAGAAGACCAGCACCCGCACCCGCTGCGCCTTCGAGGTCGCGGCCCGCGATCTGGGCATGGGGACCACCTATCTCGACCCCGCGGGCTCGCAGATCGGGAAAAAGGAGAGCATCGCCGATACGGCGCGGGTCCTCTCGCGCATGTTCGATGGCATCGAATACCGCGGCTTCGGGCAGGCGATCGTGCAGGAACTGGCGGACTATGCCTCCGTGCCGGTCTGGAACGGGCTGACCAACGAGTTTCACCCCACGCAGGTGCTGGCCGATCTGCTGACGATCCGCGAGCATTTCGGGAAGCTCAAGGGGATCAAGCTCGTCTACTGCGGGGACGCGCGCTACAACATGGGCGACTCCCTCATGGTCGGCTGCGCCAAGCTGGGGCTGGACTTCACCGCCTGCGCCCCGGCAGACTACTTCCCCGACCCGGCGCTGGTCGAGACCTGTCAAAAGCTCGCCGCGGAGAGCGGGTCGACGCTCACGTTCGAGACCGACCCGATGAAGGCCGTACAGGGCGCGGACGTGCTGTACACCGACGTGTGGGTCTCCATGGGAGAGCCCATGGAGGTCTGGGAAGAGCGCATCGCGGCGCTGGCCCCCTATCAGGTCAACGCTTCGCTGATGGCCGCCGCAGGGCCGCAGGCCGTCTTTCTCCACTGCCTGCCCGCCTTCCACGATCTCAGGACGACGATCGGCGGGGAGATGGGCGCGCGCTTCGGGCGCGAGGCCATGGAGGTCACCGACGAGGTCTTCGAGGGGCCGCAGTCCCTGGTCTTCGACGAGGCCGAAAACCGCATGCACACCATCAAGGCGGTCATGGCCGCCACACTGTAAAAAGAGGAAGCTATGGCGACACGCTATCTTGTACTGGAAAACGGACAGGTCTTTGAGGGGGAGGCCATCGGCGCCGCGGCGGAGGGCCTCGGCGAGCTGGTGTTCACCACCGGCATGACCGGCTATCTCGAGACGCTGACGGACCCCAGCTACGCGGGACAGATCATCATGCAGACCTTCCCGCTCATCGGCAACTACGGGGTCATCCCGGAGGACTTTGAGGGGAGCTGCCTCGCCCGCGGCTACGTGGTGCGGGAACTGTGCGCAGCGCCCTCCAACTTCCGCAGCGAATACCCGCTCGATCGCTTCTTGACCGAGCACGGTGTCCCCGGGATCTGCGGCGTGGATACCCGCGCCCTCACGCGCCTGATCCGCGAGCACGGCGTGATGAACGCCCTGCTCTGTGACGAGGTCCCCGCGGATTTATCCGAGGTGCGCGCCTATGCCGTGACGGGCGAGGTCCATGAGGCGAGCTGCCGGGAGGCGTACACCGTCCCCGCCGAGGGGGAGGAACGCTTTCACGTCGCGCTGATGGACTACGGCGCCAAGCACCACATCGTCGAGAACCTGGCCGAGCGCGGCTGCCGTGTGACGGTGCTGCCCCACGACACGGCGGCTGAGGACATCCTCGCCCTGCGGCCCGACGGGCTCATGCTCTCCAACGGCCCCGGCGACCCCAAGGAGAACGTCTTTGAGATCGCGCAGCTCAAAAAGCTCATGGGCCGACTGCCCGTCTTCGGCATCTGCCTCGGCCACCAGCTCGCAGCTCTGGCCCTCGGCGGGGAGACCGTCAAGCTCAAGTACGGCCACCGGGGCGCCAACCAGCCCGTGAAGGATCTCGAGACCGGGCGCTGCTTCATCACCAGCCAGAACCACGGCTACGCGGTGCTCAGTGAGAGCGTGGCGGGAATCGGGCGGCTGCGCTTTGTAAACGCCAATGACCAAAGCTGCGAGGGCATGGACTATCCGGACATGCGCTGCTTCACGGTGCAGTTCCACCCGGAGGCCAGCGCCGGCCCCCACGACACGGGCTTTCTGTTCGACCGCTTCGCGGCCATGATGGGAGGGGAAGGCCATGCCTAAGAATCCGGACATCTCCAAGGTGCTGGTCATCGGCTCCGGCCCCATCGTCATCGGCCAGGCGGCGGAGTTCGACTACGCCGGGGCCCAGGCCTGCCGCGTGCTGCGGCAGGAGGGCATACAAACCGTGCTGGTCAACTCCAACCCCGCGACCATCATGACCGACAAGCATCTGGCGGACGCCATCTATCTCGAGCCGCTGACGGCGGAGACTCTGCGGCGCATCATCGCGCTCGAGCGGCCGGACGGCCTGCTCGCCGGACTCGGCGGGCAGACGGGTCTGACCCTCGCCATGCAGCTGACGCGCGACGGGACGCTCGCGGAATACGGCGTGAAGCTTTTGGGCTCCGGCATCGACGCCATCGAGCGCGCCGAGGATCGAGAGCGCTTTCGCGAGACCCTCGAGGAGATGGGCCAGCCTGTCATCCCCTCCGCCACGGCGGAGGACGTACCGACCGCGCTGGAAATCGCCGACAGACTCGGCTATCCCGTGATCGTGCGCCCGGCCTACACCCTGGGCGGCACGGGCGGCGGCATCGCGCAGAACAAAGATGAACTCGCCTCCATCGCGCGGCAGGGTCTGGACCTCTCCCCCATCACGCAGGTGCTGGTGGAAAAGTGCGTCTCCGGCTGGAAGGAGATCGAGTTTGAGACCATGCGCGACAGCGCGGGCAACGTCATCGCAGTGTGTTCGATGGAGAACGTCGACCCCGTCGGCATCCACACGGGCGACTCCATCGTCGTGGCCCCGGCGCTGACGCTGGCGGACAAGGAGTACCAGATGCTGCGCACGGCGGCGCTGAACATCGTGACCGCCATCGGCATCGAGGGCGGCTGCAACGTGCAGTTCGCGCTCGACCCCGAGAGCTTCGAGTACGCCGTCATCGAGGTCAACCCCCGCGTGTCCCGCTCCTCGGCCCTGGCCTCCAAGGCCACCGGCTACCCCATCGCGAAGATGTCCACCCGCATCGCTTTGGGCTACACCCTCGACGAGATCAAAAACGACATCACCGGCAGGACCTGCGCCTGCTTTGAGCCCACCGTCGACTACGTGGTGGTGAAGTTCCCCAAGTGGCCCTTCGAGAAGTTCCAGGGGGCCAGCCGCCGCCTCGGCACGCAGATGAAGGCCACCGGCGAGGTCATGGCCATCGCGCCCTGCTTCGAGATGGCGCTGATGAAGGCCGTGCGCGGCGCGGAGCTGGGGCTCGACACCCTCGACGCCCCGCCGCTTTCCGACGCAAGCGTGCGCGAGCGGCTGAAGGAGCAGGACGACCGGCGCATCTTCACCGTCTTCGAGGCCCTGCAAAAGGGCGTCGGCGTCGACGAGATCTATGAGCTCACAAAGATCGACCGCTGGTTTTTGTGGAAGATCAAAAACCTCGCGGACTTCGAGGCGCGCATCAGGGCCGAGGGTCTGAACGACGCGGACTACCGGAAGGCCAAGCGCCTCGGCTATACGGACGAGGCCCTGTGCCGTCTCTGCGGGCTCGAGAGCGTCCCCTGCATGGAGATGCACTACAAGATGGTCGACACCTGCGGCGCGGAATTCGACGCCGAGACGCCGTATTTCTACTCCTCCTTCGACGCCGAATGTGAGAGCCGCGCCTTCCCGCGATCGGGCAAGCCCGTCGTGATGGTGCTCGGCTCCGGGCCCATCCGCATCGGCCAGGGCATCGAGTTCGACTACTCCTCGGTGCACTGCGTCTGGACCCTGCGGGAGCTGGGCTACGACGTGGTCATCGTCAACAACAACCCCGAGACGGTCTCCACCGACTACGACACCGCGGACCGCCTGTATTTCGAGCCGCTGTGCCGCGAGGACGTGTGGAACATCGTACAGCTTGAAAAGCCGGTGGGCGTGGTCGTCGCCTTCGGCGGCCAGACCGCCATCAAGCTCACGGGCTTTCTGGACAAAATGGGCGTTAAAATCCTCGGCACCTCCGCCGACGGCATCGACGTCGCGGAGGACCGCGCCCGCTTTGACGCCCTGCTCGAGCGCTTCGGCATCCGCCGTCCGAAGGGGCACGGCGTGCTCACACTCGACGAGGCGCTGTGGGCGGCAGAGGATCTGGGCTACCCCGTGCTGCTGCGGCCGAGCTACGTCATCGGCGGGCAGAACATGTGCATCTCCCGCGACCGGGCGAGCACCGAGCGCTATATGCGCGGCATCCTCGCCCAGGGCATCGAAAACCCCGTGCTGGTGGACAAGTACATGCCCGGCACGGAGCTGGAGGTGGACGTGATCTCCGACGGGGAGGACGTGCTCATCCCCGGCATCATGGAGCATATCGAGCGCGCGGGCGT
>JAILNC010000111.1 GCA_024691985.1 Oscillospiraceae bacterium | reverse complement strand
TCACGCGGCCGGCGTAATCGTCGGCGCGGGCGGCCTCCGCCCGGGCGTTGGCCTTCTCCCACGCGGCGAAGGGATCCTCTGCCCGGGGAGCCTGCGCGGCGGCGTTCCTGGCGGCTGCGGCCTTGCGCATGGCCTCCTGCTGCTGCGCCTTGTACTCCTCGTATTCCTTCTCGTACTTGTCCTGACGGGCCTTGCGCGCGGCGCTGACCTTCTTCTGCTTGACGGGCTTTTCCTCCGCGGGGGCGGCCTCCTCGCCGGTCTCCGGCTCGGCGTCCTTCTTCCTGCGCTTTTTGGCCTTCTTCGGCTTGTCCTCCTCTTCGAGATCCTCATACAGTGCCTCGACGTCCTCCTCCGGCTTTTCAAAGAACATGGCCAGCACGAAGAGGATGGAGAAAACGGTGATGAAGATGTCCGCCACGTTGAACACGGGGAAGTTGAACAGCTCCACCTTGAACATGTCGACCACGTAGCCGTAGAGCAGGCGGTCGATCATGTTGCCGAGACCGCCGGCGGCCACAAGGACGAGGCACCAGCGCGAGAAGCGCCCGGTGATGAAGTTGGTGGCAAGGGCGATCACGACCAGCAGCGCGAAGACGCCGGCGGCCACGAGGAAGTAGATGCGGGCGCCGGAGGTGTCGAGGAAGCCGAAGGCGGCGCCGTAGTTATGCACGTTCACCAGGCTGATGACGCCGGGAATGAAGCGCACGATGTCGGTGCCGAACAGCGTATCCTCGACCCAGAACTTGACGAGCTGGTCGACGATGATCACCAGAATGCCTACGATCGAATACAGCATAGGTAACTCCTATCTGCCGGGAGACCCGGCGCGCGGATTAGATGTTTGCGACGACTGCGGCGCAGCGCGGGCAGAGCCCGGTCTCGGGGTCGGCAGCCTCAGAGTGCATCCAGCAGCGCGGGCACTTGACGCCGGGGGCCTCGCTCACGGAGATCTCCAGACCCGGATTCTTCGAGCCGCGGCCGGTGACGTGCAGCTCGTCGGCCTCGTCCTCGTCGTCCGCGACGAGGCACTTCGACACGATGAACAGCTCCGCGAGGTTCATGGACGAGAGCTCTTCGAGCGTCTCCTTCGCGCCCTCGCCCTTCGCGCGCAGCACGACGGCGGCCTCCAGCGGCTTGCCGATGCGCTTGGCGCCGCGGGCGGCCTCCAGCACGCCGTTGACGTCGTCGCGCACGGCGATGAGCTTGTCCCACTGCGCCAGCTCCTCCTCGGACAGGGCGTAGTCGGCGAAGGGCCTGTTCATCTGATTGAACAGGACGTTGCGCTTGTCGTCGTCTGCACGGTGGGGCATGGCCTGCCAGATCTCGTCGCAGGTGAAGGCGAGGATCGGGGCGAACATCTTCGTCAGCGTATCCAGGATCAGGAACAGCGCGGTCTGGGCGCTGCGGCGCTTGAGCCCGCCGCGCTCCTCGCAGTAGAGGCGGTCCTTGATGATGTCGAGGTAGAAGCTCGACAGCTCCACGACGCAGAAGTCGTTGACGGCGTGGGAGACGACATGGAACTCGTACTCCTGATAGGCGGCCTCCGCCTTGTCGATCAGCGCGTTGAGCTTGGTGACGGCCCAGCGGTCGAGCGGCAGCATGTCCGCGGGGGCGACGAGCTCGTCGGGATCGAAGCCCTCGAGGTTGCCGAGGCAGTAGCGCGCGGTGTTGCGGAACTTGAGATAGGTCTGGCTGAGCTGCTTGAAGATCTCGCGCGAGCAGCGCACGTCCACGTGGTAGTCGGCGGAGCCGGCCCAGAGACGGACCATGTCGGCGCCGAACTCGCGGATCATGTCGTTCGGGTCGATGCCGTTGCCGAGGGACTTGTGCATGGCGCGGCCCTCGCCGTCGACGGTCCAGCCGTGGGTGAGGCATTCCCTGTACGGGGCGCCCTGGCCCAGCGCGCCGACCGCCACCAGCAGGCTGGACTGGAACCAGCCGCGGTACTGGTCGCCGCCCTCGAGGTACATGTCGGAGGGCCACCAGCCCTGGTCGCGCTTCATGGCGGCGTAGTGGGTGGAGCCGGAGTCGAACCAGCCGTCGAGGGTGTCGGTCTCCTTGGTGAAGTGCTTCCCGCCGCAGTGCGGGCAGACGAAGTCCTTCGGCAGGAGCTGATCGGCCTCCATCTCGAACCAGGCGTTGGAGCCCTTCTCCTCGAAGATCGCGGCGACGGACTCGATGCTCTCCTCGGTGCAGACGGGCTTTTTGCAGTCGTCACAGTAGAACACGGGGATGGGCAGGCCCCAGCGGCGCTGACGGGAGATGCACCAGTCGGCGCGCTCGCGGACCATGGCGCCCATGCGCTCCTTGCCCCAGGCGGGCAGCCAGCGCACGTTCTCACAGGCGGCGACGGCCTCCTCCTTGAAGGAGTCGACGGAGCAGAACCACTGCGGGGTGGCGCGGAAGATGATGGGCTGCTTGCAGCGCCAGCAGTGGGGATAGCTGTGGATGATCTCCTCGCTGGCAAAGAGCGCGCCGCTTTCCTTCATATCCGCGAGGATGACGGGGTTGGACTCCTCGGTCCCGAGACCGGCGTACTTGCCGGCGTACTCGGTGTGCCTGCCCTGATCGTCCACGGGCACGACCATCTCGACGCCGTAGGCGGTGCAGGTGACGTAGTCGTCCGCGCCGAAGCCGGGGGCGGTGTGGACGCAGCCGGTGCCGGAATCCATGGTGACGTAGTCGGCCAGCATCAGCAGGCTCGTCTTGTCGAGGAAGGGATGCTGCGCGAGCATGTACTCGAAGAAGCGGCCCTCGTGGGTCTCGACGATCTCGTACTCCGTGACGCCGCCGGCCCGCATGACGTCCTTGACCAGGGCCTCGGCCATGATGTACATCTCGCCGTTCGGGACCTTGACGATGGCGTAGCTGTCGCCCGGGGAGAGGGTGATGCCCAGGTTGCCGGGCAGGGTCCAGGTCGTGGTCGTCCAGATCAGGAAGAAGAGCTTCGACTTGTCCAGATGGCTGAGCCTGCCCTTGTCGTCGGCCATGGGGAACTTGACGTAGACGGTGGTGACGGGGTCGTCCTTGTACTCGATCTCGGCCTCGGCCAGGGCGGTCTCGTCGTGGGCGCACCAGTAGACGGGCTTAAAGCCCTTGTAGATATGGCCCTTGCGGTACATCATGCCGAAGACGCGGGTCTCGTCGGCCTCGAAGCCCTTGTTCATCGTCAGGTAGGGGTGCTCCCAGTCGCCGACGACGCCGAGGCGCTTGAAGCTCTCCATCTGCCGGTGGACGTACTTGTCGGCGTAGGCGTGGCAGGCGCTGCGGAAATCCGCGACGCTCATGGCCTTGTGGTTGAGCTTCTGCTCCTTGATGATGGCGGACTCGATGGGCATGCCGTGGTTGTCCCAGCCGGGGATGTAGGGCGTATAGCGGCCCCGCATGGCATAGCTGCGGGTGATGAAGTCCTTGAGGCACTTGTTCATGGCGGTGCCCATGTGGATATCGCCGTTGGAGAAGGGAGGGCCGTCGTGCAGGTTGAAGCGGGGCTTGCCCTCGTTCTTTTTGAGCATCTCGCTGTAGATGTCCTGCTCGAGCCAGCGCTCCAGCATTTCCGGCTCGCGCTTGGGCAGACCCGCGCGCATCGGGAAGTCGGTCTTCGGGAGGTTGAGTGTAGCGTTATAATCCTTTGCCATTGTTTCCTGCTCCTGTGTGTATATATAGGGTGCCGCCGCGGCAAAAAGGCGCGGACGAACAGACGGGGCGCGTATGGCGCGCCCCGGTTCATTTCAGAGGGGTCGGATCAGAGCGTGAAGGGCTGCGTGTTCTCGAACTTGCGGACCCTGTCGGCGCCGGCGTCGGCCTGGAAACGGGCGGCGCTGTTCTCGATGGCGCGGACGGTCTCGTCCACATCGGCGGCGGGCTTGGGCGCCTCGACACCCATGCCGGTGCGGATGGCGTCGAGCTGGTCGAGCTGCGTGCCGAAGAGCTCCTTCGCGGACTCAAAGAACTTGGCGCAGGAGGCCTTGGCGTTGGCCAGGCGCTTCTCCTCGGCGTCGGCGCGGGCGGCGATGGAGCCGATGGTATCCTGGGCCTGCTTCTCGGCGTCGGCGACGGTGGCGGCGGCGCGCTGCCTCGCCTCGGACTCGATCTGGACGGCCAGCTTCTGCGCGGAGAGGATGGCGCCGTTGAGGGCCTCCTCGTTGGCGCGGTACTCCTCGATCTTGTCGACGAGGACCTTCATCTTGCTCTTGAGGACGGCGTTCTCCTTCTGGGTGGCGGCGACGTCGTCGGCCAGCTCCTCGAGGAATTCGTCGACGGCGGCCATGTCGTAGCCGTTGAGACGGACTCTCTCAAATCCTTTTTCCCGGATATCCTGTGCGGTAATCATAGCTTATCCACCTTTCGTTCTTTTTGATCCGCGGATCAGAAATAGTGACCGGAGCTCTCGGGCTGCTCGGTCTGCTGCGCGCCGAGAACGTCGACGTTCTGCGGCGTAATGAAATACGTTTTTGCGGAGACGGGGGTGATCTTTCCGCCGAGGGCGAAGGCGATGCCGGACAGGAAATCCAGCAGCCGCCGCGCGGTGTCCGCGGGCAGGCTCTCCAGCGTCATCACGACGGTCAGCTCCTGCTGGAGGTAATTGACCAGCTCGCCGGCCTCGTCGAAGGATTTGGGGCTGAACAGCAGCACCGAGGTGTCGCGTCCGCCGACGTTCACGGTCCCGGCGCGCCCGGCGCGGGGCTTGCCGCCCTTCTTCAGACCGAGATTGCCGAAGATGCCGCCGCCCTCCTGCTGGGCGGGACGCTGGGTCCGGGGGTCCTCCTCGGGCATGGGCCCGGCGGCGTCGGCAAAGCTGCTTTCAAAGGCCATCTGCGCCGCCGAGACGGCGGGCTTGGGATCGGCCTTCGGCTGCGGCTTGAAGCCGGGGTCGGCGCCCTCGAAGAAATCCTCGTCGTCGTCGTAGGGCTGCGTCAGTTTTTTCAATCCATCCATGAAACCCATGGGCAAACCTCCAAGATGCGATTACGGGCTCAGTATACGCGCCGCCCGAAGATGGCGGTGCCGACGCGCACCATGTTCGCCCCGCAGGAAACGGCGGCCTCGTAATCGCCGCTCATACCCATGGACAAAAAGTCCATAGAGACATTATCGTATTTTTTCTCTCCATTGTCAACAAAAAGCTGTTTTAAAAGAAGAAAATACGGGAGATTTTCCGTCTCCTCCGCACAGATCGGGGGGATGGTCATGAGCCCGCGCACCCGCAGGCCGGGAAACTGCGCCGCCGCAGCGAGCATGTCGGGCAGCGCCTCGGGCGCAAAGCCGGATTTCGAGGCCTCGCCCGCGGCGTTGACCTCGAGCAGGATGTCCTGCACGAGCCCGCGTTTGCGCGCCTGCCTGTCGATCTCGCGCATGAGCTCGACGCTGTCGACCGAGTGGATGAGCCTGACCAGGCCCACGAGATATTTGACCTTGTTGCGCTGCAGCGAGCCGATGAAGTGCAGCTCCGCGCCCTCGTAGGCGCCCTGGGCGTGCTTCTCCAGCAGCTCCTGCACGCGGTTTTCCCCGCAGGCGGGCAGGCCTGCGGCCACCGCCTCCCTGACGCGTGCGGCGTCGTTCATCTTCGTCGCGCCGATCAGCAGGATCTTCGCGGGGTCCCGCCCCGCCGCCTCCGCCGCCCGCGCGATGTTGGCCTTGACCAGCGCCAGATTTTCCGCAATGCTCATCGTTTATCCCTTTCTTTGAGAGTGGAGTGTTGAGAGTGGAGAGTGGAGTTGCGGTATCCCCTTCGGGGATGATTGGAATCGAGCCGAAGGGACAGCCATTCCCTCCTGCTCGTCATTGCGAACCGGTGCGCACACTGGTGCGGCAATCCGCATCCCCTGACATGGCCGTTAACCGACATGGCCGCCGGGAGAAACGGATTGCCGCGTCGCTGCGCTCCTCGCAATGACGTGGAAAGGGGAAAAACCAAAGCGCCTGTTTCAATCGCGCCGAAGGCGCACAACAGCACCACTCTTCACGCTCCGCTCTCCGCACTATTTTTCTATCGTCCCTTCGACGAAGCGCGCCCGGCCCAGAAAGTCCAGCCCTTCCGTCAGGCGCAGGAGGACCGCGTTTTCGTCGGCGGCCTCGACCAGGGCCTCAAAAGCGCCGTCCGCCCCCGAAAAATGCACCTGGCAGCGCGCGCCGGGCCGCGGCGGCACGCCGCCCTCGACGAGCGCGGCCGCCCAAACCGCGGTCCCCG
>JAILNC010000103.1 GCA_024691985.1 Oscillospiraceae bacterium | reverse complement strand
TAGCGCCGGTCGATCAGGTCAAAGAACAACCGGGTGTTCTCCTTGTCAAAGGCACAGTGACCGATCTCATCAATGATCAGGCAACTCGGACGCACCAGGCCACTGAGGCAGGAATCTGTCTTTCCCGTGCGCCTCGCGGCTATGAAACGATCACGAAGCTCAGAGGCCTTAATGAAATAGGTCTTCATTCCGTGCTGGCAACAGGAATAGCCGAAGGCCTGAGCCAGATGCGTTTTCCCGGTTCCTGCGGGGCCGATGAAAGCCAGATTCCGCTGGGAGTAGATCGCCGCCAGCGACGGAAGTGCCTTTATACGCTCCACATCTCTGCCTTTCAGCAGAGCGAAGTCGAAGTTTTCAAAAGTCTTCGGCTCTTTTGTCGGCAGTCGGCTCATCTTCAGCAGCGTCAGAACGGTAGTCTGCTGCTTTTTGTCCTTGAGATTCCACTGGGTTGTTGGCACTTTCCGGTTTACAGGAAGTGAAAGAGCTTAGGTAGTGGCTTTTTCTTTTTCGGCTATTTTTGGTCGTTATCTCCCGACACTTTGTGGCTCGTTACGCCCGACCCGAACATTTTCCGGGATGCTTATATCTATTTGACCATTTTGTTCAATTAAGTTTCACTGTTTCATCATTTTGTTTTTCTTCACACTTAAAGCGTAATGCAGACAAGAGCACCAGCCAAGTCCTGTTTGGACCCAACTGGTGCTTTTGTTTTCAGACCCTGTTTTGAAATGCGCCCATTTCGTGGAACATTCTTCACAGAGGGGAGGACTGTGGATTTGTCACCTTTGCGGTGCCGCTTGTTTGAATCGTTTTTTCGCGGGAGAAACAAGTTTGTGCAGGAGCAGGGCGCCAAAATAGGTCAAACAAAGGACAAAAATGATTCTGAACTGATAATTCGTGAATAAATCGACAAAAGCAGTGTTCTAAGAGCTCACAGCGTTTTCCGTGATGCGAAGAAAGACGAACTGACAGAGGTACAGTTCAGTGGAATACCGCGTGAGATATTTTAATAGAGGATTGCTGACTTCGAAGTGAATCAATATGATTGCCAGAAGCAAAATGGCAGAAATACACATCAAGTTCCTGAGTATGACCATGCCGATTAAACTTGTGTTGCCAAAAAGCAGGGAGCACATTCCCAGACACGTTGAAACAAAAACGGTTAAATATCCTCTTGGAGAGCTAAGAAAGCGAGAACAGCACTCATAGTTTTCCATAAAGATCAGACCCAGGGGGAAGGTCAGCGCACTGGCATACCAGTGCTCCTGAAGTCCCGCATAAAACGCAATTACCACACCCGCGGCTGTGACGGCAATTATAATTGGGTATCTATGGGCATACCAGTATTTATAGACGCAATAGAAGAGCAGGTAGAAAAACAGCAGCTCAATAAGATACCAGTTTGTAACGGAAAAGATATGGAGGACAAACGCATCCTTAATCGGAAAGTATGGGGTCTCCACCGGTGAAAAATAAGCGATTACAGTATTGAAAAGAAAGATAAGCAGGATGAGATATATTAGGTATCCGCATTTTCTGCGAATAAAACCGTCGAGGTAGTGTTTGTTTGCGTGAAAGGACTGGGAGAGACCGAACGCGGACACAAAAAAGAAGAATGCGACGGAAATAATCATGATTTTTCCTAGGGGGAACAGGAGAGTTTTGTCCTCTCTTATTACATGGCCAAGAATGATCTCAATAGCAAATATGCCGCGTAAACTGTTGAATCTCGATAGCAGACTGCTGGCACCCGAACAGGGATTGGCCTTTAATCCAATGACCAATAACAGAAATAAAAGAAAATATACAGTACCGCAAAAGGCAATATTGGAAACAAATATCATGGTATACTCTCCAAAAAGATGAAGATAGAGAGAGTCGGCGAACAGAATAAAAATAGCATGCGATGTATTGCCTGTCAATGCTTGACACAAATCTAACCAGGAAATCTGATAAAGCTTTTTACGGGAGATCAGTATAAGGTTCATATTTCATAGTTGCCGTCTCATATACATACCTCAGAGAACCCGCGGCGGGCGCCGCGAGGGGAGTGGTGTGAGTGCGATCAAGCTTAGAGGAGCGGGCCTGCGATCTGGCCGTGTATATCATCGAGAACCGGGCGACCGTCCGAAGCGCCGCGAAGCAGTTCGGCGTGAGCAAATCCACGGTGCACAAGGATCTGACAGAGCGGCTGCCGCATGTCAACCCCGGCCTGTATAGGCAGGTGCGGGTCCTGCTGGATCAGAACAAGGCGGAGCGGCACATCCGCGGAGGACTCGCCACCCGGCGCAAGTATCGGGGAGAGGCGGCTGAATAAGAAAAAACGTCAGGCAAAGCTGCCTGACGTTTTTTCTTGTGGAGAATTACTCGTCCTTTTTGTCGTCAAACGCGTTCTTCGCGGCGTCCTTGACGCCCTCGACGAAGTCCTTGGCCTTCTCCTTGTACTCGGGGGCGCGCTCGCGCATGTCCTCGACGAAGTCCTGAACCTTGCCGATGACCTCGGGCGCTTTCTCCTTCATGTCCTCGAAGATCTCGTTGACCTTGTCGCCGGCGGGCTCGGCGTCCTTGTAGGTGTAGCCGTTCTCGCCCTTGTCGGAATAGCGGTAATCGCCGGCCTGCTTGCCGCCGACCTTGCTCTTGACCGTGTCGACAACGAGCTTGGAGTTCTGGACGGCCAGATCCTTGAAGTTTTTCACGAATGCATCGCGCGAGACCGCGCCGGTCTCCTGCTTCGTCTTTTCAGACGCCTGGTAGGCGGTGACGCTGGCGCCGGCGACGAGGCCGAGCGTGACCAGAGAAGAAATGAGTCCCATGATGATACCTCCTGATTCAATAAAATATCTTGTTATGATGCTGTCCCGACTCAGAAGCTGAGCCAGTAGGTGTTGCCGTAGATGTCGGTGACGCGGCAGCTGGGGATGAGACCGTCGGCGTCGAGCGTGAGGTTTACAAGCTCCGGCTCGCCCGAGACGGTCATCGAGGTGCCGAGCGTATAGCTGGCCTCGTAGCTGCCGTCATAGTTGTAGTAGTCGCAGAGGAACTCGAGCTCGTCGCCGTCACGCAGCGGGACAAGGCCCTTGGCGACGGAATCGGTCTCGTCCGCGGCGTAGAACGGGTAGGCGCCGGTGACCGTCCCGTAGGGGGCCTCCGGATCGAAGACGACCTGGAGATTGACAAGCTCGCCGTTGAGCAGGGCCGGGATGCGGCCGACCGTGGTCCAGCTCCCGTTTTCGTCCTGCGTGTCGGAGACGAGATAGTACGCGACGGTATTGCCGTCCAGCGTGAGCCAGGTGCCGTCAAAGTCGAGCAGCAGGCTGTCGCCCTCCCACGAGGAGAGCACATTGTCAAGGCCGAGGTCGATATAGCCCTCGCCGTCATTAACGAAGACGTTCAGCTCCACGGTCTGGACGAGCGCCCACTCCTCGGGCGTGAGCGAGAGGACGGGCTTGCCGTTTTGATAGGAGACCCGGATATGGCTGGGATCGAGAAAGTCGGCGGCGATGTTCCGCGCCTGGTCGACGATCAGCCCGGTATCCACCCAGCTCCGGTCGGCCGGCATGCTGCGTCCGCTCAGAGCGGAGAGCAGGCCGAAGATATCCGAGGCGCTGACGCTGTAGCCCGCGGAGGAGTTGGGGTACGAGCCCGAGAGCGAACCGGACGGCGAGGACGAACCGTAGGGCGAGCTGCCGTAGATGGAGCCGCCGCTGCTCCCGGAACCGGAACTGCTGCCGTAGCCGGAGCCACCGTAGGAGGCGGAGAGCAGGGCCTCGAGCAGATCATAGTAGCTGCCGCCGCTCGAACCGCCGGTCGAGCCGCCCGTATATCCGCCGCCGGTCGAGCCGGTATAGCCGCCGGAGCTGCCGAAGAGGTCGCCCCAGCTGCCGTAGCCGTTGTAGCTGCCCTGCGAGGCGGAGGAGCCGAGCTGGCCGCCGTATTCCAGGCTGGCGAAGCTCTTGATGACCTTGGCGTACTCCTCGTCCAGGCCGAGGGAGTCGTAGGTGTTGATGGCGTTGGAGACGGAGTTGAGCGTCTCATAGGGGAAGTAGATGCTCAGACCGTAGCAGCGGGAGATGGTCGTGCCGTTGTACTTGACGCAGCTCTGCAGCACCTCGGCGAGTTCCTTGGCCTCGTCAGAGCCGATGCGCAGGGCGAGGTCGGTCAGGTCGACCTGGTTGATGCGGGTACTCTGCGCGAACTGCCGCGCGCCCGCGCGGGCGTTGGAAACCGTCTTGTAATCGTCGCCGGAGATCATCTCGTTCGTGGCGACCGAGAAATCGCGGAAGGCCTGGGGCAGCGTGCTCTCGAGCTGCGCGAGGTCGGTCATCGCGAGCGTGACCTGCGCGTTGTAGGACTTGGAGCGGCAGGCGCTGACATAGCTGTCGATGATGGTCTTGCCCAGCGTCTCGGTGGGCGTGGAGGTGTTCTTGGAGATCTGGTTGAGCCACTCGGTGTAGTACCAGCCGGTTCCGGGCTCTACCTCCTCGGACGCGATGAGGTAGTCGGCATACTTGGCCGACACCAGCGCGGTCTCGAGCGTGGACATGAGGCAGGCGTCGTAGCCGATCCAGTCGAAGGTCACCCCGGCGTCGCCGAGGGCCTTGTCGATCTGCGGCAGGGTCATGGTCGTACGGCCGGTCTTCTCGTCATAGCCGTAGCCGCTGATGGTGCCGGCACCGTGGTCCCAGAGGATCAGGCAATTGCGGTCGGCGGGGTAGTTCTTGCTGCAGTACTTGATGAACTTCGTCAGGTTTGCGGGGTCGACCATCGAGTCCTTGCCAAAGTTGTCCTCCAGACGCTCCAGACCGCCGGAGTGTACGCGGTAGATCTGGTTGACGGAGCTGGAAACGACGCTGTTCTTCCACTGACGGCAGCCGCCGGTGAGCACGATGACGTTGACCTTGTCGGAGAGATTGGCCTTGACCATCTCGCTCAGGTCGGAGGTGCCCATGCCATACTTGGACTCCAGGTCCGTGCCGCACATGTAGATCATGAGCGTGACGGTGTCCTTGCCGCCGCCGACAGGCGTGACGCGCTTATCCCGGACCGTGGCCTGCACGGGCTTCGGGGTGGCGGTGGGCTTGGGCTTGGCGGTAGAGGAGGGCTTGGGCGTCGCGGTGGGCTTGGGGGTGGCCGTCGGCGCGGGCGTGCTCAGACCGGTGCCGGGCAGGCCCTGCAGCAGACCGCCGCTGCCGACCGAGCTGCTGGTGCCCGTCGGCTGGGTGCCGGAATAGCTGCTGCCCGAGGAGCCGAAGAGGCCGTAGGAGCCGAAGAGATCGGACAGGTCGGAGGAGCTGAACATCATGCCCGCGTCGTTGACAGACTCGAGCTGCTCGCTCTCCGGCGGCATGGTGTAGGTGGGCGCCTGCGTGGCGACAGGCAGCGCGCTCTGTCCGCCTCCGCCGCCCATGAAGGAGAAGATCAGGATCGCGACGACGGCAATGAGCACGATACCCCGGTATTTCTTGGGGATGAACGCGAACAGCGCCAGAAGACCCAGCGCGCCGGCAGCCTTGCCGCTGCCGCCGCTGCGCTCGGGCTGGGAGCTGCCGCGCTGGGGCGAGGGCGCGCCGCCGCCCGGTCTGCCGTTCTGACTGCTGCCGCCGACGGGACCGACGGTATTGACCTTGCGGCCCTTGCCGACACCGGCGGAACCGCTGCCGACCTTTTTCTCTCTGCCGTGAGGTTTGTTGTCCATTTTGCTGTCCTCCTTCTGCGATTACTTAACCACGCTGAATGCGTAGCGGGTCGTGGTGTGAAGCCTCTGCCCCGCGCGGAGCACGGGAGAGGGGAAGCCCCAGCAGTTTATGGCGTTGGGGTAAAGCTGCGTCTCGAGACAGAGGGCGCTGCGGCTGTGGAACATGCGCCCGCCCTTGCCGCGCTGATCGCCCAGAAAATTTCCGGAATAGAGCTGCACCCCGGGCAGATCGGTCCAGGTTTCCATGCGGATGCCGCTCGCGGCGCTCTCGAGCACGGCGGCATGCTCGCCGCTGAGACAGAAGTTGTGGTCGTAACCGCCGCCCGCCCTAAGCTGGGCGTCGTCCAGGCCGATGTCCCGGCCGACGGGCTTCGCCTCGCGGAAATCGAAGGGCGTGCCCTCAACGCGGAGCAGCCGCCCGGTGGGAAGCGTCCCCGCGCCGAGCTCCAGATAATGCTCGGCATTGAGCCAGAGCGTCTGTTCCATGGCTTTTCCGCAGCCGGAGAGATCAAAATAGCTGTGATTGGTGAGATTGACCAGCGTGTCGGCGTCGGAAACGGCGTCGTAGGCGATGGAGAGCACGCAGTCGTCATCCAGCGTATAGCTGACCGAGACCTGCAGATTTCCGGGGAAATTCTCCTCCCCGTCGGGGGAGAGGCGGGAGAAGCGGACCGTATGTGCGCCGACGAGCTCCGCCTGCCAGTTGTAACGGTCAAAGCCCCGCAGGCCGCCGTGCAGCGTGTTCTCCCCGTCGTTCTTCGCGAGCGGGTATTCCTTCCCGCCGAGGGAGAAGCGGGCCCCGCCGATGCGGTTGCCCACACGGCCGATGGTCGCGCCGATGAAGGCGCCGCCGGCCTCATATTCCGCCACGGTGTCGTAGCCGAGCACCACGTCGGTCAGACTGCCGCCGCGGTCGGGGACAAGCAGGGACTGTACGGTCGCGCCGTAGTCGAGCAGCACGGCGCAGGCGCCGAGTGCATTGGTGATGGTATAGGCCCTGACCTCCTCGCCTGCGCGGGTGGAGCCGAAGGGCCGGACGGTAACAGACATAGCAGACCTCCCGAAGCTGAAAACGATTGATTGAATTGTAGCATAAAACGGAAAAAAATAAAATGCTTTTTCACGGCTCCTTGACAAAAGTTCACATTCTTTTTATATTGTGATTGTCAATTCGTACCAAAAACGGAAAGCAGAGAGAGAAAACGGGAGGAAGCATATGGCCATCGTAGTTGTCGGCGCGGTGTTCGTAGATGTCAAGGGGTTTCCGCATGATCTGTATCTGCCGACCGGGCGCAACGCCGGGGATGTGGAGATCGTCCACGGCGGCGTGGGCCGGAATGTGGCGGAGGATATCGCCAATGTCGAGCTGCGCCCCATCTTCCTGAGCGCGGTGGACGATACGGCGCAGGGGGAAGAGGTGCTCCGCAAGCTGAAAAAGCACAAGGTCAACACCGACTATGTTCGCTCCGTCCCCGACGGGATGGGCATGTGGCTCGCGGTGTTCGACAACACGGGGGATCTCGCGGGCTCCGTCTCCAAGCGCCCGGCCATGGACGTGCTCACGCAGGTGCTGGACGAGCAGGGGGACGAGATCTTCCGGAATGCCGACAGCGTCGTCATCGAGGTCGACGTCGGCAGCGACATCGTCAAGCGGGTGCTCGATCTGGCCGAGAAATACCGGATCCCGGTCTACGGCGTTGTAGCCAACATGGGTATCGCCATCCAGCGCCGCGACTTTCTGCAGCGCATGGCCTGCTTCGTCTGCAATCAGGCGGAGGCCGGCATCCTGTTCGTTACAGACTATGACGATATCGCGCCCGAGGAGCTGGCCGAGGATCTGCCCCAGCGCCTTGAAAGCGCGAATATCCCCTCCATCGTCGTCACCATGGGCAGCCGCGGCGCGGTCTACGCCAGCCGGGACGGGGAGAGGGGCTTCTTCCCGGCCGAGCACGTCAAGGTGCGCGACACCACCGGCGCGGGGGACGCTTTCTGCGCGGGCGTGGTCATCGGTCTGACCTACGGCAAGCCGATGCGCGACGCCGTGGAGATCGGCACGCGTCTGGCCGCCTCCGTCATCAAGGTCTCCGAAAACGTCTGTCCGCGTTTTCGCCCGAAGGAGCTGGGTCTCGATCTCGAGGTCGAAGGCGAAGAATAAAAAAGCTTGAGCGCCCGGGGAAACCCGGGCGCTCATGTCATTGTGCAGACAACCCTTAAACTTGTCATCTTGAGCGAAGCGGAGCGGAGTCGAAAGATCTTTAAGATCCTCGACTTCGCTCGGGATGACACAAGCCCTTAGCTTGTCATTTATCTGCGGAACAGATTCAGGAACAGCCAGACGATCAGCACGCCGGCGACCACCGTGCCGATGGATTTCAAGGCTGCGACGAAGCGCGGCGTCCTGTGTTTGGGATTGGGGATGAACATCTCCGGCTTGTAAGCCATAAGACACGCGAGCAGGATAGCCGCGAAGATGATCCAGTATTGGGAATTCATTGCTCTCTCTCCCTTCGCCGGGACGTCCCGGCGTAAAAACTGCTGCTATTGTAGCGGATTTCTCCGCGCTTGTAAAGAAGAAAAAACGCTATTGCCCCGCGAGCAGGCAGAGCTGATAGAAGGCCACGGCGCTGGCCGCCGCGACGTTGAGCGAGTCGACCCCATGCGTCATCGGGATGCGCACGGTGTAGTCGCAGGCGGCGATGGTGTCGGACGCCAGCCCGTCCCCCTCTGTGCCGAGCACGACGGCGAGCTTCCCGATCCCCGGCAGGCGCGGATCCGCAATGGAGAGCGAATCGTCCCGCAGGGCCATGGCCGCGGTCTGGAAGCCGAGAGCGTGCAGCAGCGCCTGCCAGTCGCCCTCCGGCAGATAGGTCCAGGGCACCTGGAAGACGGTCCCCATGCTCACGCGCACGGCCCGCCGGTAGAGGGGATCGCTGCCCGCGCTAGTCAGCAGCACAGCGTCCACGCCGAGCGCCGCCGCGGAGCGGAAGATCGCGCCGAGGTTCGTGGGGTTCATCACGTTTTCGAGTACGGCCACGCGCCGCGCATCCCGGCACAGTTCCTCTGCCGGGGGAAGAGCGGGACGCCGCATGCAGCAGAGCATCCCGCGCGTGAGATGAAAGCCCGTGAGCTGTATCAAAACCGGCAGCTCCGCAGCGTAGACCGGGATGTCGCCGCAGCGGGCGAGCAGTGCGGCGCCCTTGCCCTCGACGTGTTTGCGCTCCATGAGCATGGAGACGGGCACGCAGCCCGCGTCCAGCGCGCGCTCGATGACAACGGGGCTCTCGGCGATGAAGACGGCGTTTTCGGGGTCGGCCCGGCTGACGAGCTGGTTTTCGGTGAGCCTCGCGTAGACGTCCAGCGCGGGATCGGTGAAGTCGGTGATCTCATAAAGGGTATACATGGCGGCCTCCGGGGTTTGATTGAGAACAGTATAGCGCGATCTCAGCGCGCTTTCAACGGGGACTTGTGCAAAACCGATCAAAAGGGTATAATGGACGCAAACAGAGAAAGGGGAATGGACATGAAAGTACTGATGCTCAACGGGAGCCCCAAGGCGCGGGGCAATACGGGCCTTGCGCTCGAGGAGATCGGCAGGCAGCTGGAAAAAGAGGGGATCGCGTACGAGATCTTCCAGCTCGGCGGCGAGCCGGTGCGCGACTGCATCGGCTGCGGACAGTGCACGGACGAGGGCTGCGTGTTTACCGACGACGGCGTGAACGCCTTCATCGCCAAAGCGAAGGAGGCCGACGGCTTCGTCTTCGGCACGCCGGTATACTACGCCCACCCGAGCGGGCGCATCCTCTCGTTTTTGGACCGCGTGTTCCACAGCTCGGGTGAGAGCTTTGCCCACAAGCCCGGGGCGGCGCTGGCCATCGCGCGCCGCGGCGGCACGACCGCAAGCTTCGATGTGCTGAACAAGTATTTCGGCATCTCCGGGATGCCCGTCGCGGGCTCGACCTACTGGAACATCGCCCACGGCCGCACACCCGGCGAGGTCGCGCTGGACGAGGAGGGCCTGCGCACAATGCGCAATCTCGCCCGCAATCTGGCGTGGATGCTCAAATGCTTCGAGGCCGGTGAGAAGGCCGGGATCGCCAAGCCCGAGACCGAGAGCGGCCCCGCGACGAACTTCATACGCTAAAGCAGAACATGAAAAAGCCTGTCCGATCGGACAGGCTTTTTCGTTATGGGTGTTACTCTTCTTTTTTTATCAGTTCCTTTGCCTGCTTACCGCTCATGAGCTCGATATCGAGCGCGACGACGCAGAGGGAGGCCGAGCCGGAGACCTTCATCTCGATGCGGAAGGAGTCCTCCGACTCCTTAGGCGAGTATTTCGCGGCGAGGGCGCGCATGGCCTCCATGCGCTCGGCTTCATCCTCCACGATCCGGGCGCGCCCGAAGACGATCGCGCTGCGGTAATAGGTGGTGAACTCCGCGGGCACGATCTCGTTTTTGTCGATCACGCAGAAGCTCGCCTTGTCGCAGGTGCGGATAGCGTCGATCTTGTGGCCGCTTTTGGCACAGTGAAAATAGATGCGGCCGCTGTGGTACACATAGCTCAGCGGTACGGCGTAGGGCCAGCCCCCGTCGCCCAGCAGGGCGAGGGTCCCGGCCGTGCCGCGGCAAAGGATCGCCTCGGTCTCGGCTTGGTCAAGGGCCTGACGGCCTCTGCGCATCGGTCTGAAATCCATGCTAGTCTCCCTCGATTTCCTTGATCGTCAGGTCCGTGCCCGTCAGCGGTGTAAGGCGGCGGCTCATGCATTTGGGGCACCACATCTTTTCCAGATCGGCGCTGAACTCATGCCCGCAGTCGTAGCAGCGGGCGAGGCCGTTGACGGTCTCGATCGCGAGCTCCGTGTCCTGATAGGGCGTACCGTCGATGACGGCCTGCCAGCAGTCGGTGAGGAAAGCGGGGACGACGCCAGAGAGCATGCCCACCTCCAGCGTGACCCGGCTCACAAACGTGAGCTGCTCCTGCTTTGCGATGCCGTCCACGGTTTTGAGGATGGCGTCGCAGATACCGAGTTCATGCATTACTTGCCGAGATTGTTGCGGATGATCTTGCCGGTGCGCTTGACAAGACCCTCGGCGACCTTGATGGGCATGGTCTCAAAGGCGCCGGCGTGCCAGTCGCGCACCTTCTTGAGCTTGATGGCGTCGAACTTGCACTTGGTGGTGCACAGACCGCAGCCGATGCACAGGTACTCGTCCACCTTCGTCGCGCCGCAGCCGAGACAGCGGGCGCACTCCTTGCGCACCTGCTCCTCGGTGAATGTCATGCGCGCATCGGAGAAGGTTTTGGCCTTGGTCTCGTTGTAGCCCGGCTCCTGACGGCGGGCGGTGTCGAAGCTGCCGAGGGAGACAAGCGCGTGCTCCT
>JAILNC010000036.1 GCA_024691985.1 Oscillospiraceae bacterium | reverse complement strand
CTCGACCGTCTTCTGGGTGGGGGCGATGATGTCGATGAGGCGCTTGTGGGTGCGGCGCTCGAACTGCTCACGGCTGTCCTTGTACTTGTGGACGGCGCGCAGGATGGTGACGATCTCGGTCTTGGTCGGCAGGGGGATGGGGCCGGAGACCTTGGCGTCCGTGCGCTTGGCGGCCTCGACGATGGTTTCGGCTGCCTTGTCGATGAGCTGGTGGTCGTAAGCCTTGAGGCGGATGCGGATCATGTTCTTGCTGGCTGCCATGGTTTGTGTACTCCTTTTCGTACGTTTTTTGATCGGCGGCATTGGGGACCGCCTTATGCGTACGCTTTCACCCCCGGAAATTCCTGTACACACAACCGTGCGTATCAGGCCGCGTCCGAAAAACAAACCGGCTTTTTGGCCGGTTCGCACTCCGAGCCGCGCGATATACGCGTGTACCGGAGGGGGTTCAGCCGCCCGATTGCGTACCGGAAAAGACCGGTACCGGACATACTCCACGGAAGTTACCTCGTAAACGAGCAATCTCCCGCTTCCTCGCATAAACGCGCGTGCTTTTTTACGCGCGCTTCAATAATATAGCAGGACGATGCGGCCATGTCAAGCGAAATTTTGTGATTTTCGCAGAATTTTTCATATTATTTTTGGTAGGGTTTCACAAGTTTTTTCCGGCTGACAGGCGGACACAAAAAGTGGGAGGGGACAAGCCCCTCCCCTACAATATATAGATATATGCGCGCTCACTTATGGAACAGCTTCTTGGCCTGGTACTTCGGCTCGAAGGAGATGTTGACGCCGAGCTTCTTGAAAAGCTCCTCGTCGACGTGCGAGAGGATGACCGTGGAGTGGGCCTCGCAGCCCTTGAGCTTCGAGAGCTGGTCGATGGCGAGGTCCGCCATGGGGTTGGTGACGGCGCAGATCGTCAGGGCGATGAGCAGCTCGTCCGTATGCAGGCGGGGATTGTGGTTGCCGAGGTGCTCCACCTTGAGATGCTGGATGGGCTTGATGACACCCGGGGCGATGAGCGGCAGCTTCTTGTCGATGCCGGCCAGGGCCTTGAGGGCGTTGATGAGGCAGGCCGAGGACGCGCCGAGCAGCGAGGTCGTCTTGCCGGTGACGATGCGCCCGTCGTTGAGCTCGAGCGCGACGGCGGGGCCGTCGGAGTCCTCCGCCTTTTTCAGCGCCGCGGCGACGACCGGGCGGTCGGCGGGCGTGAGGTTGAGGGAGTTCATGATCAGCTCGATCTTGCGGACCTCGCCCGGGTCGGACAGCCCCTTGCGCACGGAGACCGCGGCGGCGTACCAGCGGCGCAGGATCTCCTGCTTCGAGGCCTCGATACAGGCCTCGTCGTCCGAGATGCAGAAGCCCACCATGTTCACGCCCATATCCGTCGGGCTCTTGTAGGGGCTATCACCGCTGATGGATTTGAAGATCGCCTCCAGCACGGGAAAGATCTCCACGTCGCGGTTGTAGTTGACGGTGGTGACGCCGTAGGCGTCCAGATGGAAGGGGTCGATCATGTTCACGTCGTCCAGATCGGCCGTGGCGGCCTCGTAGGCGAGGTTCACCGGGTGCTTGAGCGGGAGGTTCCAGACCGGGAAGGTCTCGAACTTGGCGTAGCCCGCGCTCACACCGCGCTTGTTCTCGTGGTAGAGCTGGCTGAGGCAGGTGGCCATCTTGCCGCTGCCGGGGCCGGGGGCGGTGACGACGATGAGGCTGCGCTCGGTCTCGATATAGTCGTTCTTCCCGAAGCCCTCGTCCGAGACGATCAGCTTGACGTTCGCGGGGTAGTCGGGGATGATGTAGTGCAGATAGGTGCGGACGCCCAGGGCCTCGAGCCGCTTGCGGAAGGCGTCGGCGATGGTCTGGCCGCGGTAGTGCGTGATGACGACGCTGCCGATGTACAGGCCGATGCCGCGGAAGGCGTCGATCAGACGCAGGGTGTCGTCCTCGTAGGTGATGCCGAGGTCGCCCCGTCTCTTCGAGCGCTCGATATCGTCGGCGGAGATGGCGATGACGATCTCAGCCTCGTCCTTCATCTCGAGCAGCATCTTGACCTTGCTGTCCGGCTCGAAGCCCGGCAGCACGCGCGAGGCGTGGTAGTCGTCAAAGAGCTTGCCGCCGAATTCCAGATACAGCTTGCCGCCGAACTGCTCGATGCGGTCGCGGATGTTCTGGGACTGGAGCTTCACATATTTTTCGTTGTCAAAGCCGATCCGGTTCATGCGCGTCTCTCCTCCCCCGCCGGGTGCGGGTGTTGTCTTCTCTCCACGAATCTGGATTTTACCATACAATCCCCCAAAGGGCAAGATTGCAAGATAAGACTTTTTTTATTCATATTCTTGTGCTATGATGTATGTTGAATCTGTATCCCCATCACGCGGAGGAAAGGCAAGGACCATGGGACTGTTTGACAAGCTGTTCGGAAGCTACTCCGATCGGGAGCTCAAGCGCATCACCCCGATCGTGGATAAGATAGAGGCGCTCGCGGACGAGTACGCCGCCAAAAGCGACGAGGAGCTGCGCGCCAAGACCGACGAATTCAAGGAGCGGATCAAAGCGGGCGAGACGCTGGACGACATTCTGCCCGAGGCCTTCGCCACGGTGCGCGAGGCGAGCTGGCGCGTGCTGGGCATGCGGCCCTTCCGTGTGCAGCTGATCGGCGGCATCGTCCTGCACCAGGGGCGCATCGCCGAGATGAAGACCGGCGAGGGCAAGACCCTCGTCGCCGTGCTGCCCGCCTATCTCAACGCCCTGACGGGCGAGGGCGTGCACATCGTCACCGTCAACGACTACCTCGCGAGGCGCGACAGCGAGTGGATGGGCAAGGTACACCGCTTCCTCGGGCTCACGGTCGGGCTGATCGTGCACGGGCTCGACGGCGACGAGCGCCGGAAAGCCTACAACTGCGACATCACCTACGGCACGAACAACGAGATGGGCTTCGACTACCTGCGCGACAACATGGCCCTGTACAAGGCCGAGATGGTGCAGCGCGGCCACGCCTTCGCCATCGTGGACGAGGTCGACTCCATCCTCATCGACGAGGCCAGGACCCCGCTCATCATCTCCGGCCAGGGCGACGAGAGCACCGATCTCTACCGCCAGGCCGACGACTTCGTCAGCAGGCTGAAAAAGATCGTCTACGCCTCCGTCGACGAGAAGGAGGAGGAGAGCGAGGATCTCGACGCCGACTACGTCGTGGACGAGAAGGCCAGGACCGCGACGCTCACCGCCCGCGGCATCGCCAAGGCCGAGCGCGCCTTCGGGCTCGAAAACCTCGCCGATATGGAAAACGCCACGCTCTCCCACCATATCAACCAGGCGCTCAAGGCCCACGGCATCATGAAGCGCGACATCGACTACATCGTCAAGGACGGCGAGATCATCATCGTCGACGAGTTCACAGGCCGCCTCATGCTCGGCCGCCGCTACTCCGAGGGTCTGCACCAGGCCATCGAGGCCAAGGAGCACGTCGACGTCCAGAAGGAGAACAAGACCCTCGCCACCATCACCTTCCAGAATTACTTCCGTCTGTACGGCAAGCTCTCCGGCATGACCGGCACCGCCGTCACCGAGAGCGAAGAGTTCGCCGCGATCTACAAGCTCGACATCATCGAGATCCCCACCAACAAGCCCGTGATCCGCATCGACCACCCCGACGTCGTGTACAAGAACGACATCGGCAAGAACCACGCGATCATCGAGCAGATCGTCGAGTGCCACGAGAAGGGTCAGCCCGTGCTGGTCGGCACGGTCTCCATCGAGAAGAGCGAGTACATCTCCTCCCTGCTCAAGCGGCGCGGCATCCCCCACACGGTGCTCAACGCCAAGTACCACGAGAAGGAGGCCGAGATCGTCGCCCAGGCGGGCAAGCTCGGCGCCGTCACGATCGCGACCAACATGGCCGGCCGCGGCACCGACATCACCCTCGGCGGCAACGCCGAATATATGTCCAAGGCCGACCTGCGCAAGGCGGGCTACGAGGACGCGGTCATCGCCGAGGCCACCGGCTACGCCGAGACCGAGGACGAGACCATCCTCGAGGCGCGCGCCCTCTTCCGCGAGCGCATGCAGGCCCACAAAAAGGACACCGACGCCGAGGCCGAGCAGGTCAAGGCCGCGGGCGGTCTGTTCATCCTGGGCACCGAGCGGCACGAGTCGCGCCGCATCGACAACCAGCTGCGCGGCCGCGCCGGCCGTCAGGGCGACCCGGGCGAGAGCCGCTTCTACCTCGCCATGACCGACGACGTCATGCGCCTGTTCGGCTCGGAGCGCGTGATGAACATGATGGACGCGCTCAAGGTCGACGACGACACGCCGCTGGACCACAAGATGCTCTCCGGCGCGATCGAGCAGGCCCAGAAGACCGTTGAGAGCCGCAACTTCCAGACCCGCAAGGCGGTGCTGGAGTACGACGACGTCATGAACCAGCAGCGCAACATCATCTACGGCGAGCGGCGCAAGGTCCTCGACGGCGAGGACATCCGCGGCCAGATCATCGGTATGGTGCACGAGTTCGTCGCCTCCACGGTCACCGACGGGCTCGCGGGCACCGGGGCCGAGACGCAGCAGCAGCTCGACGCGGCGCTGCAGCCCTTCGAGAAGCTCTTCATGCGCCCCGGCACCTTCCGCATCGAGACCTTCGGCGGCTACGCCAAGTGCGAGGCCGTCACCAAGGTCGTGCAGGAGCTGGCCGACCAGGTCTACGCCGACCGCGAGGTCGAGTTCGGCCCCGCGCCGAACGGCACGCCGCTCATGCGCGAGCTCGAGCGCGTCATCATGCTGCGCGTGGTGGACGAGTACTGGATGGATCACATCGACGCCATGACCGAGCTCAAGCGCGGCATCGGCCTGCGCGGCTACGGCTCTGTCAAGCCCATCGACGCCTACAAGCAGGAGGGCTTCGACATGTTCGAGGCCATGGTCCACGGCATCCGCGAGGAGACCGTGCGCCGCCTCTACACCGTGCGCATCCGCCGCGAAGCGCCCATCGAGCGCAAGGCCGTGGCGAAGAACGCCGCCGCCAACGTCGGCGGCGAGCCGGTCAAGAAAAAGCCCGTCAAGAAGGTCCCCAAGCCCGGGCGCAACGACCCATGCCCCTGCGGGAAGATGAAGGCCGACGGCAGCCGCAGGCTCAAATACAAGGAGTGCTGCGGGAGAAACGAGAAATAAGTGTGGAGTTTGGAGAGTGAAGAGTGGAGTTAAGGAGCGCCTGCAGCGCGATTATAATCATCCGCGCAGCGGATACCACAACTCCACTCTCCACACTCCACTCTCCGCTCTGATCTGAGGTTACAATGGCATTTATCGAAGAAAACGAAAACGGACTGGTATACATGCGCTCGACGCTGATCGGGGCGAGGCACGCCTTCACCACACGCTTCGGCGGGGTGAGCGAGGGCGAATTCGCTTCGCTCAATCTCGACTCGGGTCGGGGCGACGATCGCTCGCGCGTGCGGGAAAACTACCGCCGCTTCTGCGCCCTGTTCGGCGTCGGGATCGACGACGCCGCCGTGACGCATCAGGTACATAAAAACGAGGTGCGCATCGTCACCGCCGCGGACCGCCATGTCTGCATGTCCGAAACGCCCTACAAGGCCGACGGTATCGTGACCGCGGAGAAGGGGCTGCCCATCTTCTGCTTTGTCGCCGACTGCGTGCCCGTTCTGCTGTGGGACGGGGAGCACGGCGTCGCCGGGGCGATCCACTGCGGCTGGCGCAGCTCGGTTTCCGACATTCTGAAAAACGCGCTGGAGGCCATGGCCTCCCTCGGCGCGGCGCCCGAAAGCGTCCGCGCGGCCCTCGGCCCCTCCATCGGGCGCTGCTGCTTCGAGACCGACGACGACGTGCCCGACGCCGTCACGGCCTGGCTCAGCGGGGACGTCACGGGCCTCTTTGACCGACGCGCCGACGGCAAGACCATGGTCGATCTGCGCGCGGCCAACGCCCGGCGGCTCATGCAGCTCGGCGTTCCGGCTTCGAATATCGACATCTCCGGCGAGTGCACCTTCTGCAGCCACGACAAATACTGGTCCCACCGCTACACCCGCGGCCGGCGCGGCAGTCAGGCCGCCGGGATCATGCTGGAGGACGCGGACCGATGAAGAAAAAGCTCCTGTCCCTGCTGCTGTGCGCGGCGCTGCTCTTTACGGCCGGCTGCTCCGTCGGCTCCGGCGCGCTCTACGGCGACGGCGTGCCCATGTCCACCCAGGGCAAGGACGTCACGCGCCACGAGGCCGCCGACAACATCTTCTCCCTCAACTACAACGAGGACTACAGCCTCAACCCCATCCTCGCCACCAACCACTCCAACCAGCTCGTGTGCAATCTGGTGTACGAGAACATGGTGGAGCTCGACAACGAGTTCAACGTCGTGCCCAACGTGCTCGACGAGGGCACGCCCAACGACACCGCCACCTACTGGATCTTCACCATCAACCCCGGCCACGTCTTCCACGACGGCACGCCCGTCACCGGCAACGATATCCGCTACTCGCTCGAGCGCGCCGTCGCCACGCAGGACCGCTTCCGCGGCCGCTTCGCCAGCTACCAGGGCTCGGGCTACGACGAAGGACACTTCTACGTCACGCTCGGCATCGGGGACACGCAGTTTGCCAAACTCCTGAACATCCCGATCATCAAGGCCGGCTCCATGGACGAGAAGCGCCCCCTCGGCTCGGGGCCCTATACCTACAACGAAGAGGGCGACGCGCTCGTCGCCTACGAGGGCTACGAGGGCTATGAGGACCTGCCCATCGACACCATCCATCTCGTGACCTTCAACACTGCCGACGCCATCCTCGAGAACTTCGAGGACGGCATCATCGACGCCGTCACGAACGACCCCTCGAGCTATACCAACCTCGGCTACTCCGCCTCCAACGAGATCCGCAACTTCAACACCACAAACCTCCATTACATCATGTTCAACGAGGAGGGGCCCATCGCCCGCTTCAGCGGCTTCCGGCAGGCGATGGTCTACGCCTTCGACCGCGTCAACTTCGAAGAGAACCTCATGCACGGCAACGCCGTCGCCGCGGCCCTGCCCATGCACCCCGCCTGCGCCGACTACCCCGCCGACTACGCCGCCCAGCTCGGCTACAATCTGGAGCTGTGCCGGGTCGTACTGGAAAACTCCGGCATCCGCGACTACGACGACGACGGGATGCTCGAATATATGTCGGGCAGCCCGCAGGATATCGACGTCAACTTCATCGTCTGCTCCGACTCGAGCGCCAAGGCCGGCGTCGTGCGCCGCTTCGCCAGCGATATGGCGAGCATCGGTGTCAAGGTCACGGTGCGGGAGCTGACCTGGGCCGACTTTCAGACCGCGCTGGAGGAGGGCGACTTCGACATGTACTACGGCGAGGTCAAGCTGCGCAACAACTTCGATCTGACCGAGCTGCTCGACCCCGACAGCGATCTCAACTACTCCCGCAGCCGCGACACCGGCTACGTGGCCATGATCAACAGCTATCTCGCCTGCGCCGCCGCCCAGCGGCCCTACGTCTACCAGCAGCTGTGCGAATACATCAACACCAACGGCGCGCTCATCGCCATCGGCTTCGAGAGCCAGCAGCTCATCGTGCACCGCGGCGTGATTCGAGGATTGAACCCGAATATCGGCAACCCGTTCTTTGGATTTAAGGATTGGGAAATCATGCTCGATTAATTATAAATTGAAAGGGAGAAGAGAAATGACCGACAGAGAATTGTTATCCAAAGCCAAGGCGGCGTCGCTGAACGCCTACGTCCCCTATTCCCGCTTCGCCGTCGGCGCGGCGCTCGAGTGTTCGGACGGTTCCGTCTTCACCGGCTGCAACGTGGAAAACGCCGCCCTCGGCTCCACGATCTGCGCCGAGCGCACCGCCTGCTGCAAGGCCGTCAGCGAGGGCCGCAGAGAGTTTCGCCGCATCGCCATCTACGCCGACAGCGAGCACTGGTGCACGCCCTGCGGCGCCTGCCGCCAGTTTTTGGCCGAGTTCTCCCCCGAGATGGAGGTGCTCTGCGCCAAGGTCGGCGACCGCTACGTGAGCTACAAGCTCTCGGACCTGCTGCCCCACGTCTTCGCCTACTGATGGAGCTGGAGCAGCTTCGCGTCTTCCTCGCCGCGGCCGAGGCGGGGGGCTTCTCCCCCGCGGCGCGCGCGCTCTACGTCAGCCACTCCACCGTCAGCCGCACGGTGGCGGCGCTCGAGCGCGAGCTGGGCACGGCGCTGTTCGTGCGCTCCAACCGCAGCCAGACGCTGACCGAGGCCGGGCGCGCGCTCGAGGACGAGGCGCGCCGCCTGCTCCGCGAGGCGGACGGTGTGAAGGAGAGGCTTCGCGCGTATAAAACAGAATAGGACGCGGAAACGGGAGCCCCGGGCACTTGTCCGGGGCTCCCGTTTTTTCATTTCATGATCTTGCCGGGGCTGATGCCGAAGGCGGCCTTGAAGGCGCGGTGGAAAGCGGAATAGTCGTTGTAGCCGCTCATCTCCGCGGCCTTGACTGCGCTCACGCCCTCGCGGATCAGGCGCGCCGCGTGCACCAGGCGCTTCTGCTTGATGCAGGCGTGCACCGTCATGCCGGTCTGCGCCTTGAAATAGCGCATAAAATGATAGCGGCTCATGTACACCAGCGCCGCCAGCTCCTCGACCGTCAGTTCGCGGCTGAAATGCTCGTTGATATAGCTCAGCACCTGCTGGATCTTCGGGTCCGCGCTGCGCTCGGGCCCCGCGGGCTCCGCCTCCGACAGCCGCGAGACGTGGATCAGAAGCTGGATGATCAAGGTCTCGCACATGGCCTCGGCCCCGAAGCGCGTGTCCGCCGCAGCGCGCTCATAGGCGGCGATCGCCTCCTGCAGTTCCCTGAGCTGCTCCCCGGAGGCGCGCAGCAGGTGCGCCCCGCGGCGGTCCGCCTCATCGAAGCTGTCCAGCAGCCCCGCCCCGGGCATCACACGGTCAAAGTAGCGCCGGTCCAGATAGAGGATGATGCGCTCGTAGGGCTCGGTCCGGTCGATGAGCGCCTTGTGGATCGCGTGGTGCCGCACCAGCAGCACCGTCCAGGGCTCGAGCGGATAGCTGCGGTCCTCCACCAGATAGTCCACCCGGCCCGAGAGCAGGATCACCAGCTTGTCAAACTCGTGAAAGTGATAGTCCAGCTCCTGCCCGGCGCTGTCGCGCAGATGGAAATAGTGGTAGCTCTCCCGCAGGTAGCCCGCCCGGTTCACCCCGCTGCGCTCCTTCATGCCTGCCGCCCCCCTGTCCATTTTCGTGCTTTAGCGTATTATACAGCACTTTTTGCAATGTATCAAGCATGCTTTGCAATTTACCTGGCAAAAGCTCGCAAATATAATAGGCCCATCTGAAAGGAGTGATCCCTGCATGCAGTCCAACAATTTCTTCAAGAACAACTGGTTCACGCTGACGATGGTCTTCGGCATGGTCGCCGGCGCCATCACCGGCTGGGTCTGGCCGGGCGCCACGGTCCTGGAGCCGCTGGGCACGATCTTCATCAATCTGATGTTCTGCGTCGTGGTCCCGCTGGTCTTCTTCTCCATCGCGAGCGCCGTCGCCAATATGGTCAGCGCCCGGAAAGCCGGCAAGGTCATGGGCACCACGGTCGTCACCTTCCTGTGCACCGCCGCCATCGCCGCGCTTATTATGTATGTGATCGTCCGTGTCGTCGGCGTCGTGCCCGTCGGCTTTGAGGCGCTCGAGCCCGCCGAGGCCGAGGCCGTCGACGTCACCAAGCTCATCATCAACTTCTTCACCAAGCCCGACTTCACCGAGCTCTTCAGCCGCAGGGCCATCCTGCCCCTGATCGTCGCCGCGATCCTCTTCGGCTTCGGCGTGCAGATGGCCGGCGGCAAGGAGACCATGACGGCGAAGCTCCTCGCCGACATCAACGCCTGCCTGATGAAGACCATGCGCCTGATCACCTACTACGCGCCCATCGGCTTCTTCGGCTTCTTCGCCTACCTCGTCGCCACCTTCGGCCCCGAGTTCCTCAAGGGCTACGGCCGCACCCTCGTGATCTACTACGTGGTCGCCTTTGTGTACATGTTCGTCTTCGCCCCGATCTACGCCCGCTTCGGCGGCGGCAAGGGCGCCGAGAAGGTCATGTGGCAGCACCTCTTCGCCCCCGCCGCGGTCTCCTTCGGCACCTGCTCCTCCGTCGCGACCATCCCCACCAACATGGAGGCCTGCGAGGACACGGGCGTGTCCAAGGACGTCAGCGAGATCGTCATCCCGCTCGGCGCGACGATGCATATGGACGGCTCCGCCATGAGCGCCATCATCAAGGTCGCCTTCCTCTTCGCCTTCTTCGGCCAGGACTTCTCCACCGGCCGCGCGATCCTCGCGATCATCGTCGCCGTGTTCTCCTCGGTCGCCATGTCCGGTATCCCCGGCGGCGGCGGCACGGGCGAGATGGTGCTCTGCTCCATCTTCTTCCCCGAGCAGCTCGCGCTGGCCCTGCCCATCGCGTGGGCCCTCGGCGACCTGGTCGATCCCCCCGCCACCATGGTCAACGCCGCGATGGACTACGTCTCCACCTACATCGTGTCCAAGTACGTCGACGGCAAGGATTGGCTGCAGCGCGCGCTGGCCGCCAGGTCCGCGCAGGCCGAGTCCGAGTCCGTATCCGAATAAGAAAACACACTTGCAAAAAGAAGCTCCGCAGATGAAACATCTGCGGAGCTTCTTTTTTGCTCTTTGTTTACTTGGCGTAGTCGATGGCCTTGGTCTCGCGCAGGAGATGGACCTTGATCTGACCGGGATAGGTCAGCTCCTCCTCGATCTTCTTGGCGATGTCCCGGGCCAGCAGGACCATCTGATCCTCGCTGACGTCCTCGGGCTTGACCATGATGCGGATCTCGCGGCCCGCCTGGATGGCGTAGGAGCTCGCGATGCCGGGGAAGCTCTTGGAGACCTCCTCGAGCTTTTCGAGGCGCTTGACGTAGTTCTCGATGTTCTCGCGCCGCGCGCCGGGGCGTGATGCGGAGATCGCGTCCGCCGCCTGGACGAGGCAGGCCTCGATGGTGCGGCACTCCACGTCGCCGTGGTGGGCCTCGATGCAGTGGATGACGGCCTCGGACTCCTTGTAGCGGCGGGCGATGTCCACGCCGATGGTGACGTGGCTGCCCTCGACCTCGTGGTCGATGGCCTTGCCCAGGTCGTGCAGCAGGCCCGCGCGCTTGGCGGTGTTGACGTCGACGCCGAGCTCCGCGGCCATCAGGCCCGCAACGTGCGAGACCTCGATGGAGTGGTTGAGCACGTTCTGGCCGTAGCTGGTGCGGTACTTCATGCGGCCGAGCAGCTTCACGATCTCGGGGTGGAGGCCGTGGATGTTCGTCTCGAACATGGCGCGCTCGCCCTCGGCCTTGATGGTGGCGTTGACCTCCTTCTGGGCCTTGGCGACCATCTCTTCGATGCGGGCGGGGTGGATGCGGCCGTCCTGGATCAGCTTCTCGAGCGCCAGGCGCGCGACCTCGCGCCGGACGGGATCAAAGCTGGAGACGGTGATCGCCTCGGGCGTGTCGTCGATGATCAGATCACAGCCCGTCAGCGTTTCGATGCTGCGGATGTTGCGGCCCTCGCGGCCGATGATGCGGCCCTTCATCTCGTCGTTGGGGAGAGGTACGACGGAGACGGTGATCTCGCTGGTGTGGTCGGCGGCGCAGCGCTGGACGGCGGTGGCGATGATCTCCTTGGCGCGGTCGTCGGCCTCCTCCTTGAACTGGGCCTCAAGCTCCTTGATCTTGAGGGCCATCTCATGGGTGACCTCGTCGCGGACGTTGGCGATCAGATAGGCCTTGGCCTCCTCAGAGGTGAAGCCGGAGATCTTCTCCAGCATCTCCATCTGGCTCTTCTTGACCAGGGCGATCTCCTGCTGCTGGGCGTCCACCTGGGCGATCTTCGCCGCCAGGGTCTCGTTCTTCTTGTCGGCGGAATCGAGCTTGCGGTCGAGGTTCTCCTCCTTCTGCTGAAGGCGGCGCTCCTGCTTCGACAGCTCGCTCCGGCGCTCTTTGACTTCCCGCTCATATTCGGAGCGGTTTTTGTGTATTTCTTCCTTTGCCTCAACGAGAGCTTCACGCTTCTTGCTCTCTGCACTCTTTATCGCGTCGTTTATGATGCGCTTGGCTTCCTCCTCAGCGCTGACGATCTCACGCTCGGCGACCTTTTTGCGGTACAGCACGCCGAGTGCAAAGCCGGCCGCGCCCAGGACAAGCGCCAGGACGATGGCTAGCACAATTGGCATCAAAAGTAAACACACCTCCATTCTTTCAGAATTTTGCGGTGGTTACCGTGATAGATATTGATTTCATCTATTGCTCGGAAGACGGGCCATCATGATCATCGCTTAGAGAAAACAATCGATCATTCGATTGTTTTCTCTGCCAAACGATAAGTTTGGCAGCAAATGATTCAAAGAATCATTTGCGCGATTCTCATTGCAATGAATATATGGCAAAACGCGTTATGGCGTTTCGCCTGCATATAATCATTATCAAGCGCGCCCGTCGTAATGGAAAAGTAATATCAATAGGAGAACTCCCCATGCTCCCCCATAATATCAACTAAGCTATTTTACCGTCTTTCCGGTGTTATGTCAAGTAAAAGGGCTTCACAATTTTCACCAATTCTGTCGCTTCGGCGCGGCTTCTCCGCCGGAACAATCGACAAACGGGCGAAACTGTGATATAATCCCGTTGAGTCTGTTGGGGAGATGATGGCATGACCGATCACGAGATCCTGGAGCTCATCTGCGGCGCCGAGCGCGAGGCGGCGGCGCTGATGCTGCACGCGCGCGGGGTGCTGGCCGAATGCAAGAGCAGCCGCCGCGACGTGGTGACCGAATACGACCGCAGGGTGCAGGCCCTGCTGATGGAGTGCCTGTCTGCTGCGCTGCCGGACGCGCGCTTTTTCTGCGAGGAGAACGACCGGCACGACGATCTGCACGCCGAGCACGTGTTCATCATCGACCCCATCGACGGGACGATGAACTTCGTGCGCGGCTTCCACCACAGCTGCATCTCGGTGGCCTATATGCGCCGGGGCGCGCTGTGCGCGGCGGCGATCTGCAACCCCTATGTCGACGAGATGTTCACTGCCCTCTCCGGCGGGGGTGCCTTCCTCAACGGCAGGCCCATCCGCGTCACGGACGAGGGGCTCGCCGACTCCGTCGTGTGCGTCGGCACCGCCCCGTACAATCCCGAGTTCGCCGACAGGACCTTCGCCCTGGCGAAGGCCGCGTTCCTCGCGGGGCTCGACATCCGGCGCGAGGGCTCGGCGGCGCTCGACCTCTGCTCGGCCGCGGCGGGGCGCTGCGGCGTGTACTTCGAGCCCGCGCTCAGTCTCTGGGATTACGCGGCGGGCATGCTGATCGTGCAGGAGGCGGGCGGCGTCTGCCGCACGCTGACAGGCGGGGCGCTGCCGCTCGACGCCTCGCGGCCCTCGGTCGCCGCGGGCAATGCGCGGGCCGTGGCGGAGCTGCTGGCCCTGGCGGGGGAGATCGGGTAGAGAGGCGGTTTCGCTTCACTGAGATAACAAATCCCGGGCGAATCCGTTTCTGCGAGTTCGCCCGGGATTTCTGCACTTTTTCGATTGTTCAGCACGGGACGCCGAGGGCGTCGTCCCCTACGGCTGCGACTCTCTTAACCATGTCATTCCGAGCGAGCGGAGCGAGTCGAAGAATCTGAACCTGCGTCGCATCGAACGCTTAAGATCCTTCGGCCGGTGTGCGCACCGGGCACCTCTCCCCAAGGGGCGAGGCAGGGGGGCGGCGGGCGATTCGTGAATCGCCCTTACGGTTTCTTTGCCTCGTCCAGCACGCGGCGGATGAGGGGAGAGCGGGTCAGCCACAGCAGGACCAGGGCCTGCAGCGGCAGCATCACCGTGAGCTGGACGGCCCGGACGCCCAAAAGGGTCGTGTAGGGCGTGCCGGAGATATAGCTGATCATCGCGGTGTTGGCGAGCCACGAGATCAGCACGCAGTTGAGCGCGGCGGCCAGGACAGGGAAGCGCCAGTCCGCCCCGCGCCGGTACAGGCACAGGCCGAAGAGCAGGCCCGTGCAGGCCGCTGTCAGCGTGAAGCCGGGGAAATAGGCCCCCGTCGGGAACAGGAGCGAGCCCAGCACATCGCCGAGGGCCGCGACGCCCGCCGTCCACCAGGGCCCGTAGAGCAGGGCGCACAGCGCCGTCGCCGCAAAGCCGAGGCCGATCTTCATCAGCGGCGTGTTGAAGGCCAGCACGCGCGTCAAAATCACGTCCGCCGCCAGCAGCAGCGCCGAGACCGCAAGCTTCTTTGTCTGTCCCTTCATGCGCGTCCCCTCCTTTCCTGTCGCCGGAGGCATCATACCACAGGCGCGCGCCGTCCGCAAGCGCCTTATTTTTTAAGCCCCGGGTGGAATTTGGCGTTGTGCTCTTTTTTCGCCCGCTCCTCGAGATAGACGCCGCTGAGGCGGATGGTTTTGCCGCAGGCCTCGCAGAAGAAGGCGGAGATATATTTTGGCTTTGCCGCGCCGGCGCTGACGCCGCGCAGCGCGTCGTCCGGCAGTTTCGTGTTTTCCATGCTGTTTCCCTCTGCGTCTTTTTCATTACGGCTTCGCACAGCGCGATCCGATATGCCGATTCATAGTCTGTTCCGTTTGCCTGCAAGCAGAGCCCCGCGGGTTTATCCCTCGGGGCTCTGACAGTTTCGTCTTCTGCTTAGGAATCTTATTCCTTCGGGTTGGGGCCGAACTCGTTCTCACCGGGCTGGCTGTCCTTGCAGAGCCACACGATCAGAAGGATCCAGCCGACAATGGGGATCAGGACGATGAAGTACCAGCCGCCGCCCTTGCCGATGTCGTGCAGGCGGCGCCACGCGACGGCGAGGCCGGGCACAAGGATCGCCAGGCTGAAGATGTAGGCCAGGATGCTGAAGAAGCCCGCGTTGGTCCACTGATAGAGGAGGTTCAGCACCGTGCTGATGACGCCGGAGCACAGGGCGAAGCTCCAGTACTCGGCACGTCTGGCGCGGCCTTTGAAGTTGGCGTAGTTCTCCAGCACGCATTTCTTTGCATAGTCGATGATCGTCTGGAAGTCCATTTTTGTCTCTCCTTTTCTGTATTTCCGATTGCTTCGATCGTATTTTCAGTGTATCACGCCGGCTGCGCCCCGTCAAGGAAAAAGGACGTGACCGCAAGCGGTTCCGTCCTTTTTCCTTGTGCTTATCCTTGTTCTTATTCCGCGGGGGAGAAGTCGTCCTTGCCGACGCCGCAGAGCTCGCAGGCAAAATCGTCGGGCAGGTCTTCCCACTTCACGCCGGCCTCGTCCTCGTCGTAGGTCCAGCCGCACACATTGCAGACATACTTCATGAAGATCGTTTCCTTTCGTATCGTAGTATCCGTATCCCGGTGTCTTCACTATACAGGATGGGCGGCGCTTTGTCCACTCTTTTTTGCGGCGGGAATTCTCCCCTTGCAAAGCTTCGGCGCAACTGCTACAATGAACGCATCTTTTGTGAAGGGGGGCGGCGGCCGTGGCGGGAAAGACGGATTATCGCTTCAAGTTTCTCTACGCGCTGGGCATGTATGCCATTGTTTTCGCGCACACCAACGGGGAAGGTCCCACGCTGCTGTTCGACTGGTTTTCCTCCTTCGCCTTCGCCGTTCCCCTCTTCATCTTCTGCTCCGGCTATTTCTACCGGGACGAGAGCGGGCGGAACATCCCCGCCTACGTCGCCCGCAAGGCGAAGATCCTGCTGGTGCCGCTGTATCTCTGGAACTTCTTCTATGCGCTGGTGGTGCTCGTCACCCGCCGCTTCGGCTTTACGATCGGCCTGATGCCCGATCTCCGGAACCTCTTCCTCATGCCCCTGATCGACGGCTCGCAGTTTGAGTTCAACATGGCCTCGTGGTTCGTCGCCCCTCTGTTCATGACGGAGGTCTGCAATGCCCTGCTTCGGAAACTCTTCTCCCCCTCCGGCTCACGGCGGCGGGAGTGCGCCGTCTTCACGGGCTATGTGCTGCTCGGCATGCTCGGGGTCTGGCTGTCGAACCTGCACATCCGGGGCTACTGGATGGTAGTGCTGGTCCGCCTGCTCTTCTTCCTCCCCTTTTACGGCCTCGGAATCTTCTACCGCCGCGTGCTGGAGGACTTCGACCGCCTGCCGGACCTGCCTTACTTCGCGCTGTGCTTTCTCGCGCAGTATCTGCTGGTCGTTATCGTCGGCCACTTCCCGAGCTACACCTTCTCCCGCCTCGACAACCTCAACGACGGCCTGCTGACGCCCTTCATCGCCGGTGCGATCGGCATCGCCTTCTGGCTGCGGGCAGCACGCCTGGTCGAGCCGACGCTCGCCCGGGACCGATGGGTCAACGCGGTGGCGGACAACAGCTTTTCCATCATGGAAAATCACCTTCTGGGATTCATGCTCGTCAAAGGCGGCTTTGCTCTTTTGAAGGCCGCGACCCCCTTCTGCCAGAGCTTCGATATGGAGCAGTTCAAATCCAATCTCGTATACTACTACACGCCCGGCGGCCGGGTCTTCATGATTTTCTATATCGCCGCGGGCTTTGTTCTGCCGATCCTGATGCAGAAAGCGGTCGATCTCGTCAAGCGGCGGCTGAAGAAAGCATAGCGGGTATCCCGCTGCGGATCAGCGCCGCGTCCCCGCTCCGGACTGCAATAACAGCGTGAGGTGAATCGCATGGAAGAAAAACCCATCCCATCCGCAGACGAGGGCCTCTCCCCCATCATCTTTTATTACTTCGACCTCAACGGCTCGGGCGCCTTCTGCGAGCTGCTGGAAGAGCGCTTCCGGCAGACCGGGAGCAGACGCCCGATCGTTTTCCGGGAATGGGACTGCTACGAGGAATTGCCGGGGGAAGACGGCGACCTCTTCGCGTACGACGGCATCGTCCTGTCGGCGCTGGCGGCAAAGGGTCTGCTGCAGCCCGTGCCGGAGGAGGTCTCCGCCGACGGCGTGTTTGACTGGGTCATGGAGAAGAGCAAATACCGGAATCGAAATTTCGGCGTGCCCATCATGATGTGCTCCAACGCCCTGATCTGCCGGAAACGGGACGACCTGCACGTCCGGAGCATCATGGAGCTGCACGAGACCGTCGCCATCCCGATCCGCTCGATGCTGATGTTCTATTTCCTCCAGACGCTCTGCAGCAATCGGGAGGTGCACCGGAGCATGCAGGTGATGGAGCATCTTCTGGATCTGCTCGGCGGCAGCGAATTTCTGGGCCGGGCGGATCAGCACGACTACGACGGGCCCGCACGCTTCAACCGGGGAGAATGCCGGTATCTGCTCGGCTTCACCGAGGACCTCATGCACTGCGAAAAGGACGAGTATACAGTCCGTTTCGAGGACTTCTCCAACAGCCGCAAGCGCAGGGAGACCCTTTTCATGGCCGACTTCGTCTCCCTTGCAAAGCGCGTCCCGGACGAAAAGCGGCGGGACTGCATCGCGCTGATGAAGATCATGGCCGACGAGCAGTTCACCTTCGATATCTGCACCTCGGACGGCAGACTGCAGTATCTGCTTCCCGCGAACAAGCGCCTGTTCCCGAGACTCGCCGCGCTCGATCCGCTGTACGGGCGTCTCTGTACGCCATGCTGGACGCCGGGGACAACGGTCTGCTCCGGTACGGAAGACGCTACTACGAGGATTTCAACAGGCAGGAGGAGCTTCTGCTTCGCCTGCTGTGCGAAAAAGCCGGATGGCAGCTCGAGGACGGCAGCGGCGAGGCCTCTCCTGACAGGAGAACGGTCCGGCGGGAGGAGCTCCGGCGCTATCTGTCGGGCTTCTGCGGTCGGAGAAGACCGGCGTCCGCCCTGCCGCATCTGCCGTTGGAGGATATGTTCCGCTGATCATGCCGAACGAAAACCGCTCCCCATACGGGGAGCGGTTTTGAAACAGCAGGAAATATCGCGCCTTGCGGCTTACTTGAAGTAACGATCCAGCAAACCCTTGAGGGCCTTGCCGTGGCGGGCCTCGTCGCGGGCCATCTCATGCACGGTGTCGTGGATGGCGTCAAGATTGTACTTCTTGGCGAGCTTGGCCAGATCGGTCTTGCCGGCGGTGGCGCCGTTCTCGGCGTCGACGCGCATCTGCAGGTTCTTCTTGGTGCTGTCGGTGAGGACCTCGCCCAGCAGCTCCGCGAACTTGGCGGCGTGTTCGGCCTCCTCCAGACCGGCCTTCTCCCAGTACAGGCCGATCTCGGGATAGCCCTCGCGATGGGCGACGCGGGCCATGGCCAGATACATGCCGACCTCGCAGCACTCGCCCTCGAAATTGGAGCGCAGGCCCTTGATGATCTCCTCCTGAACCTCGGCGGGGACGTCCGCGCCGAACTGCTTGCCGACGCCGACGACGTGCTCGGCGGCCCAGCTCAGCTCAGACTCCTGCTTCTTGAACTTGCTGCCGGGGACCTTGCAGACCGGGCAGAACTCGGGGGGCGTGTCGCCCTCATGGACATAGCCGCATACGGGGCAAACCCATTTTGCCATATGAATGACCTCCTTCCCCTTTCGGGGTAAATTCTGAATGTGATTTTCGGCGGGCCTGCGGCCCGCCGCTTCTTGTTTCTATGGTATCATGCCCGACGGGCTTTGTAAAGAAAACTTTTTTACAGCCGCTCTTCCCCTGCAGGACTACAGTCCCACCAGGCTCCCGGCCAGACGCAGAGCCAGCCCGCCGAAGCCGATGTGCGGCACCGACTCCGCCGCGATCACCGGCACCTCCGCCAGCATCTCGCCGCCGAGGGTAACGCGCAGGGCGCCGAGACGCGCCCCCTCTTCGACCGGGGCCGGGACCGAAGCGGGCAGGGAGAGCGCGTACGAGGGCTCGCCGCCCTTGCGGGCCAGGAGCTTTTCGGGCCCGTCGAAGCGCAGCGCCACCGTGTCCCGCTTCCCGAGAGCGACGGGCAGGGCCGGGAGCGTCTGCCCCTCGCCCTGCAGCGGGATCAGGCGAAAGCCCGCGAAGGCGTAGTTGAGCAGGGCCTCGGCGTCGCGGTTGCGGGATTCGGCCGTGTCGCAGTGCATGACCACGGCGATGTATTCCACGCCCGCGCGCTCGGCCGTGGCCGCCAGACAGTAGCGCGCCGTGGAGGTGTAGCCCGTCTTGAGCCCGGTGCAGCCGGGGTAGCGGCTGACGAGCTTGTTGGTGTTGACCAGCTCGAAGTCGCCGCCGCGGATGGAGTCCATCCAGATGGTCGTGTACTCCTTGATGCTCTCATGGCCGATCAGCTCGCGCGACATGCGCGCCACGTCCAGCGCGCAGGTGAAGTGCTCCCCGTCGTCGAACAGCCCCGTGCAGTTGGTAAAATGCGTGTGCTCGAGCCCCAGCTCCCGCGCGCGCTCGTTCATGCGGCGCACGAAGACCTCCTCGCTGCCGCAGAGATGTTCGGCCATGGCGACGGCGCAGTCGTTGGCCGAGACCACCGCGATGCACTTGAGCATCTCGCGCACGCTCATCCGCTCGCCGGGCTCGAGATAGACGCAGCTGCCGCCGAAGGAGGCCGCGCGCTCGCTGGCGGTGACGGTGTCGTCCGGGGAGAGCACGCCGTTTTCGATGGCCTCGACGATCAGCAGCATGGTCATGATCTTGGTGATGCTGGCGGGAAAGCCCGTGTCCAGCGCGTTCTTGTCATAGAGCACGGCGCCCGTCTCCTTCTCCATCAGCACGGCGGACGGGGCGGCGACCGTCAGCTCCGCGCTCCCGGCGGGTGCCGCGGCGAGCAGGCCGGAGAGCAGAGAGAGCAGCAGGACAACACATACGGCACGTTTCATGGCATCGCACTCCTTCGCTTCATGTCTGCTGAAAAGCTATGTGTGACAAAAGAGTGATATGCATCGGTTTACAGGATTATGTATATATCGACTTTTTTCGCGAGAATATTTGCGGGAAAGCAGACGTCGGCCACGGGAAAACGGACAGGTTATCAACACTTCCAACAGGGTTTTCAACAGTTCATACCATGCAGATCCGGCACGAATAAGCAGCAAGCGGTTGACATAACATAATTACAAAAGATGAACAAAGGGAAAACTTCTCATCCTGCGGCTTGACGGCGGAAGCGGCGGAGATTACAATACCTTTACAGCGCTTCACGATTTGCCGGCAGGGGGAAGCAGAGAGCATGAGACGGTTCAAATGGGATAAGAAATATCTCTACTGGGGGATCACGGCCTTTTGCGTGATTGCCTGCGCCATCCTGTTTTTCATGGCGCTCAATTACATCTCGCTCGTCGGCGCGGCCCTGCGCGCGCTCACGCGTATCCTCAGCCCCTTCATCTGGGGCCTTGTGCTCACCTATCTGCTCCATCCGCTGGTGCGGACGCTGGAGAAGCGGGTCTTCGCGCCCCTCTTTGCGCGTCTGTTCGCCAAGAACACAAAACACACCGGCAGGCGGATCTCCCGCGTGCTGTCGGTGCTGTGCTCGGAGATTTTTCTGCTGGCCGTCGTGACGGGCCTGTTCTTCCTCATCATCCCACAGCTGTACAGCAGCATCGAGACCATCGTCATCAACTCCCCGATCTACATCGAGCGTCTCACCGCCTGGGTGACCAAGATGCTCACCGACTTCCCGGAGGTGCGCAGCTACGTCACCGACATGCTGGGCGACATGAACGAGGATCTGATGAGCTGGCTGCAGACGACGGTGCTCCCCGGTCTCGGCAGCCTGCTGTCAAACGTCTCGTCCGGCGTGCGCTATGTGCTGACGGGCGTGTACAACCTGGTCATCGGCATCATCGTCTCCGTCTATCTGCTCAGCGACATCGAGACCTATTCCGCCAACGCCAAGCGCCTGCTCTACAGCCTGCTCTCGCCGGAGGCTGCCCGGAAGTTTCTCGAGGGTCTGGACTTCACGGACCGCACCTTCATCGGCTTTCTCAACGGGAAGCTGCTGGACTCGCTCATCATAGGCGTGATCTGCTACATCGTCTGCGCGATCCTGAACATGCCCTATGCCCTGCTCGTGAGCGTGATCATCGGCGTGACGAACATCATCCCCTTCTTCGGCCCCTTCATCGGCGCCGTCCCGAGCGTGATCATCATCCTGATGGTCAGCCCCTTCAAGGCGCTGATCTTCGTGATCTTCATCATCATCCTCCAGCAGGTCGACGGGAACATCATCGGCCCGAAGATCCTGGGCAGCACGGTCGGCATCAACGGCTTCTGGGTCATGTTCGCCATCGTCCTCGGCGCGGGGCTGTTCAGCTTCTGGGGGATGCTGCTGGGCGTGCCGGTCTTCGCGGTGATCTACACCGCCGTCAACAACGCCGTCGAGCGCAGGCTCCGCCGCAGCGACCTGCCGCACACCACGGAGGATTACCGCGGCATCGACTACATAGACCCCGTCACGCGCCAGCCCGTCACACGGCAGACGAAGGAATAAGACGGCATACGAAAAACCCCGCGGACAAATCCGCGGGGTTTTCGTATGCCGTCGCCTACCGGTGCGCCAGGGTGTCGTGCGCGTCCTTGAGCGCCGCGCAGAGGGCGTCGACGTCGGCCTCGGTATTGTAGCGGCAGAAGCCGATGCGCAGGGCCCCGTCGATGGCGCGCGGCTCCATGCCGATGGCCTCGAGCACATGGCTGCGCGCGCCCTTCTTACAGGCCGAGCTGCGCGAGACGTAGATCTCCCGCGCCTCGAGGAAGTTCATCAGCACCTCGCTGCGCCAGCCGGGCAGGGACACGCTCAAAATATGCGGCGCGTCGGTGTCGAGCCACATAAGCTCCGGGATCGTGCCGCGGAGCGTGTCGAGCGTTTTCGCCTTCAGCGCCGCCATGTGCGCAGCGTTTTCATGAAGCCCCGCCTTCGCAATGCGCGCGGCCTCGCCGAAGGCGGCGATCTGCGGCACGGCCTCGGTCCCGGCGCGCCGTCCGTCCTCCTGCGCGCCGCCCAGGATATAGGGCCTGAGGCGCAGGCCCCTGCGGATGTACAGAGCGCCGATCCCCTTGGGCGCGTGGAGCTTGTGGCCGCTGACGCTGACGAGATCCGCGCCGAGGCTTTGGGGCGTGAAGTCGAGCTTCAGGAAGGCCTGCACCGCGTCGGTGTGCAGCAGGGCCTGCGAGCCCGCCTCCTTCAAAACGCGGGAGACGGCGGCGATATCCGTCACGGCGCCGGTTTCGTTGTTGACCAGCATCAAAGAAACGAGTATAGTATCAGCGCGGAGCGCATCCCGCACGGCCTCTGGGTCGATGCGGCCCGTGGCGTCGGGCTTGAGAGCCGTGACCTCACAGCCCCGGCGCTCGAGCTCCTCCGCGCTTTTGCGCACGGCGTCGTGCTCGACCGCGGAGGTGATGATGTGCTTTCCCTTGCGGCTCATGGCCTCCGCGCCCGAGAGCAGGGCCCAGTTGTCGCTCTCGGAGCCGCAGGAGGTGAAGACCAGCTCCTCGCTCCTGCAGCCGAGGGCGTCGGCCACCTTCTTGCGCGAGGCGTCGAGCAGCTTCTTCGCCTCCCGGCCCTTGAGATAGGTGGAGCTCGGGTTGCCGTAGCATTCGGTCATGGCCCGCAGCGCGGCCTCGGCCGCCTCGGGGCAGACCCGCGTCGTCGCGGAATTATCCAGATAGTGTTCCATGTGTGCGCTTCCTTTGGAGGATAAGATGAGATATATTATAGCCACTCTCGGCTGCAAGGTCAACCAGTATGAGACCCAGGCCATGGAGAGCTTTCTCCGTGAGCGCGGGCACGAGCGCGCCGTCCCCGGCGAGAGCGCGGAGCTCGTGCTCGTCAACACCTGCGCTGTCACCGCCGAGAGCGGGCGCAAATCCCGCCAGACCATCCGCCGCCTGCGCGACGAGAATCCCGGCGCGCTGCTGGCCGTCTGCGGCTGTTGGTCCCAGCTCGAGCCGGGCGCGGCGGAAGAGCTGGGGGCCGACGTGGTCTTCGGCGCGGCCGAGCGGCAGAAGCTCGTCGACGCGATCGAGGCCTTCCGTCTGGACGGACAGCGCCGCAGAGAGATCGACGCGCCCTTTGAGCGCCGCGTCTTCGAGCGCCTGCCCGCCGGGGCGGCGGAAAACCGCACCCGCGCCATGCTGAAGATCCAGGACGGCTGCGTCAATTTCTGCACCTACTGCATCATCCCCTACACCCGCGGCAGGCTCCGCTCCCTGCCGCTCGCTGCCGCGGCGGAGGAGACCGCGCGGCTGGCCTCCGAGGGCTACCGCGAGCTCGTGCTGACCGGCATCGAGATCGCCTCCTACGGCGTCGATCTGCCCGGAAAACCGGGCCTTGCCGACGCCGTCGGGACAGTGGCGGCCGCCGCCGGGGACATGCGCGTCCGCCTCGGCTCGCTGGAGCCGACAGTCGTCACGGAGGAGTTCTGCCGCCGCCTCGGGGCGACGGGGAAGCTCTGCCGCCACTTCCACCTCTCGCTGCAGTCCGGCTGCGACCGGACGCTCCGGGCCATGAACCGCAAGTACGATACCGCGCTCTTTTTTGAAAAGACGCAGCTTCTGCGCGAGGCCTTCCCCGGCTGCGCGCTGACGGGCGATCTCATCGCGGGCTTTCCCGGCGAGACCGAGGCCGACCACGCCGAGACGCTGGCCTTCCTCGAGAAGATCGCCTTCGCGGGCATGCACGTCTTCCCCTATTCCCGCCGTCCCGGCACGCCCGCGGACAAAATGCCCGGCCAGTGCACCCGCGCGGTGAAGGAGCGCCGCGCCCACGAGGCCAAGGCCGTCTGCGAAAAAACGCGCGCGGCCTATCTCGCCGCCTGCGTGGGGCAGACGCTGCCGGTGCTCTTTGAGACGGAGGAGGGCGGCATCTGCACCGGCCACAGCGATACCTATATGCCGGTCGGCGTTTCGGCCTCCGGTCTGCGCGGGCAGCTGCGCAATGTCGTGATCGAGACCGTCCACGGCGACGAACTGCGGGGATTTTTGGCGGAATCGTGAATTGACGAAGCCGCGCGGGTAGAGTAGAATAACACAGCGACCATGTTGCGGTCATTCTCCGCCTGCATGTCATTGAGAGAACGGATTGCCGCACCAGTGACGTCGGTCACCGGTTCGCAACGACGCTCTTATTCTTTGCAAGGAGCTGATATCCGTGTCCAGAGAACAGACCTACAACTTCGCGCCGGGGCCCTCGACCATGCCCGTGAGCGCGCTGGAGACCGCGGCCCGGGAAATGCTCGATTTCAAGGGCAGCGGCATGTCCGTCATGGAGATCAGCCACCGAAGTCCGCTGTTCCAGGAGGTCTTCGACGGGGCGAAGGACAAGCTCCGCCGCCTGCTGAGCGTGCCGGACACGCACGAGATCCTGCTCGTGCAGGGCGGCGCGACCACACAGTTCGCCGCCATCCCGATGAACCTCATCGAGGGCGGGACCGCCGACTACGCCGTGACCGGCAACTTCTCCGGCAAGGCCGCCGAGGAGGCCAAAAAGTACGGCGCGGTGCACATCGCGGCCGACACCGCCGACACCGGGCACGACCGCATCCCGACACAGGCGGAGCTGACGTTCAGCCCCGACGCAAAGTACTTCTACTACTGCGCCAACAACACCATCTTCGGCACCGAGTGGCACTATGTGCCCGAGACCGTCGCCCCGCTGGTGTGCGACATGTCCTCCGACATCCTGTCGCAGCCGGTGGACGTGAGCCGCTACGGACTGATCTACGCGGGCGCGCAGAAGAACATGGCCCCCGCGGGCCTGACCGTGGTGATCGCAGACAAGCGTCTTGCCGGGCGTGAGCTCCCGATCACGCCGAAGATCCTCAGCTACAAAACCATGATCGCGACCGATTCCCTGCTCAATACCCCGCCCTGCTGGTGCATCTACATGCTGGGGCTGACGATGGACTGGGTGCTCGCTCAGGGCGGCGTCGAAGCCATGGACGCTCTCAAGCGCGAGCGCGCCGGGATGATCTACGACTTTCTCGACGACAGCCGCCTCTTCCTCCCCCACGCGAGGGTTGATGCGCGCAGCTACATGAACGTCACCTTCCGCACGCCCAGCGCGGAGCTGGACGCCGAATTCGTCCGCGAGGCCGCCTCTCGCGGGCTCAAGAACCTCAAGGGCCACAAGCTCACCGGCGGGCTGCGGGCCTCCCTGTACAACGCCATGCCTGTCGAGGGCGCCAAGGCGCTGCTGGACTTTATGAAGGAGTTTGAACACAGACATGTTTAAGATCAGGACCATGAACGCGATCTCCGAGCAGGGCACCGCGGCGCTTCAAAAGCGCGGCTGCGAGGTCGGGCCGAAGGTCGAAAACCCCGACGCCCTGCTCATCCGCAGCGCAGACCTGCACGAGGCGGCGTTCGGGCCCGAGCTGCTCGCCATCGGGCGCGCGGGCGCGGGCTACAACAACATCCCCATCGAGCGCTGCGCCGAAGAGGGCATCGTCGTGTTCAACAGCCCCGGCGCGAACGCCGAGGCCGTCAAGGAGCAGGAGATCGCCTCGCTCGTCATGGCCTCGCGCGATATGATCGGCGCCATCGACTGGGTGCGCTCCATCGCCGACCGCGGCGACGAGATCCCGGCCCTGGTCGAAAAGGGCAAGTCCTCCTTCGCGGGGCCGGAGCTGCTGGGCAAGACCCTCGGCGTCATCGGCCTCGGGGCCATCGGCGCGCTTGTCGCGAACATCGCGCTCGAGCTCGGCATGGTGGTCTGGGGCTACGACCCCTTCATGTCGGTCGACGCCGCGTGGAAGCTCTCGCGCGAGGTGCTGCACGCCGACGACGTCGACACCATCTTCCGCGAAGCCGACTATATCTCCATCAACGTCCCCTACAACGAGCACACCCACCACATGCTCGACGACGAGGCCTTTTCGAAGATGAAGCGCGGCGTGCGCATCGTCAACGAGTCCCGGGCCGAGGTCGTCGACGACGAGGCCATGACCCGCGCCCTCGACTGCGGCCGGGTCGCGAAATACGTCACCGACTTCCCCAACAAGGTCATCCTCAGGGCGCCGAACGTGATCGCCATGCCCCACCTCGGAGCCTGCACGCCCGAGAGCGAGGACCGCTGCGCCGAGATGGCGGCGATGGAGCTGTACGACTATCTGCTCAACGGCAACATCAAAAACTCCGTGAACCTGCCGGACGCGACGCTCTCGCGCATGGGCGTGTGCAGGCTCTGCGTGCTGCACCGCAACGTCCCGCGCATGATCACCCGCATCCTCGACTACATCAGCGAGCGCAACATCAACGTCGAGCACATGATCAACAAGCCGCGCGGAGAGTACGCCTACACCATCGTCGACCTGGGCGACAGGATCGGCGAGGAGATCGCCGCCCCCATCCGCGCCATGTCCGACGTCCTGCGCGTGCGGATCTTGTATTGAATAAAGAACAACGGATTGCCACACCAGTGACGTCGGTCACCGGTTCGCAATGACGGGAAAGGTGAAATACCGCGCGTCATTGCGAGCCGGTGCGCACGCTGGCGTGGCAATCCGTCTCTGAAAGGAGACCTTCCCATGACCGAAAAGCTGTACTATGCCGACAGCCATCTGGCGGTGTTTTCCGCCCTGGTGCTAAGCTGTGAGCAGGCGAAGAAGGGCTTTGCCGTCGTGCTCGACCGCACGGCCTTTTTCCCGGAGGGCGGCGGCCAGAGCGCCGACACCGGCACGCTCGGGAGTGCGCGCGTGCTGGACGCGCAGGAGCGCGGCGGGGACGTCGTGCACCTGTGCGATGCGCCCCTGCCCGTCGGGGAGAGAGTCGAGGGCCGCCTGGACTTCGAGCGGCGCCTGCGCCGCATGCAGAACCACTCGGGCGAGCATATCGTCTCCGGCCTCGTGCACAATCGCTTCGGCTTCGACAACGTGGGCTTCCACATGGGCGAGGACTGCATGACCATCGACTTTTCCGGCGAGCTGAGCTGGGAGGAGCTGATGGACGTCGAGCAGCGCGCCAATGAGCTCGTGCGTGAAAACGTCCCCGTCCGCGTCTGGTTCCCCGACGCCGAAGAGCTCGCCGCGCTGGACTACCGCTCCAAGCTGGAGCTGACGGAGAACGTGCGCATCGTGGAGATCCCCGGCGCGGACCGCTGCGCCTGCTGTGCGCCGCACGTCACGCGCACCGGCGAGATCGGCGCGGTCAAGATCCTCGACAGCCAGCGCCATCGGGGCGGCGTGCGCCTGAGCGTCGTGTGCGGCATGGACGCGCTCGAGCTCTTCCGCGCGCAGCAGGAGAGCGTGACGGAGATCTCGCGTCTTTTGAGCGCCAAGCGCGGCGAGATCGCGGGCGCGGTCAGGCGGGTCCTTGCGGAGCAGCAGAGGCTCAAGGAGCGCTGCGACGCGCTCTCGGCGGCCCTGATCGAACGCCTCGCGGCGGATTGCGCGCCGACGGACGGCAGTCTGGTGCTCTTCGACAGCCTGCTCGACGAGATCGCCCAGCGGGAGCTGGTGAATCTCCTGGCCGAAAAGTGCGGCGGCTTCGCCGCGGTCTTCTGCGGCGCGGACGCGGAGGGCTGGCGCTATATCATCGGCAGCCGCCGCCTCGACCTGCGCGCGATGGCGAAGACGATCAACGCCGCGGTCAACGGCCGCGGCGGCGGCAGACCCGAGATGATCACGGGCCGCGCGGCCGCCTCCCGCGAGGAAATCGAAAGCGGACTAAAAAGCTTGATTGTATAGACAAAAACCGTCAAAATGTACAGAAACGTGTGGGATTGCTCTACAAAAACGCACAATAACAGCCAAAAGAGAATTGACAATCCGTTTACGCTACGCTAAAATGGTGACACGAGTATGGGCGCATTCCGCCGCATTCCCCGAATGCGTCCAGAGAGAACGGAAACACATTTTTGGAGGGTTATCTTGTGAAAGATCTCAAGCATCTGATCTACTTTGAGAATCTGCTTCAGGAAGCCAATAACGAGCTGGTCCAGCAGGGGAAAAAAGAAGGCCTGCGCGCGATCGGCTACACCTGTTATTTCATGCCTGAAGTGCTTCTCGACCTGCCCGGCTGCTTCTCCGTCAGACTGAGAGCGCCGCGCTGCACATCCCCCGACATCGCGACCTACTACATGTCCGGCCGCGTCTGCCACTACGGCCGCTCCCTGATGGAGCGCGCGCTCGAGGGCGGCTTCAACTTCCTCGACGCGCAGATGGCCACCGAGACCTGCACCGTCACCTGCCGCTTCCAGGAGCACATCCAGCCGAAGCATCTCGACTCGGTCGAGGACATGCGCATCATCGACAACGACGATTTCTTCTGCGAGTTCACGGACGTCCCGTTCAAGAACAGCGAGAACAGCTACCGTCACTTCGAGACCCAGCTGCGCGCTCACGTGCTCGAGCCCCTGCACGAGCACTACGGCATCGACATCTCGGACGAGGCCCTCGTCAAGACCATCGAGGAGCACAACGAGCTGTGCCGCCTGATCAACGAGATCGGCGACTACCGCAAGCTGGACAACCCCAACATCACCGGCTATGAGTTCCACGTCATCCAGCTCGTGAGCCTGGTCTGCCCCAAGCACCTGATCCTCCCCTACATCCGCGAGACCGCCGAGGAGCTCAAGACCCGCGAGCCCGAGCCCAAATTCCCCTTCCGCTGCAAGGTCGTGCTGGCCGGCTCCGAGAACGACGACCCCGACTTCACCAAGCTGATCGAGGGCTGCGGCGCCATGGTCGTCTGCGACCGCTACTGCTACGGCGCGGTCGAGTCCCGCCAGCCCATCGTGCTCGAGGAGGGCAAGAGCGTACTTCGCTGCATCGCCGAGCATTACCTCAAGACCTCCAACTGTCCGCGCTTCATGCCCCAGGACGAGATGCGCGCCCGCAAGCAGCGCATCGCCAATCTCGCGAAGGAGTACAAGGCCGACGGCGTGATCGTCGCCTCCAACAAGTTCTGCGAGTACTGGAGCTATGAGCGCACCATCGACACCTTCATCCTCAAGCGCGACTACGGTCTGCCCGTCTGCTCCATCGAGAAGGAGTACATCAACTCCGCGTCCGGCCAGCTGCGCACGCGCTTCCAGGCCTTCGTGGAGAGCATCGAGATCAAGCACATCCAGGAGGGCAAGTAAGATGGCTAAGAAAAAAATGACCAAGGCACTCAGGGATTTCTGGTACGGCAAGCCCCACTCCGCCGAGGAGGGCGGCCGCCGTCTGGGCGAGATCCTCGAGGACAAGACCCAGCTGTACAAGCACAGAGAGTGGCGCGGCGTCAAGGACACGTTCTACTACATGTACATGATCTGGGGCTACAACTACGTCCACATGGTCACGGACATCCTCAAGTACTCGAACAACCCCATCGACTTCTTCAAGGGCACCTGGCGCTACCGCTGGATGGGCCAGACCTATCTGCCCGTCATCCACTGGTTCGACCGCGGCCTGCAGGGCATGCGCGGCGAGGCGCTGAGGGCTTCCGCGTGGCACTACCGCGCGATGGTCTCCGCCTCCATCCAGCAGATCTGCAACTTCTTCAACGGCGACACCCGCCTGCACGGCGGCAAGCAGAACGACGCCTACTGGCACACCTTCCTCGCCAAGGAGACCACCTGCGGCACGCTGTTCTATCCCTGGATGGACGCGGGCTACCAGTACGTCCCCATCGAGATGATCCCCTACTTCGTCACCTGCCACGTCAACTCCCACACCGTTCTCAACTACATCGACGCGGCCCAGTCCATCGGCCTGCCCGGCGACCCCTGCCCGATGTGCCAGGCCGAGGCCGGCATCTATGTCCTGGACGACGTGCCTGACTGCGCCCCCTTCGTCATCACCTGCAACGAGGCCTGCGACGGCTCCGTCGGCACGGCCATCCTGCAGGACTGGTTCATCGACAAGCCCCTGTTCGCCCTGCCCCTGCCCATGCAGTTTGACGACCCGCTGGTCAAGCAGTACTGCATGCGCGAGATCGAGGAGTGCTGGAAGTTCATCGAGGAGCAGACCGGCGTTCCCTTCGATTTCGACTGCATGGTCAAGTACCTCGAGCGCCAGAACAAGCTGCAGCGCGACGAGTGGGAGAAGTGGGACGTCGCCGCGAAGACCGACTACTACCCGGTCAACGGCGTGGCCCAGGCCCTGTTCCGCATCTTCTCCACCCAGTACGGCATCCAGGGCGACTTCTGGGAAGAGAACAGCGAGAAGGTCAAGAAGATCATGTACAAGTGCGTGGAGAAGAAGATCAACCCCTTCCCCCAGACCCGCCACCGCGTGATCGCCTGGTCCTGCGCCCCGCTGTATTACTCCAACTGGTGCACCTGGGCCTACAACTGCTGGGGCCTGAACACCATCATCAACATGGACTCCCTGATGTTCGACATGGAGTTCCGCACCGATTCCTACGAGCACATGCTCGAGGATATGGCCACCTACCACATGTGGGCGCCCATGCGCCGCATGGCCGTCGGCGGCATGCACCACATCTTCGAGCTGTGGGATTACATGGAGCGCTTCAACTGCGACATGGTCGCCATGTACGACCAGCTCCAGTGCAAGGGCATGCAGGGCGTGCACGGTCTGTTCGAGGACGAGTTCCGCAAGAGGAACGTCAAGGCCTTCTGGATGCCGCACGCGCTGCCCGACTGCCGCACCGTCTCCCGTGCGGAGATCCGCGGCTACATCAACGACTACATGACCACCGTCATGCACGAGGAGCCGCTTGACCCGTCCCTGCTCGACTTTGACGATTCCATGACCTGGTGATAGGAGGATAGGAACATGTGCAAATGCAAGATCGGTAAATTCTTTCTGAAGCTGTTTGGCATCCTGTTCGCGGCCAACGCCGTGCTGTTCGTGGTCTTCTTCTTCGATCTGGACGGCAAGCTCCTGTTCAACGTGGTCGAGCCCTTCCTCAAGAAGCACTACGACAACATGAAGCGCAAGGACGTGCTCAACATGCCCTACGACACCGACAAATTCCCCAAGTACAAGTACGACGAAAAATAAAGGAGAACACGCGACATGAAGTATTTCGGCGGCTGCGACGTAGGCTCCACCTACACGAAGGCGGTCATTCTCGACGAGAACGGCAAGATGGTTGCCGACACCACCATCATGAGCAAGATCAATTCCGAGCAGAGCGCGATCGCGGCCATGGCCGACGTGTGCGCCAAGGCCGGGCTGAAGGACTCC
>JAILNC010000081.1 GCA_024691985.1 Oscillospiraceae bacterium | reverse complement strand
CCCGCTCGTGAACACGGAGCGGCTGCGCGCCTTCCGCCGCAGCGCTCTCAACCCGGAGCATCCCGTGACGCGCGGCACCACCGTCAACCCCGACATCTTCTTCCAGTGCCGCGAGGGCGCCAACGAGCGTTACGACGCCGTGCCCGACCGCGTCCAGCACTATCTGGACGAGCTCGGCCGCCTGAGCGGGCGGCACTACCGACTCTTCGACTACTACGGGGCGCCGGATGCCGAGCGCGTCGTCGTCGCGATGGGCTCCGTCACCGAGACGATGAGGGAGACCGTGGACTACCTGTCGGCACGGGGCGAGAAGGTCGGCATGATCAGCGTGCACCTCTACCGCCCCTTCTCGGCGAAGCACTTCCTCGCCGTCCTGCCGCCGAGCGTGAAGGCCATCGCCGCGCTCGACCGCACGAAGGAGCACGGCGCCATGGGCGAGCCCCTGTATCAGGACCTGTGCAGCGTCCTGCGCGGCAGGAGCGATCTGCGCGTCGTGGGCGGGCGCTACGGCCTGGCCTCCAAGGACACGACGCCCGGGCAGATCCTTTCCGTGTTCGAAAACCTCCGGCAGGCCGAGCCGAAGGACAGCTTCACCATCGGCATCAACGACGACGTTGGGCTCACGTCCCTCCCCGCCGTGGAGGAACCCCGCCTTCCGGACGAGGGCATGACCCGCTGCAAATTCTGGGGGCTCGGCTCCGACGGTACGGTGGGCGCGAACAAGAACTCCATCAGGATCATCGGCGAAAACACCGGTCTCTATACCCAGGCGTATTTCGTCTACGACTCCAAAAAATCCGGCGGCCTGACCCAGTCACACCTGCGCTTCGGGCCGCAGCCCATCCGCAAGCCCTATCTCGTCAGCGAGGCGGACTTCGTCGCCTGCCATAACGTCTCCTATCTCACCAAATACGACCTTGTGAAAGATCTGCGCGACGGCGGCGTCTTCCTGCTCAACTGCGGCTTTGACGCCGACGGGCTGGAAAAGCACCTCCCCGCGGCCATGAAGCGGCAGCTCGCCGCGAAGCACGCGCGCTTTTACACCGTGGACGCCACGCGCATCGCGCGGGAGATCGGGCTGGGAAACCGCAGCAACACCATCCTGCAGGCGGCCTTCTTCAAGCTGGCGGACATCATCCCCATGGACACCGCCATGGAGGCGATGAAAAAGGCGATCTACGACAGCTACTACGTCAAGCGCGGCCAGGCGGTCGTGGACATGAACTGCCTCGCGCTGGAGCGCGGCGTGAGCGATCTTGTCCGCGTCGAGATCCCGGACAGCTGGGCCGACGCGCGGGAAGAAGCGCCCCCGGCCGACGATAAGATCCCCGCCTTCGTGCGCGACGTGGTCGAACCCATGAACCGCCTGGAAGGCGACGCCCTGCCCGTGTCGGTGTTCAAAAAGTACGGGAACATCGACGGCACCTGGCCCGCCGGGATGACCCGCTTCGAAAAGCGCGGCACCGCGGTGGAGGTCCCGGTCTGGGACAGCATGAAATGCCTGCAGTGCAACCAGTGCTCGCTGGTCTGCCCCCACGCTGCCATACGTCCCTTCCTCCTCGACGATGCCGAAAAGGCCGCCGCGCCCGCCGGGTTTGACACCGTCCCGGCCAAAGGGATCCGCAGCGCGTACGCCTACCGGCTGCAGGTCTCGCCGTATGACTGCGCCGGCTGCGGCAGCTGCGTGAACGTCTGCCCGGCAAAGGAAAAGGCGCTCTCCCTCGCGCCGCTTGAGAGCCAACTCGGCGAGAGCGCGAACTGGGACTTCGCCGTTGATGCCGTCACGGTCAAGAAAGACGCGGCAAGCGACAAAAACGTCAAGTCCTCCCAGTTCTTCCGGCCCTATTTCGAATTCTCCGGCGCCTGCGCCGGCTGCGGTGAGACGCCGTACATCAAGCTGGTCACCCAGCTCTTCGGCGACAGGATGTACGTTGCCAACGCCTCGGGCTGCTCCACGGCCTACGGCGGCTCCACGCCTTCCACGCCCTACTGCGCCGGCCCGGACGGCCGGGGCCCCGCATGGGCCATGTCCCTCTTTGAGGACAATGCCGAGTACGCCTGCGGCTTCCTGCTCGGCCAGAGCGCGGTACGGGAACAGCTGATCGACTGCGTCACGAAGCTGCGTGATCTGGGCGTTGCCCCGGACGCCTGCGCGGAGTGGCTTGCAAAGCGGGACGACCCCGACGCCTCCCGCGCGGTCTCCGAAGCGCTGCTCGCGGCGCTGGACGCGCAGGTTCCGGCGGACGGCGACGCGCCCGACTGCATCGGCTTCATCCGCGGCAACGCCGAATACCTGTCCCGCAAGAGCGTCTGGGCCTTCGGCGGCGACGGCTGGGCCTACGACATCGGCTACGGCGGTCTGGACCATGTGCTGGCTTCGGGTCGGAACATCAACGTCCTCGTGCTGGACACGGAGGTCTATTCCAACACCGGCGGCCAGTCCTCCAAGGCGACGCCCACCGGCGCGGTCGCGAAGTTCGCCGCGGGCGGCAAACGCACGCGCAAGAAAGATCTCGGCAGCATGTTCATGAGCTACGGCTACGTCTATGTGGCGCAGGTCGCCATGGGCGCGGACCCGGAGCAGACCCTGCGCGCCATCCGCGAGGCCGAGGCCTACGACGGCCCCTCCATCGTGATCTGCTACTGCCCCTGCATCGAGCACGGCCTGAAATGCGGCATGGGTCTGAGCCAGCAGGAGGAGAAGAAGGCCGTGGCCTGCGGCTACTGGACGCTCTACCGCTATGACCCGCGCCTGTCCGGGCAGGGGAAGAACCCCTTCCAGCTCGACTCGAAGGCGCCCACGGAGGACCTGCTCGGCTTCCTGCGCGGCGAGAACCGCTACACCGCGCTGGAGCTCTCCTTCCCGAAAACGGCGGAGGAGCTCTTCGCGAAGGCGGAGAAGGACGGCGCGGAGCGCTGGGCGCAGTATGCGCAGCGGGCCAAGCCGTGAGCGCACGCCCTCAAACAACGGCCGATACTTTGGCGGAAAGGATGCTTTTCGCATGACGAAACAGGAACTTTATCAGGCGAAGCTCGGCACGCTCGAGGGCGCGCTGGGGCTGATCAGATCGGGGGACGTCCTGGCCACCCCCTTCTACGCCAACGAGCCCTCCGGCTTTCTCGGCAGGCTGCACACGATCGGTCCGAACGTCAGCGGCGTCAAGGTCTGGCTCGGCAACACGATCCAGCGCTATCCCTTTGCCTACGACAAAAGCCTCGCCGGGCATATCGACATCCTCAGCATCTTCTTCGGCAAGGACTGCCGCGACGCGCACCCCGACAAGCGGGCTTCGCTGTCGCCCACGAATCTCAGCGCTTCCGCCGACTGCGTGATCAACACGCTCCGCCCGAACGTCTTCGTCGCGGCGGTGTCGCCCATGGATGAAGACGGCAATGTTCGCATGTCCTTCGACGTCGAATACAGTCAGGAAGTGCTCGAGGCGGCGGATACCGTGATCTTCGAGGTCAACCGCAGCCACCCCCGCTTCTGCGGCGAGACGGCGGTCCCCATAGAGAAGGCCTCGTATCTCTACGAGGTCGACACGCCCCTGCCGTACGCCTCGGAGATCAAGCCCACCCCGGCGGAGGAGACCATCGCGGGCTATGTCGCCTCCCTGGTCAGGGACGGGGACTGCATCCAGCTCGGCATCGGCGGAACCTCGGTGGCGGTCGGGCGCGCGCTCAAGGCGAAGCAGGATCTCGGGATCCACAGCGAGATGATCACCTCCACCATGGGCGAGCTGCTGCGCGCCGGGGCCGTGACGAACGCACGGAAGAACTTCAATCCCGGGAAGACGATCGGCGCCTTCGTCTGGGGCGATCAGGCCCTGTACGACTGCCTCGACGGAAACGAGAACGTGCTTCTGCGCAGATGCGCCTATGTGAACGACCCGTTCGTGATCAGCCGGAACGACAATCTCGTGTCGATCAACACGGCCATCCAGGTCGACCTCACCGGCCAGGTCTGCTCGGAGAGCATCGGCACAAGGCCGTACTCGGGCACCGGCGGCGCCTTTGATTTCGCCTACGGGGCCCGCCGCTCGAAAGGCGGCCGGGGGATCATCGCGATCAGCTCGACGACGAAGGACGGCAGCATCTCCAAGATCCGGCCCGTGCTCGATCCCGGCGCCGTGGTGACGATCACGCGCAACGTCTCGGACTATATCGTCACGGAGTACGGCATCGCCCGGATGCGGGACCGCACCGTGAAGCAGCGCGTTGACGCGCTCATCGCCGTCGCACACCCGGACTTCCGCGCGGAGCTGCGCCGGGAGGCGGAGCGGTACGGCCTGTGGTAAGGCGCGCTGCAGCCGTTGACACGAAAAACAGGAGCTTCTCACGCGAGAAGCTCCTGTTTTTTCGTTTTCTTTTTTACTGCCCGCGCGGATAGGTCGAGCTGCGGTCCAGCGGGATATAGCGGTAATTGCCGTTGTCGGGCGGCGTCCCCCGGCCGAGCGCCCAGTCGATCATGCCCGCGCGCATGGCGTCAGTGATGATGCTGTAGTGCCCGCCCTCGGCCACCTCCACGATCGTGACGTTGACCCCGTGGGCGACCATGAGCTCGATGGGCCGCTTGTTCATGCCGATCCCGCCGAATTCCAGCAGCAGGTAAGCGGTCCCCGCCTCCGCCGCCGCGTCGCACTGCTCGGGGCTCATGGTGCGGCTGTACTCCTCCCAGTGGTTGCCTGCGTCGAAGGTCAGCACGGCCCGCGCGGCGAGCCCGTGGTCCCGATAGATCTCCGCCGCGCCCTGGCACGCGGTGTAGGCGCCCATGCTCGCCCCGCAGAGCACAAGATCGTGCAGAAAGACATTGTACTCGATCCCCGCCCGCTCCAGCGTGCGGTAGCAGTCCTCGATCTTGAGCTCGGGGTCCGAGTAGCCGTTGGCGTAGCACAGCAGCATGATCGCGTTCGGCAGCGTCTCATAATCGGCGTATTCCGCCAGATAGTTGTTGGCCAGCACCTCGTCGTAGCCGCCGGGCCAGAAGATCATGCAGCCGGTATCCGCGCCCGCGTCGTCCGGCACATAGAGCAGCCCCAGCCGGCAGTTGTATACCCTGCCCGTCCTGTTGTGCGCGCCGTAATAGGTCGACAGCGTGAACTGCTCGTCCGGGCCCTCGTCAACGGCATTGATGCGCGCCAGACAGCGCTCGCGCAGGATCGAGCCGTCCCGGTAATCGCCGAGCTCGTCCCAGAGCGCGATCGCCTCCTCCATGCGGCAGGCATAGGTGGCCTCGAGCGCCTTCGCGTACTGAGCCTCGCGGCACTCTATGATCTTCTCCGCCGCGCCGGGGTAGTCGCCCAGCGCCTCCAGCAGGTCGAGCGCCCCGCGCGTCTGCCCGTCCTCGAGCAGGGCCAGCGCCTGCCGATAGTCGCACTCTCGCGCGCGCTGCGCGGCGTCCTCGAAATCGCCCAGGGCGAGGAAGGCCGCCTTCGCCTTCTCATACTGCCCGGCTTCAAGCAGCGCCTCCGCCTCCCGCAGCTGCGCCCGCTGAGCAAGAAGCGCAAGCTGCGCCTCGCAGTCCGCGGCCTCGTCCGTCAGGCCGAGGGCCTCATAGGCGCTCTGCGCGGCGGCGTAGTCTCCGGCGGCATACAGCGTCTCCGCCTCGGACAGCGCACGCCGGTATTCCTTCTCCCTGTGCCGGGTCACGCCGAAGCGGATGCCGGCGGCCGTCACCAGAGAGAGCAGCAGGACAAGCACGATCCATTTGATAGCCTTTGTCACAGCGCGCCTCCTTCGGGCTTGCGTCCTGTTTTATCGTGCTGTGATTATATACGATGCCCGGCCGTTTGTAAAGCCGCGGGCGGTCCCGGGAACTTTTTCCCGCGCAGCCCGTCAAAAGGTCATACAACAAAACACAAAGGAGAATTCATCATGGACGATCTTCGTTACAATCCGTCTGCGCTGCTTCTCGTCGGCCTGTTGATCGCTGTGATCGATGTGCTGATGTAAGACGTAAAGGACGCAAAAGCGGAGGCTCCGAAAACGGAACCTCCGCTTTTTCCTGCTACTGCCGCGCCTTGGGCCGCGCCCTGGGAGAGACGCTGTCGGCCAGCTCCGTGACGAGCTGCTTGGCCTCGGCCTCGCGCTCGGCCAGACTCAACGCCGGCTCCGGCGCGATCTCTACGGGCTCGCCCTCGAGTTGGGCAAGCTGTCTGCGTTTGCGGCGGCTGATGAAGAAGCCCAGCGGGACGCCCACGGCGATCAGCGAGCCGAAGACCTTGAGCAGCTTCGACACCGTCGCATACTGGTCCCAGAAGACCGGCAGGATCGCGTCGATCATCCCGAAGCCGAAGCAGAACAGCACGATGGTCAGGATGCTGTGGCGGTTGAGGATCTTTTTCAGCGGCAGGTCAGGGAAAACCGTCTTGGCTGCGAGGGCGAAGACGCCGATCGCCATCGCCGCGATCAGGATCCAGCCCAGCACCGTGGACGCGACGGGCGACAGCACCGCCGTCCACAGCGTGGAGGCCAGCGCGATCACGCCCGTGCCGAGCGCCCAGAGCGGGACGAAGACCACGGCGCGCACGCCCGTCGGCGCAGAGCGGACCAGGCTGCGCACGCCGCCGCGGAGACTGCGCCTCTCCTCTCCGGCCTCGCCCTCGTCCTCATCTCCCGCGCTGCCGCCGTCATCCGCGGCGGGCATGTCCGTGCCGAGCGTCTGGACCAGCGGGCCGGGCCCGTCGTCCAGAATATCGTCCGGTGAAGAGAAGGTGCCGCCGACCAGCACGCCCGCCGCCGTGACTGCGGCGACGGCCGTAGCCGCAGCCTTGCCGTTGACGTTGATTTTATTTTTCTCTGCCATCTCAGGCCCTCCCGATACTGTATCGCCAAGCCGTTTTTTTGTGTTATACTTTCTTTTAACGAACACAGTATACCACACCATCGCGCGCGCCGCAAGCGGCGGCCCGTTCCGTCTATCAGACGAAAATGAAAGGAGTTGGTTCCATGCCGCGCTTCATTCCCTACGAAAAGCTGTCCAAAAAAGAGAAAAAGCGGCGCAGCGCCGAGCGCCGCGTGCTCTGGGGCCCGCTCTCCCCCGTGACGCGCAGAGCCGATAATCCCAAGGCCTACCGCCGCGCGCGCGTCAAGCGCGAGCAGGACGGGCAGGAATGACAGCCGTCCGGGCTTTTGCCTCCGGGCGGCTGTCATTTGATTATGGTAATAATCTTATGTTAACTTCTTCGCCCCGCAAGCGAGAATTGACTTTCCCGGAAAACTGCGATAAGATGAAACGCGCAAGCGAATAACGACAAGTGAGGAGCATCGACATGAAATACAAAGGGATCATCTTCGATCTGGACGGCGTAATCTGCTCGACGGATCACTATCACTATCTGGCGTGGAAGGCTCTGGCCGACAGGCTCGGCGTCTATTTTGACGAGACGATCAACAACCGCCTGCGCGGCGTCTCCCGGATGGCGAGTCTCGAGATCGTGCTCGAGCGCTCGGACAAGGCCTACGGTCCCGAGGAGAAGGCCGCCTTCGCCGAGGAGAAGAACAACTGCTACCGTGAGCTTTTGAAGAACATGTCCCCCGCCGATCTCTCGCCGGAGGTGAAGGCGACGCTGGATACACTGCGGCAGCGCGGCCTGCTGCTGGGCATCGGCTCCTCGAGCAAAAACACCAAGTTCATCCTCTCGCAGATCGGCCTCGGCGACTACTTCGACAAGATCTCCGACGGCACGAACATCACGCGCTCCAAGCCCGACCCCGAGGTCTTCCTCAAGGGGGCCGAATATCTGGGCCTCGCGCCGAAGGACTGCCTCGTCGTTGAGGACGCGAAGGCCGGGATCGAGGCGGCGGCCGCTGCGGGCATGGACTCCGCCGCCATCGGCGACGCCGCAGGCTGCGGCCTCGCGACCTACGATCTGGCGCGCTTTTCCGATCTGCTCGCCTGCGTGGACTGAGAGGGGGCGACGGTATGAGCGGCACCGCACGCTTCCCCTATGAGCCCTGGACCGTCACCGAGGACGGCTTTCAGAACGCCTATCTGCGCGAGAGCGAATCCGTTTTTGCCCTCGGCAACGGTCTGATCGGCATGCGCGGCAATCTCGAGGAGCTGGACGCCTCGGGAAGCGAGAGCATCCAGGGCACCTATCTCAACGGCGTCTTCGATTCCGAGCCCATCGTCTACGGCGAGAGCGCCTACGGTTACGCGAAGAACCACGAGACGATCTGCAGCGTCATGGACGCGAAGAGCCTGTTCATCGAAGCCGACGGCGAGACGCTGGACCTCGGCCTGTGCCGGGTGGAGGCGCACCGCCGCGTGCTGGACATGCGCGCGGGCCTGCTGCGCCGCAGCTTCGTCTGGCACACCGAGAGCGGCTGCGCCCTCCGCGTGGAGACGGAGCGCCTCGTCAGCCTGACGCGGCAGGAGCTGGCCGCGACCCGCTTGCATATCGCCTGCGAGTCCGGCGCCTGCACGCTCCGGCTCATGAGCTTTATCGCCCCCGCCGTCATCGCGCAGGGCGACCCCAACGACCCGCGCAATGCCGCCGGCAAGGACCGGAGCCTGCGCATCGGCGCCCTCTCCGCAGAGGGGACCCTCCTGCGCATGCAGCAGAAGACCAAGCGCTCCGGCTTTACGATCAACTGCGCCGCTGAGCAGCGCTGCTCCTTCCCCTACGCCTCCTCCGTCACCGGCGAGCGCGCCGAATTCACGGCGGAGCTTACGCTGAACCCCGGCGAGACGCTGACGTTCGAGCGCAGCATCTGCTACACCGCCACCGCCGCAGACGAGCCCGACCGCTGGGAGGAGACCGCCGCTCTGGCCCGCTCCGCCCCCGCCTTCGACGCCCTCTGCGCCGAGCAGCGCGCCTGCCTTGACGCCTTCTGGGACCGCGCCGGGATCGACATCGAGGGCGACGACGCTCTGCTGCAGGGCCTGCGCTTCAATCTCTTCCACCTCTTCCAGTCCGTCGGCCGCGACGGGCGGCGCAACATCGCCGCCAAGGGCCTGACCGGCGAGGGCTACGAGGGCCACACCTTCTGGGACACCGAAGCCTACATCCTGCCTGTCTTTGTGTACACCGAGCCGACGCTTGCGCGCCGTCTGCTCGAGTACCGCTACGCCATCCTGCCCAGGGCGCGCGAGCGTGCCCGCATCATGGGGCATTCGCGCGGCGCGCTCTACGCCTGGCGCACCATCGACGGCGAGGAATGCAGCGCCTACTTCCCGGCCGGCACCGCCCAGTACCACATCAACGGCGACGTCGCCCACGCTGTCCGAGAATACTGGCAGGCGACGGAGGATCTGGACTTCATGGCCCGCTGCGGCGCGGAGATCCTGGTGGAGACCGCGCGGCTCTATGCCGATCTGGGCTTTTTCAGTGCGGAGAAGGGCGGGCGCTTCGTCCTCAACTGCGTGACCGGCCCGGACGAGTACAACGTCATGGTCAACAACAACGTCTACACCAACCGCGTCGCGGAGGAGAACCTGCGCAGCGCGGCGGAGGCGCTGGCGCTGCTGCGCGCGCGCTGCCCGGAGGACTACGCGCGCCTGTGCCGGGAGCTTGCGATCGCGCCGGACGAGGCGGAGAGCTGGCTCGTGGCCGCGGACCGCATGTACTATCCCCCGTCCCGGGACGGGATCTTCCCCCAGGACGACGGCTTCCTTGACCGCAAGCCCTGGCCGCTTGCGAGCATCCCGCCCGAGAACCACCCCCTGCTGATGCACTATCACGGCCTGGTCATCTACCGGCACATGATCTGCAAGCAGGCCGACCTGATCCTCGCCCTGACCCAGTACGGCGAGCGCTACACCCTCGAGGAGAAGAAGAAGAACTTCGCCTTCTACGACAGCGTGACCACGCACGACTCCAGCCTCTCCATGGCGGTGTTCTCCATCCTCGCCAACGAGATCGGGGAGTATGAGACCGCCTACGACTACTTCATGTCCTCGGCGCGGCTGGATCTGGACGACATGCACCGCAACACCAAGGACGGCCTGCACATGGCGAACATGGCCGGGACCTTCAACTGCGTGACCCGCGGCTTCGGCGGCATGCGCGTCCGGGACGGCGCGCTGCACTTCGCGCCGGTCTGCCCGCCCCAGTGGCAGGGCTATGCCTTCCGCGTCTGCTTCCGCGGCAGGGTCATCGAGGTCAGGGTCAGGGCCGACGGCGCGTCCTATGCTCTTCTGCGCGGCGAGGCGATCACGGTCTTCTCCGACGGCGAAGCGCTTGAGCTGAAATGATCCGTACATAACGCAACAGCTCCCCGACCACAAACGGTCGGGGAGCTGTTTTTTTTCATCACATGTTCGGAGGCGGGGGAGGCGGGTTCCCGCCGCCGGGCTGGGCGGGAGGAGGCCCGCCGCCGGGCTGCGCGGGAGGAGGCCCGCCGCCGGGCTGCGTGACGCAGGGCTCGACG
>JAILNC010000079.1 GCA_024691985.1 Oscillospiraceae bacterium | reverse complement strand
GCCGCTCTACGACTACGCGCCGGATGTGCGCGTGCTGGGGGACTGGGTCTATTTCAGCGCCTCCTCCAGGGACCACAACTGCAGCTTCTTCCGCACGAAGGACATTCTGAACGGCCCCTACGAGGAGATCCCCGGCAGCTTTCCGTTTTGGGATCCCAACCTTTTTCTGGATGACGACGGGCGGGTGTACTTCTACTGGGGCTGCTCGAGCATGGAGCCGATCTACGGCGTGGAGCTCGATCCGGAGACCATGCAGCCCATCACGGAAAGGCGCACGCTGATCGAGGGACGCCCCTATCAGCACGGCTTTGAGCGCTTCGGCGAGAACAACACGATCCTCCCGGCGAGCGATGCGGAGATCGAGCAAAAGTTCCAGGGCTTTCTGAAGATGCGGAACATGACCGAAAGCATGCTCCCGCCGGGCATGGCGAACGCCGTCAAGGGCATGTTTGCCGAGCGCCCCTTTATCGAGGGCGCCTGGATGACCAAGCACGCGGGAAAGTACTATCTGCAGTACGCCTTCCCCGGCACGCAGTTCAACGTCTACGGCGACGGGGTCTACGTCTCCGATCAGCCCCTCGGTCCCTTCACGATGGCCGAAAACGCGCCCTTTTCCTTCCATCCGGGCGGCTTCCTGCCCGGGGCGGGCCACGGCTCCACGATGGAGGACAGGGAGGGCGCCTGGTGGCACACGGCCACGATGCGCATCTCGATGAACCACGATTTCGAGCGCCGCGTCGGCCTCTGGCCGGCGGGCTTCGATGCTGACGGCGAGCTCTTCTGTAATCAGCGCTTCGGCGACTGGCCGCAGGACTCTGAAAAGCTGCGGCGCGACCCCTGGGCGGAGCCCGACTGGATGCTCCTGAGCGCGGGAAAGCGCGTCACGGCCTCCTCGCATACCCCCGGCCACGAGCCGGAAAAGGCCGCCGAGGAAAACGTACAGACCTGGTGGCAGGCGGAGACGAACGCGCCCGGCGAGTGGCTGCGTCTCGACCTCGGCAGAATCATGGACGTCCGCGCCGTGCAGGTGAACTTTGCTGACGATAAGCTGGACATTCCCTCCCCCGGTCCGATCCAGGGCTCCTCCACCCAGCCGCGCTATATCGACCCCTCGCTGCAGCGCACACGCTGGCTTCTGGAGGTCTCCGGGGACGGCGAGCGCTGGACGGTGCTGGAGGACAAGACGGAGAGCGATACCGACCTGTCCCACGACCTCGTCGTGCGGGAGGAAGGCGTCTGCTGCCGCTATCTGCGTCTCACGGTGCGCCAAGTTCCCTATGCCCAGCGCCCCTGCGTCTCCGGCCTGCGCGTTTTCGGCCGCGTGGAAGGGGAGAAGCCTGCCCAGCCGGAATTCAACGCCGAGCGCGTCAACGTTCTTGACATGCGCGTTTCTATCTGTCAAACTTCAAATGTCCTCGGCTACAACATCCTTTGGGGCCATGCGTCGGACAAGCTCTACCACAGCTGGACGGTCTATGCCGCGGGAGAGCAGCGTGTCGGCGCTCTGGTCGAGGGCCGGGATTATTATGTCCGTGTGGACGCCTTCAACGAATGCGGCCTCACGGAAGGGACCGTGCAGAAGCTATAAACAAAGGAGGCGGCTTTATGCCGATGCAAATGGGCTTTCGCTGGTACGGCGAGGGCAACGATAAGATCTCTCTGAGCGATATCCGCCAGATCCCGGGCGTTTCAACGATCGTCTGGGCGCTTCACGACAAGCTGCCCGGCGAAATCTGGCAGCCGACGGAGATCCAAACCGTCGTCGATCAGATCACGGCCGCGGGCTTCAACGCAGACGTGGTGGAGTCGGTCAATGTCCACGACGACATCAAGATAGGCCTCCCGACCCGCGACGGGTATATCGAAAACTACATCCAGACCATCCGCAACTTAGCCCCCTTCGGCGTGAAGGTCATCTGCTATAACTTCATGCCGATCTTCGACTGGACGCGCAGCGATCTCTTTCACCCCGTCGGGGACGGCTCGACCGCGCTCTTTTACCAGAAGGACATGATCCAGGACGACCCGAAGCAGATGGCCGACTACGTCATGGGCTTCACCGAGAAATATCACATGACTTTTCCCGGCTGGGAGCCGGAGCGCATGGCGAAGCTGGACGAGCTCTTTGAAAAGTACAAGCCCGTCACCAAGGAAAAGCTGTGGGAAAACTTCAAGTACTTCCTCGAAAAGCTGATGCCCGTCTGCCATGAGTGCGACATCAAAATGGCCGTGCACATGGACGATCCCCCCTGGGACATCTTCGGTCTGCCGCGCCTTTTGGTGGACGAGGAGAGCATCGAGCGCCTCCTCAAGATGGTCGACGACCCCTACAACTGCCTCACGCTCTGCTCGGGCTCGCTCAACGCTAATCCCGCGAACAATGTCGCCGAGATCGTGAAAAAGTTTGTTGACCGCATCGCCTTCGCGCATATCCGCAACGTCAAGCACTTCCCGAACGGGGACTTCTCTGAGGCTTCCCACCGCGACTGCGACGGCGAGACCGGCATTCTGGACATTCTGCGCGCCTATCACGACGGAGGCTTTGAGGGCTATATCCGCCCCGACCACGGGCGGCACCTTTGGGACGAGAAGCCCGGCAATGTCCGTCCCGGCTACGGGCTCTATGACCGCGCACTCGGCATCATGTACATGCTCGGTGCCTGGGACCTGATGGACAAGGAGGCGGCCGCGAAATGAAGCTGAATAATGAAACGCTGAAAAACCGGGCGTACTGGGAGGAAAAAGGCTACCGCCTGCCCGCTTATGACCGCGAGAGCATGATCGCACGCACGAAGGAAGCCCCGACCTGGCTGCACTTCGGCGCGGGCAATATCTTCAAGGCCCTGCACGGCATGGCGGCAGAGCGGCTTCTGAACGAGGGCATCCTCGACAAGGGCATCATCGCCGTCGAAAGAAGGGACAACGGTGCCGAAAAGTACGACGATCTTGCCGTGGTCGTGACGCTGAAAGCCGACGGCAGCGTGGAGAAGCACATCCTCGGCGCTTTGGCCGAGACCTGCTATCTCTACGGCGGGGAAGAACGCCTCAAAGAGATTTTCCGCAAGCCCAGCCTGCAGCTCGTGAGCTTCACCATCACCGAGAAGGGATACGCCCTGACCGGCGACGATGTGAAGGCAGACCTCCAGGCCGCACCCGAGGCCGCCACCAGCTACATGGGCAAGGTCGCGGCGCTGCTCCTGGAGCGTTACCGCGCGGGCGCCTATCCCATCGCCATGGTCAGCACCGACAACTGCTCGCACAACGGCGACAAGCTCAAGGCTGCCATGGCCGCCTTTGCGGACGCCTGGGGCGACGCGGGCTTCAAGGAATACATCGAGACCAGCGGCAGGGTCTCCTTCCCCTGGACGATGATCGACAAGATCACGCCGAGCCCCGATCTCACGGTCGGCGCGCTGCTGGAGGCCGACGGACTCGAGGGCTTCACCCCGGTGCGCAACGCCCGCGGCACCGTCAAGGCGCCCTACGTCAACGCCGAGGAGAGCGAATACCTTGTCTTGGAGGACGAATTCCCGAACGGCCGCCCGCCGCTGGAGAAGGCCGGCTTCTACTTCACCGCCCGCGAGACCGTGGACAAGGTCGAGCGCATGAAGGTCTGCACCTGCCTCAATCCCCTGCACACGGCCCTCGCCGTCTTCGGCTGCCTTCTGGGCTTCAAGCGCATCTCGGAAGAGATGAAGGACCCTGACCTTCTCGCGATGGTCAAGCGCATCGGCTACGTCGAGGGCCTGCCCGTCGTGACCGACCCCGGCATCATCCGCCCGCAGGACTTCATCGACACCGTGGTGAATGTGCGCATCCCGAACCCCTTCATGCCCGACACGCCCCAGCGCATCGCGACG
>JAILNC010000074.1 GCA_024691985.1 Oscillospiraceae bacterium | reverse complement strand
ATATCCATGATCTTTCTCCCGTAGCCGGCTCCACCCATGTTGACAAGCGCAAGGGCAGAGGCCATGCCACCGGTAACGGCAAGACCGCGGGCCGCGGCCACAAGGGCCAGAAGGCGCGCAGCGGCGGCGGTACCCGCATCGGCTTCGAGGGCGGCCAGATGCCTCTGGCGCGCCGCATCCCGAAGCGCGGCTTCAACAACATCTTCGCGAAGCCTCTGGACGCGCTGAACGTCTCCGTTCTCAATCGCTTCGAGGACGGCTCCGTCGTCGACGTCCAGGCCATCCTGGACGCGGGCGTCATCGCCCACTGCAAGTACGGCGTCAAATTCCTCGGCAACGGTGAAGTGACCAAAAAGCTGACCGTAAAAGCCGCTGCCTTCTCCGAAACCGCGAAACAGAAGATCGAGGCGGCCGGCGGAAAGGCAGAGGTGGTCTAAGTGCTTCAGACATTACGCAATGCATGGAAGATCGAAGAGCTCCGCAAGAAGATCCTCTTCACTCTTCTCATCATTCTGCTTTACCGTCTCGGCAACGCCATCCCTGTCCCCTATGTGAACGTCGCGGCTCTGCAGGCCTATTTCAGCTCCCTGCAGAACACCGTGCTGGGCCTGCTGAACGTCATGTCCGGCGGCGCCTTCTCGAATGCGACGATCTTCGCGCTGAGCATCCAGCCCTACATCAACGCCAGCATCATCATCCAGCTCCTGTGCATCGCCATTCCGGCGCTCGAGCGTATGAGCAAGGACGAGGGCGAAGAGGGCAAGAAGAAGATCGCCGCCATCACCCGCTACTCCACCGTGGCGATCGGTCTGCTGCAGGGCTTCGGCTTCTACATGCTGATCAAGAACTACGGCATCCTGACCGCTGAGGCGCAGGGCAACACCTGGGCGGCGATCGTCATCATCCTGACCTTCACCTCCGGCTCCGCGCTGATCATGTGGCTGGGCGAGCAGATCACCGAATTCGGTATCGGCAACGGTATCTCGATGATCCTGTTTGCGAGCATCATCTCCCGCTTCCCGACCGCCATCCTGACCAGCATCCGCAACATTATCAACGGCAGTCTGCGCTGGTGGGTCGCGGTGCTGATGTTCCTCGGCGCGCTCGCGATCATCGTGCTGATCGTCTTCGTCAACGACGCCGAGCGCCGCATCCCGGTCCAGTACGCCAAGCGCGTGGTCGGCCGCAAGATGTACGGCGGCCAGAGCACCCACCTGCCCATGAAGGTGAACATGTCCGGCGTCATGCCCATCATCTTCGCGCAGTCCATCGCCTCGGTGCCCGCGACGATCGCGGCCTTCACCGGCAAGACGGACGGCTGGGTGAGCACCTGGTTCGGCACGAACTCGATCCCCTACGCGATCATGTACCTGCTGCTGATCATCTTCTTCGCGTACTTCTACTCCACCATCCCGTTCAACCCCATCGAGGTCGCGAACAACCTGAAGAAGAACGGCGGCTACATCCCCGGCTTCCGTCCGGGCAAGCCCACGAGCGAGTTTATCCAGAAGGTCCTGAACAAGATCACCCTGTTCGGCGCGATCTATCTGGGCATCATCGCGGTGGTTCCCATCCTGATCGCCCACTTCTCCAAGGAGTCCTCCCTGACGGGCGTCTCCCTGGGCGGCACCTCGATCATCATCGTTGTCGGCGTTGCGCTTGAGACCATTCGGGCTCTGGAGGCTCAGCTCCTCATGCGCAACTACAAGGGCTTCCTTGACTGAGAAAGGAGAGTTTCCATGCGACTGATACTCCTGGGCGCACCCGGCGCCGGCAAAGGCACACAGGCGGAGATCCTCAGCAAGCTGATGGACGTCCCCACGATCTCGACCGGCAACATCCTCCGCGCGGCCATGAAGGCCGGCACGGAGGTCGGCCTGAAGGCGAAGAGCTACGTGGAGTCCGGCAAGCTGGTCCCGGATGAGGTCATCATCGGCATCATCCAGGAGCGTCTTGCCCAGCCCGACTGTGCGAAGGGCTACATCCTGGACGGCGTGCCCCGCACGATCCCCCAGGCGCAGACGATGGAGGACATGGGTCTCGAGGTCGACTGCGCGCTCTCCATCGAGGTGGACGACGACGTGATCGTCCGCCGTATGTCCGGCAGGCGCACCTGCAAGGACTGCAGCGCCACCTTCCATGTGGAGAACAACCCTCCGAAGGTCGAGGGCAAATGCGACTTCTGCGGCGGTGAGCTCACGATCCGCGCGGACGACGCGCCCGAGACCGTGAAGAAGCGTCTGGCCACCTACCACAAGGAGACCGAGCCGCTCAAGGCCTTCTATGCCGAGCGCGGCAAGCTCCGCCTTGTGGACAACCAGCCCAGCATCGAAGCGACCACCGAAGCGATCCGGAGTGTTCTGGGTATCTGAGCATGTCGGATACGATCTACATCAAGTCCGCTTCCGAGATCGAGATCATGCGCAAGGCCGCGAAGATCGCGGCGGGCGCGCGGTCGATGGGCCGTCAGGCTGTCCGCGACGGACTGACGACCCGTCAGATCGACAGGGCGGTGCATGAGTTCATCGTCAAGTCCGGCGCCAAACCGAGCTGCCTCGGCTATGAGGGCTTTCCCGCGGCGACCTGCGTCTCGGTAAACGAGCAGGTCATCCACGGGATCCCGGGCAGGCGCATCGTGCGAAACGGGGACATCGTCTCCATCGACCTGTGTGCGACGTACAAGGGCTTCATCGGCGACTGCGCGGGGACCTACCCCTGCGGCGAGGTGAGCGAGGAGGCCAGAACGCTCATGGAGGTCACGCGGCAGGCCTTCTTCGAGGGGCTGCGCTTCGCGAAGGCGGGCTACCGCATCTCCGATGTGGGCGGCGCGGTACAGGACTGGGTGGAGGGCCACGGCTTCTCCGTCGTACGGGACTTCGTGGGCCACGGCATCGGCCGGGGCATGCACGAGGCGCCGGAGGTGCCCAACTACCGGGCGCCGCGCAGTCGGCCCAATCCGCGCCTGGTCAAGGGCATGACCATCTGCATCGAGCCGATGGTCTGCGCGGGCGACTGGCATGTGAACATCCTCGACGACGGCTGGACGGTCGTGTCGGCGGACGGCTCGCTCGCCGCCCACTACGAGAACACCGTCCTCATCACCGACGGGGAACCGGAGATACTCACGATGGCAGACGATATCTGACAGGAAAGGGACTGGAGGAAACTGCTTTGGCAAAAGACGATGTAATCGAACTCGAGGGTACGGTCGTGGAATCTCTTCCCAACACCATGTTCAAGGTGGACATCGGGAAAGGCCACATCATACTGGCGCATATTTCCGGCAAGCTCCGGATGAACTTTATCAGGATCCTTCCCGGCGACAAGGTCACGGTGCAGATGTCCCCCTATGACATCACCCGCGGCCGCATCGTGTGGAGAAGCAAGTAGGAGGTATTTTCAATGAAAGTTAGACCTTCCGTGAAGCCCATGTGCGAAAAGTGCAAGATCATCAAGCGCAAGGGCAAAGTCATGGTGATCTGCGAGAACCCCAAGCACAAGCAGCGTCAGGGTTAATCCCGCGCGCAAATCAAGTTATCATATCCCGCATGGACCCGGAGGCTCCCTCCGGCGGGAATAAGCCCCGCGTCCGAAAAATGCGGAAAGAATTATCGAAAGGATGATTAAAAAGTATGGCACGTATAGCCGGCGTTGACCTGCCCAAGGACAAGAGAATCGAGATCGGACTCACCTACGTCTACGGTATTGGCAGAACCAGCGCGAAAAAGATTCTGGACATGACCGGCATCAACCCCGACACCCGCGTGAAGGATCTCACCGACGAGGAAGAGTCCAAGCTGCGTGAGTGCATCGACCACAACTTCATCGTGGAAGGCGATCTTCGCCGTCAGACCGCGCTCGACATCAAGCGCCTGACCGAGATCGGCTGCTACCGCGGCATGCGTCACCGCCGCGGCCTGCCCGTGCGCGGCCAGCGCTCCAAGACCAACGCCCGTACCCGCAAGGGTCCGAAGCGCACCATCGCGAATAAGAAGAAGTAAGGAGGGGTATGAAACATGGCAGCAGCACCTAAGAAGAAAGTCAGAACGCGCCGCAGAGAGCGCAAGAACATTGAAAAGGGCCAGGTTCATATCAGCTCTTCCTTCAATAACACCATGGTCACCGTGACCGATACCCAGGGCAACGCGATCTCCTGGGCGTCCGCGGGCGGCCTGGGCTTCCGCGGAAGCAAGAAGTCTACCCCCTTTGCCGCGCAGACCGCTGCCGAGACCGCCGCACGTGCGGCGATGGAGCACGGCCTGAAGACGGTCGAGGTCTTTGTCAAGGGCCCCGGCTCGGGCCGTGAGGCTGCGATCCGCGCCCTGCAGACCGCCGGCCTCGAAGTGACGATGATCAAGGATGTCACCCCCATTCCTCACAATGGCTGCCGTCCCCCGAAGCGTCGTCGTGTATAAGAAAGGGAGGATAGACTGTTATGGCTAAGAACAGAGAGCCCATTGCGAAGCATGCCAAGACTCTCGGCATCAGCCCCGCCACCATGGGCTACAGCAAGAAGACGACCACCCGCAACTCCAACACCCAGACCAGGCGCAAGAAGAGCGAGTATGCTCTCCAGCTCCAGGAGAAGCAGAAGGTCAAGTTTGTCTACGGCGTCCTGGAAAAGCAGTTCCGCGGCTACTATGAGAAGGCCGTCCGCATGCCCGGCAAGGCCGGCGACAACCTCCTCATCCAGCTCGAGTCCCGCCTGGACAACGTCGTTTACCGTCTCGGCTACGCGGCGACCCGCCGCGAGGCCCGCCAGATGGTCAACCACGGCCACTTCACCGTCAACGGCAAGAAGGTCAACATCCCCAGCTATCAGGTCAAGCCCGGCATGGTCATCGCTCTGAAGGAGTCCAGCCGCAGCATCGAGCGTTTCAAGCAGAACCTCGAGATCTACCACGTGATCCCCAGATGGCTGGAGTTTGACGAGAACAACATGATTGGCAAGGTAGTCGCCGCCCCGACCAGAGAAGACATCGATCTGCCCGTCGAAGAGCGCCTCATCGTCGAGTTGTACTCCAAGTAAATCCCCATGCGGAAGATTCCGCACTGCCATTTATAAAAGCAAGACCAGCATGGGGATTTTACGCATCTGTTCCGGTTGCCGCGTCAGCGGCGAGGAACAGGCGTTTCAATCACTTGTTTTACTGTGGAAGCGGAGCTTTCACAGTGAAACGAAACCCTCAAATTGGTAAGCTGAATCACCGCACTGCCCTGAAAAGGCGCAATCTTATAAGGAGGGTACAATAATTTTATGATTGAAATCAAGAAGCCGCGCATCGAGTGCATCGAAACTCCGGCGGACAGCTCGTATGGCAAGTATATCATCGAGCCCCTGGAGCGCGGCTACGGTACGACGCTTGGCAACTCTCTCCGCAGGGTACTTCTCTCGTCTCTTCCCGGCATCGCATGCACGAGCATCCGCATCGCCGGCGTTCAGCATGAGTTTTCCACCATCCCCGGCGTCAAGGAGGACGTGACCGAGATCGTCCTCAACGTCAAGAGCATCATTGCGCGTCTGCACTCCACCGGTCCGAAGACCGTGTACATCGAGGCCTCGGGCGAGGGGCTGATCACCGCGGGCGACATCAAGCCCGACGCCGAGGTTGAGATCCTCAACCCCGAGCAGCCGATCGCGACTCTCGGCCCCGAAGGCGCGCTGAGCATGGAGCTCGTTCTCGACCACGGCCGCGGCTACGTCCCGGCCGAGCGGAACAAGGACCCGCAGATGCCTATCGGCACCATCCCGGTCGACTCCATTTTCACCCCGGTACTCAAGGTGAACTACACGGTGGAGAACACCCGTGTCGGCAATCAGACGGACTTTGACAAGCTGACGATCGAGGTCTGGACGGACAAGACCATGACCTCCCGCGACGCGGTCAGTCTCGGCGCAAAGATACTGTGCGACCACTTCACGCTTTTCACAAACCTCTCCGATTCGGTCAGCGGCGCGTCCACCGTGGTCGAAAAGATCGAGAAGGAGCCGGACACCATGCTCAAGATGACCATCGAGGAGCTGGATCTGTCCGTGAGAAGCTTCAACTGCCTCAAGCGCGCCAACATCAACACGGTTGAGGATCTGGTGAGCAAGACCCAGGACGAGATGATCAAGGTCCGCAACCTTGGCCGCAAGTCTCTGGAGGAGGTCGAGCACAAGCTCACGATGATGGGCCTGTCTCTCGCCAGCGACGACAACAACCAGTAGGAAGGTGAGGGGTGCTGAGCGCCTGCCGCCTGTGTGCGGTCCTTTTCGGTGCTTTTTGCCCCTTGTCATTTGATGGGCGACCGCCCATCGGCATTTCGCGAGACAAAAATCCCTCGAAAAACCCACGCACACAGGTGCGGAGCAGTTTTCATCGAGCAGATTTTTGTCGAGATAAGGAAAAGTCCGCAGGGAATATGCGGATATTTCCAAGGACTTTGACGCAATATCGGCGTAAATCTGCCGATGAAAACCGGTAGGGGTTCTACACCCCTCACCTTATTAGGAGGAACTGCTATTATGCCTGGAACCAGAAAGCTCGGCAAGACGACTTCCCAGCGCATGGCGATGCTCCGCCAGCAGGTGACCGATTTCCTGGCCACCGGCCGCATGGAGACCACCGTGACCCGCTGCAAGGAGATCGCGCCTCTGGCCGAGAAGATGATAAGCCTTGCCAAAGAGGGCGGCCTTGCCAACTACCGGCAGGCTCTGGCCTTCATCACCCGCGAGGACGTGGCCAAGAAGGTCTTTGACGAGCTGGCCCCCAAGTATGCCGACCGCAACGGCGGCTACACCCGCATCACCCGCATCGGCGCCCGCCGCGGCGACGCCGCCGAGCTGGCCGTGATCGAGCTGGTGTAAGGAAAACATGAAAAACCTCCGAAGCGCCCGCGCTTCGGAGGTTTTCTCATATATGATGACAAACCCCGAGCGTGTCATCTTGAGCGGTGGCGAAGCCGGAGTCGAAAGATCTAAAAGGTCCTTACTCCAAAGATCTCTCCGCTCGCTTCGCTCGGTCGGGATGACATGGAGTGTGCATTTTTAACTGCAGTCTCAAAAGCGCCGAAGCTTTTGCTTCGGCGCTTTTTCATGTATGTAAACAAACCCCGAGCGTGTCATCTTGAGCGAAGGCGAAGCCGGAGTCGAAAGATCTAAGAAGCATGGCAATTCTTATTCCGTCATTGCGAGCCAGTGCGCACACTGGCGCGGCAATCCGTTCCCCCTGTCCGCGGTGATAAACGCGCGCCCTTGCAAAACGGGCGCATGTCATATACAATGTCTGCATATGGAATGAGAATGGGAGGTGCTGCGCATGAAAAAGAGGATAGCCGCCCTGCTGCTCTGTGCGCTGCCGTTTCTGTCCGCCTTCACCGCCGCCGGCAGCGTCGATGACGACGCGGCGGCGCTGAGCGCCCTGCCGGATTCTCCGGACTGGGTCGCGGCCCTGGGCGAGAAACAGGAGGCGGAGCAGCTGTTCGTGATCGCGGGCGTCGAAAAGACGACGGCCTGGATCTCCCTGCACGAGAAGGACGCCGACGGCAGGTGGAAGACGCTGATGACGACGCCCGGCTGCATCGGCATACGCGGTCTCGGCAAGAAGCGCGAGGGCGACCGGAAGACCCCGACCGGCGTCTTTCGCTTCAACGCGGCCTTCGGGGCCGCGGACGACCCCGGCTGCGCGATCGCCTACCACAAGCTGACGGAGGACGACTACTGGTCCGGCGACACGCGCGAGGGCTACGGCTACAATCAGATGGTGAGCATCCGCGACCTGCCCGACCTCGACGTCGGGGCAAGCGAGCACCTTATCGACATCCTTCCCCGCTACGAGTACTGCCTGAACATCAGCTACAACGAGCCCTGTGTGCCCGGCCTCGGCTCGGCGATCTTCCTGCACTGCCTCGCCGCCGACAAGCCCTATACCGCCGGCTGCGTGGCCATCCCGCGGGCCGATATGCTCACGACCATGCAGCATGTCCGCCCCGACTGCGTCGTCGTGATCGACTCCCTCAAGACCCTCAGCCCCGAAACCTGGTCCGCCTGGGGCTTATAAAAAACGCTGTGCTCCTGTTCGGAGCACAGCGCATCATTTTGCGGCGAAGCCGCAAACATCACTCCACATCCATTCCCCGCAGATAGCGCCGCATCATGTCGAACGCGTGGTTGCCCGCCATGCGCCGGATAAAGCTGCGCGTGCGGTTTACACCCATATGCGTCTCGCGCACCCAGGTCCGCTCCGGCGCGGCCAGGGCGATGAACACGGTCCCGACCTCGTGCACGCCGTCGCCGTCCGGCCCGGCCAGCCCCGTCACGCTCACGGCCAGATCGGCGCCGAGACGCGCGCGGATGCCCTCGGCCATGGCCTGCGCGACCTCGCGGCTGACGGCGGTCTTCTCCTCGAGCAGCGCCTCCGGCACGCCCGCGAGCTCCGTCTTCACCGCGTTGACGTAGGTCACCGCCCCGCCGAGGAAGAAGGCGCTCGCCCCGGGCAGCTCGGTGAAGCGCCGGGCGATGTCGCCGCCGGTGCAGCTCTCGCACGCGGCGAAGCTCATGCCGCGCTCCTTGAGCGCCTGCATGGCCGCCTGCTCCAGACATTCAAGGTCCTCGCCGTAGACGAGATCGCCCAGCACCTCAAGCACATGCGCCCGCACGGGGGCAATCATGGCCTCCGCCTCTTCCTCGCTCGCGGCCTTCGCGGTGATCTGCAGCAGGCAGTCGCATTCCTTGGCGTAGGGGGCCATGCTCGGGTTGATCATCGCGTTCATCTCTTTGGCGAAGAGATCGTCGACCCTGCTCTCCCCGATGCCGAAGATGTTCAGCGCGTGGGAGACGAGCACCTCGCCGCTGAGCCGCCGCAGGTAGGGGAGGGCGGAGCGCTCGAACATGGCGCGGCACTCCTTGGGCGGCCCGGGCAGCATGACGACGACCTTGCCGTCCTTCTCGAAGGCGCAGCCGGGCGCGGTGCCGCAGGAGTTGGGGAAGACGGTGCAGCCCTCGGGCAGCATGGCCTGCTGATAGGTGTTCTCCGTCAGGCCGCGCCCGGTATCGATGTACTCGTACAGGCTCCGCACGACGTCCTCGTCCCGCACGAGGCGCAGCCCGAAGCATTCGGCCAGCACCTGCTTGGTCAGATCGTCGCAGGTGGGCCCGAGCCCGCCGGTGGTGACGATGATGTCGGCGCGGCTCTTGGCGATCTCCACGCATTGCCGCAGGCGCGCGGGGTTGTCGCCCACGACGCTGTGGTACTTGACGTTGATCCCGATGCGCGAGAGCATCTCCGAGATGTCGCGCGCGTCGGTATTCGTGACGTGGCCGAGCAGCAGCTCGGTCCCGACCGAGAGGATCTCGGTGTCAAAGGCTCTCTTCATGGTCGATCGTGATCCTTTCCAGACCCTGTATGGCCTCGTTGACCAGCGCCTCCACGTCGAGCGCGCACTCGGCCTGCTCGACCTCCTCCAGCGTCGGATGCGTGCGCGGATGCCGCGGCGTGAAGACGGTGCAGCAGTCCTCGTAGGGCAGGATGGAGGTGTCGAAGGTGCCGATCCTGCGCGCCTGGGCGACGATCTCGCCCTTGTCCATGCCGATGAGCGGCTGGAGGATGGGCAGGCCGGTGACGGCGCGGGTGCAGGCCATGGCCTCCATGGTCTGGCTCGCGACCTGGCCGAGGTTCTCGCCGGTGACGATGGCGCTCGCCCCGTTGTCGAGGGCGATGCGCTCGGCGATGCGCATCATGAAGCGCCGCATGACGAGGGTGAAATACTCCTCCGGGCACTTGTCGCGGATCTCCTCCTGAATGTGCGTGAACGGCACGATCTCCAGGCGCATGCGCCCGCACCAGGGCGTGAGCAGGCGCGCGAGCTCGATGACCTTCTCTTTTGCCTGCATGGAGGTATAGGGGAAGGAGAAGAAGTGGACGGGGATGAGGCGCACGCCGCGCCGGGCGATCATCCATGTGGACACCGGGGAGTCGATCCCGCCGGACAGCAGCGTCACGGCCACGCCGTTGGAGCCGACGGGCATGCCGCCCGCGCCGGGCACGGGGGCCGCGTGGACGTAGGCGGCGAGGTCGCGGACCTCCACGTGCACGGTGAGCTCCGGCTCGTGCACGTCGACGGCGACCTCGGGGTAGGCCGCGTTGAGCGCCGCGCCGACGTACTGGCTCAGCTGCACGCTGGTCAGGGGGAAGGACTTGTCCGAGCGCTTGGACTCGACCTTGAAGCTCTTCGCGTGCCGCATCGGCTCGCGCATGGCCTCCACGGCGAGGCGCGCGATGGCGTCCTTGTCCTTCTCGCAGGCCTTGGCGCGCGAGATCGCGACGATGCCGAAGACCTTCTGCAGTTCCTCGAAGGCGGCGTCGAGCGCCTCGCTGCTCTCGCCCTCGACGTAGACGGTGGACTGCAGCATGTACACCCTGAAGCGGCCGAGCCTGCTCAGCCGCCAGCGTATATTGCTCAGCAGCCGCTGCTCGAAGCGCCGCCGGTTGAGCCCCTTCAAAATGATCTCCCCGATCTTCAGGAGCAGAATATCGTTCATGGAATACTCCTTTGTATTGGTATTTTTCTTATTCTATCACAGTCCTCCGCAACTGTCATACATTTTTTAGGAAACGAAGATGTGCTCCCCCTGGGGGAATCCAACGGGGGGCCCGCAGGCCCCTCTTAGGCAAGAGGGCCATGTGCCCCGCGTCAACAAACAACAACAGGAGGCCGCTGCACGCGGCCTCCTGCCTTGCTGTTCGGTTATGGTTTTACTGCTTCCGGAACTTCCTGCGCCCGAACACGGCCGCGGCGCACAGCCCCATCAGGGAGAGGCACGCCAGCTCCATCCACAGCCCGAGATGCGAGCTGTCTCCGGTCTTGGAGCCGTACACGCCCGCGGAGGCCCAGATCACATACGGGGTGTTCTTCACGGTGAAGCTGCTGGTGCTGCCGCTGCTCGCATTGGTGAAGGACTTCGAGGTCTTGGTGTGCGGTTCATAGACCATCTGCCGTGTGATGCCGGTGATCCGGTAGTACTTCGTATTGACCGAGCTCGCCGTCACGTTGATGGTCTTGCCGTTTTCGACCAGCCAGACGTTCTTCTTGTACGGATACGCGTAACTGCCGGCGGCGGAAAAGGCCAGGCGATTGGCGGAGACGCTGTCGGGGTAGCAGGTGACGGTGTAGTAGCTCTTGATTTCGACCTTGCCCCAGTTGGCGGAGCTCGTGTCGCCCTTGAAGCGTACGTAGTAGGTACCGGCCCTGGTCAGACCCGTGATCTCGGTCTTGCCGCTGCCGACCGACTTCCAGCTGGGGTCGCTGCTGAGGCGGTACTCCATCTCGCTCGTTACGTTCGAGATCTTGCCGAGCTGCTCGCTGCCGTCGTTGATGATATCCTGCTTGACCTTGGGACTGGGCTTGCCGCTGATCGTGACCTTGTTCGTGCTCGTGAGCGAGCCGCTCTCAAAGCTGCTGGTGACCACGCACTGCAGCTTTTTGCCTATGTCGCTCGCGGTCGGCTTATAGGTGCTCGCGGTGGCGCCGGAGATCGCGGTCCCGTCGTCGTACTGCCACTGGTAACTGAGCGTTCCCTGATGCGCGGGCGTGCCGTCCGTATACTTGGCGGTCAGCGTTTCGCCGACGGAGGCGCTGGTGACTTTGCTGCCGTCCTTCTGGATCTCCACCGTGCCGCTGAGCGGGACGGCCGTCAGGATCATGCCGTAGGGGGAGAAGTCCGCACTCGTGACTTTGACGCCGTCTGCAAACGCATCCTGCGCCGCGACGCCGGAGGTCACCTCCACGGCTGCCGTGCCGTTCCAGTGATAGACCTTGACCGTGTAATAGGACTTCATCTTCGCCGCCACGGTCGTGTTGACATCGGTGCCCTTCGGATAGGGCAGTGTGAATTCCAGACCGGCGTCGGGAACGTTGCCGCCCTCCGACACCTTCTTCGGATCCGCCTTCTTCGTCACGTCGCCGTCCCAGCAGACCACGACCTCACTCGAGGCATAGGGGTTCTTGCCCGCCATTGCCATGAGCGCGTTTTTCAGCTTGAGCACGTTCGCGTCGGAGGCGGCGCTGGGATCGACCACGGCAGTCACTTCCTCGCCGGAGCTCGCCTTGAAGGTGACCGCGACGGCGGTGTCATCCGCGATCTCCCAGCTGTAGCTGGTTTGCGCCTCCTGATCCACACCGTCCAGCTTGACGGTGTCGAAGGTACGTCCGTCGCCGGGCACGAATTTGACCGAGACGGTGGCACCCTTGAACACGTCGCAGGTCGCGGTGCCGGAGCTGAAGCTCAGGGTCTCGTCGTCCACCATGACGGAGTCCGCGGCGGTGCCGCCGGTGGCCGTGAAGGTCAGCGTCGCCATTTCCGCAGAGCCCGGCTTGATTTTCTGTGCCGCGCTCACGACGCGGGTCTCATCCTCAAAGTTCGCCGCGTCGGTGAAGCGGAACGTGAGCGTTTTGTTGAGATCATCCGCGGCGACTGTGTATACGGCGTCGGCCTCGCCGCCGGAGACGGCGGCGGTTCCGGACGCCACGACGTTCTCGCCGCGCACCACCTGATATCGGATCTGTGCGGGCGCCGGGTCGGGCTTGGTGACGGTCAGCGTGGCCGTGAGCTCGTCGTCTGTCACAAAGGTGGTGTCGGCGGCAACGGCGGCGCCGTCCTTCGTGAAGGCCACAGTGCCTGCGAGCTTGTCGGCCCACACCGCGGTCACGGTGACCTCGTTGGGAGTGTCGAGGTCGGGCGTGAAGCTCCCGCCCGCGGCGATGGGAGTGCCGTCAATCTCCCATTCCTTGAAGACCTTGCCGCTGGGAGCCGTAAAGCCGCAGTCCGGCAGCGTGAACGCCGCATTGCGCGTGGCGGTGTCGTCCGGCATCGTGCCGGAGCCTCCGCCGGAAGCGTATTTCAGGGTCACGCTTTTGGAGACCCACTTTGCCCAGAAAACCTTATCCGAGACGGGCGCGAAACCCGCCGTGTATGCCGAACCGGAGCCGTCCGCCTTTTCGTTCCATTCCACGAAGCTGTAGTCGCTCGAGGTGGGGGTCGGCAGCGCGCCGCCGGCGAGCTGACTGCCGACGGTGGAGCCCGCCGGAACATCCACGTCATGGGGATATCCGCTCACGCTCACGCCGTTGGTGTTGAAGGTGATCTTCCAGAGGTGGACCCACTGGGCCGTCAGCTCGACCGAATCGTCATCGTCGGGGATCGTGCTCCAGTCGAGCAGCACGGGCGTGCCGCCGGGCGTATACTCTGTGTTGCCGTGCTCTTCATCCACCCAGCAGGAGAAGGCCTGGCTGTCAGAAGGGGCAGTGAATCCGTTGGGCTGGATCGCGTAGTCGTCGCCGCGCTGGACCGTGCTGCCGGCGGTGCTGCCGCTGCCGCCGTTGCCGGCATAGCTGATCGCGACGAGGTCCTCACCCCACTGCGCGGTGAGGGTCACGTCTGACTCCGGCGTAAAGGTGGTCTCATCTGCGTCGAGTATCGTATCGGTCTCCCCGACCTGCCAGCCGGTGAAGACGAAGCCCTGCCGCGTCCCCGGATCGGGCAGCGTGACGGATTCGCCGTCGGCGACGGTCACAGGCGCGGCGGTCCCGCTGCCGCCGTTCATCGCGTAGGTAACGGTATTGCCCCACACGGCGTAGAGCTCCAGGTCTTCCGTCAGCTTGAGGTATGCGTCGGTATCAATTTCCTTCGGACCGGTGTCGGATTTCGCCCAGCCCATGAGCGTGTAGATCGGGCACTTGAACTGAATGGAGATGTCCTCGATATTCGTCGACGAGTCATAGAGAAAACGGACCTTCATTTCCTGGTAAGTGGCCAGCTGATTATTGCCGTAGAAGGTCACCATCGGGTCCGTCACCCACACGGCGTGGAGATATAGACCGTCGGTCGCCGGCGCGATATCTACGCCCGGCGTATCCCAGTTGACCTCTCCGTTGCCGCTGGTATCCCAGCCGACAAAGGTGTGGTCCTTATAGGTGAACGGGTTGGCGGGAACCTTGTCGTTTCCCGCGGTAACCTGTATCTCTACGATTTCCTCGTCGTCCGTGGTTTTCCCGCCGTTTCCGACCAGATACCACGTGAGCGTCTCCGGCTCATTCGCCGACGCCGAGACGGGGAGGAGAGCAAGCGCCATGAGCAGGATGAGCACGACGGCGATCACTCTGGTTGCGTTTTTCTGCTTTTTCATTTTCCAAACCTCTCAGTCTTGGAACCCATTTGTTGCCAAATGTAATGATAATGCTGCTTTTTTATGCGTTTATTATACCATACGCTATGTGTGCAGGCAAGGGAAAAACATGGATTTCCGAAAATTTATGTCAACTTTTTTATAATCCGCGCCCATTCCCGCCTGCACACCGGTATCCATAAGACGCCTCCCCCCGCCCAAAAGTTCCCCGACAAGCGCGCAAAAAAGCAGCGGCGAATCGCTTCGCCACTGCTGTGCTTCGCGTCCTTCCGACGCGCTTGTATGCTTTTTGCTCAACAATTGGCCTGCCGGTAAGCGCTCACGCGTTCCTTCTCATGCAGGAACAGGTGCATCCATGCGCCGTGCGCGATCAGGATCCAAAGCGCCTCCACTTCTTTGCTTGTGCAGTTCATGCGCTGATCCCACAGCTTGATGATCTCGTCCATCCGGAACCGCTTTGCGGCTTCGAGCTCGGGAAAGACCACGGTCTCGACATAGCGGCTGAGGCCCGGCTCCGTGAAAAAGTCCTGCAGCGGGATCGGGAAGCCGTATTTTTTCCTGTAGGCGAATTCGGGGCCGTAAATCTTTGCCGCAAGCTCCTTCAGCGGCTTTTTCGTGCACCGGATGGTGCGGCGCGGGCTTGCCGCGCTGACGTATGTGTCAGTCCGCTGGGTCCGCAGAGCCTCGGCCAGCGTATAGTCCAGGAAGGGGACGCGGGTCTCCACAGAGGCGGCCATGGACATTTTGTCCTGCCGGTTCAGGATGTCGACCAGATAGGTTTTCAGATCGTAGTTGAGCCACTTTTCGATCTCGTCTGCGCCCTCCGCGGCTTTGAAGATACTTCTCCTCTCCGCTGCGGCGTCTTCGGTGTCCGGGAAGCGTGTCAGCCTGTGCAGCAGCTCATCCGGCATGTACTTCGCGCTGTTGATGCACATGGATTCAAAGTCCTGCTCCGGCGTTTTCTGCCCGCGCAGGCGCAGAAAAGCCCGATACAGAAGCGGGTGCTTGTTTTTCCATGCGCCGAGGGAGTATCTGCCGTAGCCGCCGAAGAGCTCGTCTGCGCCCTCGCCCGTTACCAGAACGGTGACGTCCCGCTTGGCCTCCCTGCACAGAAGGTAGATCCCGATCGAATTCGGGTGATTCAGCGGCGAATCACAGTGCCAGGTAGCCAGCTCGAACAGCTCAGCGAACGAGGCGGCGCTGAGAAGGTACTGCTTCTGTTCCGCCCCGTTTTGCTGAGCGGCCAGGTCGATCCATTTTTTTTCGGAGAAGTCGTCCTCTTCAAAGACGATCGAGAAGGTCTTGATCGTCCCGACGTTTGCTTTCTTCGCGTAGTACAGCGCCAGGGAGGAGTCCACCCCGCCGGAGAGCTGCACGCCGAGCGGCACGTCGCTGATCAGGCGCATCTGCGTCGCGCGCGCCAGCATCCGCTCGTAGTCCTCCTGTCGGAAGGTCGGCTTTTTCTCGCCCGAACGCAGGTGCCAGTATTCCTTCTCTTCAACGGTCAGGGACGCGTCGATCTCCAGATAGTGCCCGGGGAGAACATTGTATACGCCCTTGAGCAGCGTGCGCCTGCCTGCGACGAAGCGGAACAGCAAACTCTCGGCCAGCACCTCTTCGTTCAGGATGTTCTGAAACGCCGGATGGGCATAAAAAGCCTTGTACTCGGAGGCATAGAGGAAGACCTGCTCGTTTTCCCAGTAGTAGAGAGGCTTCACGCCAAAACGGTCCCGGATCAGATAAAGCTTTTTTCGGCTGCGGTCCGCGATGCAGATCGCGAACATGCCGTTGATCCGTTCGAGCATCCCCTCCAGGCCGTATTCCTCATACAGGTACAGCAGCACCTCCGTATCCGAAGTGCTGTGGAAAAGATAACCTTTTTCGATCAGTTCGTCCCGGTAGTCGAACGCGTTGTAGATTTCGCCGTTGAAGGTGAGATAGACGTTTCCGTCCGGGCTTTTCATCGGCTGATGCCCATTGAGACTGACGTCTAGGATACTCAGACGGTCAAAGCCCATGGCGAAATCCGGCTCCTGCGAAAACAGCGGGAACAGCTCGGCGCCCTGGTCGTCCGGGCCGCGGTGAAGCTGCGTCTGAACCATCGCGTTCAGCACATCTCTGTCAGCAGCTTTTTCTTTTTCCAGAAAGCCGACGATCCCACACATCGTTGCAAACCTCCATCCTCAGCGCATCGGCGCTTCGCCGATGCGGAACTCTCCGCGCCTTCGCTTGCCCGGGGGATCAGGCGTGCGCGCCGTGTCCGCCGTAGGCCCAGCCGATATCGGTCTCGTCCAGCATGGCGGCGGCCCACTCGCTGCCGCCCTCCTTGGCCTTGGCGTACCAGCGGCTGGCCTCGTCCAGACTCTTGGTCACGCCGAGTCCCTCCTGGTACAGATAGCCGATCTGCTCCTGCCCCTGGGGGTTGCCCTGCTCGGCCGCGCGGTTGTTCCACTCCATGGCCTTGCCGTAGTCGGCGGGGACGCCCAGCGCGTTCTGATAGATGTACCCGACGCGCGCCTGGGAGGCGGCGTCGCCGGCCTCGCCGGCCCTGGTGTAGATCTCCAGCGCCTTGGCGTAGTCGCGTGTCACGTTGCCCAGCCCGTCGAAGTAGAAGTCGCCGAGCAGCTTCTGGGCGCGCAGATTGCCCGCGTCGGCCAGCGCCTGGATGCTGTCGAAGGCGCGGATGTAGAGCTCCTTGGCCTTGGCGGCGTCGATCTTGCGGGCGGCCTCGGGCTTCTCGCCCGCGGCGGCGGCCTGCGCGTCGGCGGCCTCGGTGATCTTGACGGAATCGGTGCTGTCGAAGTAGGCGGCCAGCGTCATCAGATCAAAGGGCGTCAGCCCCTCGGCGTCGGCGGCCTTGTTGGCGGCGTCGAGCGCGAACTTCGCGTTCTTCTCCACGCCGAGCCCCTTGGCGTAGCACTGGGTCAGCCCCACCATGGCGGAGCCGTAGCCGGGCGCGTCGGGCTTGAGCTCGTCGCTGAGCGCGGCGAACTTGACATAGGATCTGGCGGCCTCGTCCTTATCCTTGGGCAGGCCGGTGCCGTTGTCGGAGGCGTCGGCCAGCAGATAACGGGCGGCGACCACGCCGCCGTCGGCGGCGCTCTGCAGATATTCGACGCCGCGCTTGACGTCGACCTTGCCGCCGAGCCCCTCATAGAAGGACTTGCCGAGCAGCCACGCGACCTCGGGATCGCCCAGCGCCTCCAGCGCCTTGAGCTCCTTGAGCGCATCGGCGTAGCTGCCCTGTCTGAACAGCTCCGCGGCGGCCGCGATCTTCTCGGCGGGATCGGGCGTGGGCTCCGGCGTCTCGACGGCGGGCGCGGGCGCGGGGGTCTCCTGGACCTCGACGCTCTTGGACTTCCGCCCGCAGGCGCACAGCGTCAGTATCAGGACGGCCAGCAAAAGCACGGCCATGATTCTTTTCTTCATTGTTGTTTCTCCTTCCGAATTGTACAGGAACCCTTATACTATACAGCGTTCCGACCCGTTTTGCAAGTGCGAAACGTACGAAAACCGCAGCGATCGTTAGACGCCGCCCTCCGCGCGAATGTTCCCGCTCCGCTGCATGCACCTTCCCACTTGCACGTCATTGCGAGCCGGTCCTCAGACTGGCGCGGCAATCCGTTTCTCCCGCTCTCCGTCTTCGCATATTCACAATTCTGTAGTGGATTTTTCCCGCATACCCTGCTATACTGTACGGGTAAGCCAAAACCCGTAATTGAAAAAATGCCATATACGAAAGGAGATACTAGAAAATGGGTCTTATTCAGGCAGGTCTGAGCGCAGTCAACAGCGTGCTGGCCGACCAGTGGAAAGAGTATTTTTACTGTGACGCGCTCAATACCGACACCCTTGTGGTCAAGGGCCAGAAGAAAGCCACCTCCAAGGGCAGCAACAGGGGCAGCGACAACATCATCTCCAACGGCTCCATCGTCGCCGTGGCCGACGGCCAGTGCATGATCATTGTCGACAACGGCAAGATCGCCGAGCTCTGCGCCGAGCCGGGCGAGTTCAGGTATGACGCCTCGACCGAGCCCTCGATCTTCGCGGGCAACCTCGGCAGCAGCATCCTGGACACCTTCAAGGTCCTCGGCAAGCGCTTCACCTTCGGCGGCGAGATCCCGAAGGACCAGCGCGTGTACTACTTCAACACCAAGGAGATCGTCGGCAACAAGTACGGCACGCCCTCTCCGGTGCCGTTCCGCGTCGTTGACCAGCGCGCCGGCATCGACATCGACATTGCCATCCGCTGCTTCGGCGAGTACTCCTACCGCATCTCCAACCCCATCCTGTTCTACACCAACGTCTGCGGCAACGTGACGAGCGCCTACACCCGCGCCCAGATCGACAACCAGCTCAAGACCGAGCTGCTGACCGCTCTGCAGCCCGCCTTCGCGAAGATCTCCGAGATGGGCATCCGCTACTCCAGCCTGCCCGGACATACCACCGAGATCGCCGACGCCCTCAACGAGGTGCTCTCCAACAAGTGGCGCGACCTGCGGGGTCTCGAGATCGTCTCCTTCGGCGTGTCCAGCGTCAAGGCCAGCGAGGAAGACGAGAAGATGCTCAAGGAGCTGCAGCGCAACGCGGCCTTCCGCGATCCCACGATGGCGGCGGCGCACCTGGTCGGCGCGCAGGCGGCCGCCATGCAGGACGCGGCGAACAACGCCGGCGGCGCGGCGGTCGGCTTCATGGGCATGAACATGGCGGCCCAGACCGGCGGCGTCAACGCGGCCAGCCTCTACTCCATGGGCGGCCAGCAGCAGGCGGCTGCGGCTCCCGCGGCGGCCCCGGCGAAGGACAGCTGGACCTGCCCGGGCTGCGGCAAGCAGGCCTTCGGCAAGTTCTGCACCGAGTGCGGCACCAAGAAGCCCGCCGACGGCTGGACCTGCCCTGCCTGCGGCGCGGTCAACAAGGGCAAATTCTGTGCCGAGTGCGGCGCGAAGAAGCCCGCCGACGCCCCCCTCTACAAGTGCGACAAGTGCGGCTGGGAGCCGGAGGACCCCGCCCATCCGCCCAAATTCTGCCCCGAGTGCGGCGACCCCTTTGACGAAGGAGACATCGTCTGATCGCTCTGCCATCCAAGCGAGGTGAAAGCCTGTGGCAAGTCAGATAACCAATTACCAGTGCCCGTCCTGTACGGGTCCCCTGCACTACGGCGACAAGAGCGGCATGCTCGAGTGCGACTACTGCGGCAGCAGATTCACCGTGCAGGAGATCGAGGCGCTGTACCGGGAAAAGGACGAGGCGGCGGCCGCCGCCTCGGCTGCCGCGCAGGCGCAGCAGCAGGCCGAGCCGGAGGCGGATACGCCTGAAAACTGGGCGAAGGACGCCGGCATCCGGGTCTACAACTGCCCGAGCTGCGGCGCGGAGCTGATCTGCGACGAGACCACCGCCGCCACGTCCTGCCCCTACTGCAACAACCCCAGCATCGTGCCCGGCCAGCTCTCCGACATGCTCAAGCCCGACTACGTCATCCCCTTCAAGCTCAACAAGGACGACGCGATCAAGGCGCTCAAGGACTATTACCGCGGCAAGAAGCTCCTGCCGAAGGCCTTCTCCGACAAGAACCACATCGAGGAGATCAAGGGCGTCTACGTGCCCTTCTGGCTCTTTGACGGCGAGGTCGACGCGGACATGAGCTTTCAGGGCACCCGCGTGCACACCGTCACGACCGGCAACGAGGTCATCACCACCACCGACTATTACCGCATCCACCGTTCCGGTGTGGTGGACTTCGACAAGCTCCCCGCGGATGCCTCCAGCAAAATGCCCGACGCCCACATGGACGCGATCGAGCCCTACGATTATTCCGAGCTCAAGCCCTTCTCGAACGCCTATCTGCCGGGCTTCATGGCCGACAAGTACGACGTGGAGCCCGAGAGCTGCTATGACCGTGTGGATGAGCGCGCGACGAACACCGCAGTGGAGATGATGACCGGCACCGTCAGCGGCTTTTCGAGCTGCACCCCCGAGAACCGCCGCATCGGCGTGCGCCGGGGCAAGACCTCTTACGCCCTGCTGCCTGTGTGGCTGCTGGCGACGAATTACAACGGCAAGAACTACCTCTTCGCCATGAACGGCCAGACCGGCAAGCTCATCGGCGATCTGCCCGTCTCCTCGGGCAGGGCGCTCGCGTGGTTCGCGGGCATCGCCCTGCCGCTCATGGCGCTGCTGACGGCGCTGCTGTACTGAGAGGAGGGGCCATGAAGAAACGACTTCTTGCCTGCCTGCTCCTGTGCACGGCGCTCCTGCTCGCCCTGCCGCTCGCGGCCGGGGCCGAGGCGAAGCTCGACTACGTCAATGACTATACGGGCATCCTCTCCGCAGAGACGCGTGATGCCCTCAACACGAAGGCCGCGCAGGTCTCCCAGCAGTACGGCTGCGGCGTGTACGTCGTCGTGGTGGACGATTACAAGGGCTATGTCAATGGCGGAATGGAGAACTTTTCCGAGGCCATCTACAAGACCTACGAGCTCGGCGAGGGGGAGGGGAAAAACGGCATCCTCTTGTCTCTGAGCATGAACGACAGAGACTTTGATCTCTGTGCCTACGGCGACTTCGGCAATTACGCCTTTACCGACTACGGCAAAGGGCAGCTCGAAAACACTTTCCTCGACAACTTCCGCGCCGACGACTGGGCGGGCGGCTTTGCCGACTACATCGACAACTGCGGCGTCTTGCTCGCCCGCGCGAAAAACGGCGACCCGCTGGATACTTGGATCCCGGATCCCGCGCCGCGCGGCATCACCCCCGGCGAGGCCATGATCATCATCGCCGTCCCCTGCCTGCTCGCCGGCGCCGTCGTCTCGGGCTTCAAGCGCCAGATGAAGACGGCCGTCAAGCAGACCCGTGCCGAGAACTACATCTCCCACAGCGGCCTGCAGCTCAGCGACCGCTCGGATCAGTTCATCAACCGCAGTGTCACCCGCCACCCTGTCCCCAAGGCTACGTCGTCGGGTCCCCGACCAAGCGGAGGGCATGCCGGTGGGACGACCGTCAACTCCGGCGGCTTCTCCCACCACAGCGGGAAATTCTGAGAGAACAACGAAAAAACACAGAACGGACGCAAGTCCGTTCTGTGTTTTTCTGTCTTGGCTCCCCCGCCCGGTGCTTTGCAACAGCTTAAACTTGTCATCCTGAGCGAGCAAAGCGAGTCGAAGGATCTTTCAAAAGATTCTTCGTCGCCTGCGCTCCTCAGAATGACATTGGATGTTACGGCTTACCGGGGAAGGAACCGGCGATCGCAGCGCCTGAGAGGGGGTTAAACAAACTCAAAGAGATTGAGCCCGACGGCCGGGTCCTTTTTGCGCTCGACGACGCCGTCGATCACGTCGATGACCAGCTCGCAGGTGGCGCTGATCCTCGCGCTGTTGAGGTGTCCGCCGAAGACCCTGCCCGCGTCGTCCCCGGCGCTCATGTGCAGATGCGCGTAGTATTCGCCGTCCATGGTGCTGATCGTCCCGGTCAGGGAGACAATCTCAAAAGCGCCCTCAAAATGGTTGGCATAGTACTTCTGCTCGTCGACCTTGTACACGCCGACCGTGAAATCGTCCACCGCGCCGAGTGCGGAGACCGAGGCCAGCTTGATGTTTTCCTTCAGGGCGACCTCTTTGAGGCAGGCCAGGATCTCCTCGCCCCGGTCGAAGCGCGCGATGATGTGACTGCCGAATCTTCTGTAATCCATATGCTTTGCTCCTTTCGGTTTTCTGTTCCCATTGTCTCCGATAACGCCCGATTTGTCAAGACTTGCGCCGAACCCTCCGAAGTGTTATATTGAACCTATCAAACGATAAAGGAGAATGCACATGGAAGTATTCGACGCCATCCGGAGCCGGCGGAGCGTCCGCCGCTACAAGCCGGAGCCGCCCCCGCGCGAGGCGCTGGAGCAGATCGCCGAGGCCGGGCTCTGGGCCGCCAGCGGCAAGGGCCTGCAGTCGGTCAAAATCATTATCATCACAAATCCGGAGCTGATCGAAAAGCTGCGCGTATGGAACCGCGAGATCGGCGGCTGGCCGGAGAGCGTCGACCCCTTCTACGGCGCGCCCGCGCAGCTGCTGGTCATCTCCGACAAGTCCTCGCCGAACCACGTGTACGACGGGGCGCTGGCTATGGGCAACATGATGCTGGCCGCGCACGCCCTCGGCCTCGGCAGCTGCTGGATCAACCGCGCCCGGCAGGAGTTTGATACCGCCGAGGGCAAGGCCGTGCTCGCCGCCCTCGGCGTCGAGGGCGACTTTGAGGGCATCGCCCACTGCATCGTCGGCTGGCCAGACGGCCCCGAACCCAAGGCCGCGCCGCGCAGCCCCGGCCGTGTTCTCTGGGCGGAGTGAACGGGGAAGAGATGAACGCCTGGACTGCCGACGGCTACATCATGGATCAGGACGCGCTGACGGGCTACGAGTACCGCACCATCGACGCCAGCCGCAACGGCTGCGGACCGATCGCGGTCTACAACATCCTCCGCGCCCTCGGCCGGGACGCGGACTTCGGCGCGGTGGTCAAAGAGCTCGACGGCCTGCACCGCATGCACCGGCCCGGCCCGACCGCGATGAACGCCATGCGCGCCTATTTTGCGATACACCTGCCCGAGATGCGCGAGCACAGCGGCCGCGCCGCGGCCCTCGAGGCCGCGCGTACCTGCCGCATGGGCGTCCTGCGCTATACGGAGGAGCGCATCCCGCACTTCGTCTCCTTCCTGCGGCAGGAGGGGGGCGGCTACCGCTTCTTCAACGTCAACACCGGGATGGAGGACTACGTCTGCTCGATGGAGATGTTCTTTGCCGACCACGTCGGCACGGGGCAGTACGTCTCGGTCTTCACGCTGGAATAAAAAAAGAGGCACGCATCCCTTCGGACGCTGGCCTAAATGTGCAGATAAAGCCCAAAGCATGTCATCTTGAGCAGAGGCGAAGCCGGAGTCGAAAGATCCAAAACGTTGGAAATCCTTACGAGTAAGATCTCTCCGCTCGCTATGCTCGGTCGAGATGACAGCAACAGGGTGCTTTGTCTACAGTACTGAGGCCCGCATCTCTTCGGATGCGGGCCTCAGTCTGTCAGCTCTTCTTTTCTTCCTCGTGGTATTCCTTTTCGGTGTTCACGCTCCACAGGGCGCGCCTGTCCGTGGAGCCTTCGCGTATGCACTTGACGGCCTCGAAGGAGGTCATCATCGAGTGGTCGAGGTTGTTGTAGCGGTGCTGCCCGTTGCGGCCGACGCAGTAGAGGTTTTCGATCGTGTCGAGCCAGGCGGTGAGCCTGTCGATCTCGGCGTAGGTGTCGAAGTAGGCGGGATAGGCCTTCTTCACCTTCTCCATGTGGGTGTCCAGCACGTCGGAGGCGTCGGTGATCAGGCCGATGCGCAGCATCTCCTCCACGCCGAGCTTCGCGAACTCCTCTTCGCTCTGGCTCCAGAAGGCGTCTCCCTCGTTGCAGAAGTACTCGAGTCCGACCCAGACCGTGTTCTCCAGATCCTTCACCAGATAGGGGCTCCAGTTGTTGTAGATCTGGAAGCGGCCCATCTTCACGCTGCGGTCCTGCACATAGACCCAGCAGTCGGGGACGATGTTGCCGACCGTGGTCATATTGGTTTTGTTGACCAGCGCGAGCTTTTTGACCAGCACGCCCAGCGTCATATAGTCGCGGTAGGGCAGGCCCTTCGCGATGCGCGCGGGCTCGGCGGGCACGTCGTTCATCCCGCCGACGAGATCGCGGATGGGCATGGAGGAGATGACCGCGTCGCCCTCGAAGCGCCGCCCGTCGGCCAGCGTCACGGCCGTGATGCGGCTGCCCTCTTTTTCAAGCCCTACGACCTGCGCGTTCTTCAGCACCGTGCCGCCCATGGCCTCGACCTTCGCCGCCACGACCTCCCAGAGCTGGCCGGGGCCGAGCTTGGGATACTTGAACTCCTCGATCAGGGAGGTGTTGACCTCGCGGTTCTTCACGTGGAAGACCTTGCCGAACACATCCTTGAGGATGCCCATGACGGACAGGCCCTTGGTGCGCTGGGCGCCCCAGGAGGCGTCGATCTCGCTCGGATGGCGGCCCCAGAGGTTCTCGGTGTAGTACTCGAAGAACATGGAATACAGCTCGCGCCCGAAGGAGTTGATGTAGAAGTTCTCCAGATTGTCCTCGGGCAGCTTGTGCAGCATCGCGCCGAGGGCGGAGAAGCCGCACTTCACGGTTTTGACAAAGCCCATGTTCCTGAAGGTCTCGGGCTTGAGGGAGATGGGGTAGTCGTAAAAATTCCCGTCAAAGTAGATGCGCGAGACGCGGCGGCGCATCAGCATGACCTCGTCGGTCCGCTCGGGGTCGGGGCCGCCCTCGGCCAGCGGGGGCGTGCGGCCGAGCAGGATGTCGTCCTTCGCCGGCGCGCCCTGCACGGGCAGCAGCTTTTCCCACCACGCGTTCACCTCGGCCGCCTTGGAGAAGAAGCGGTGGCCGCCCATGTCCATGCGGTTGCCGTGGTAAGCGACGGTTTTGGAGATGCCGCCGAAGACGTCGCTCTCCTCAAAGAGGGTGACGCGGTAGTCGCCGGGGCCGCTCAGAAGCTCGTAGGCTGCGGTCAGGCCCGCAGGCCCGCCGCCGATGATCAGGATGTCTTTCATCTTGTTCTCCCGTTCAGTCGTAAATTCTGACAACAGTATGCTTCATCCGTCCCGCTTTGTCAAGGCGTTTGCCGGGACGGCGGCCGGAGAAAAAGCTTTGACTTCTTCATAAAGGAAGAGTATAATACTCTGCGTGATTTCAATAACGCGCCGTTTTTCGGCAAAGGAGACTTGCATAAAATGAGAACCATCGGAACCGTTGTGCGCGGGGTGCGCGCACCCATCATCCGCCAGGGCGACAATATTGCCGAGATCGCGGCGCAGTCCGTGATGGAGGCCTGGAAGGAAGCCGGCATCAAGCCCTGCGACCGCGACATCGTCGCCGTGACGGAGTCAGTCGTGGCGCGTGCCCAGGGCAACTACGCCAGCGTCGACCAGATTGCGGCGGATGTGCGCTCCAAGACCGGCGGCGGCACCGTGGGCGTGGCCTTCCCCATCCTCAGCCGCAACCGTTTCTCCCTGCTGCTGCGCGGCATGGCCCGCGGCTGCAGCAAGATCGTGCTGCTGCTCTCCTACCCCTCTGACGAGGTGGGCAACCATCTGGTGGACTGGGACAGGCTGGACGCGGCGGGCGTCAACCCCTACAGCGACGTGCTGACGATGGCGCAGTTCAGGGAAAAGTTCGGCTGCATCGTCCACCCCTTCACGGGCGTGGACTACCTGGATTTCTATACCGAGCTCGTCCGGGGCGAGGGCTGCGAGGTCGAGCTGCTGCTCGCCAACCGGGTCACGACCCTGCTTGAATATACCGACACGGTCATCACCTGCGACATCCACACGCGCGAGCGCTCCAAGCGTCTGCTGCGCGAGGCCGGCGCGAAGATCGTGCTCGGGCTGGACGATCTGCTCAACACGCCTGTCGACGGCAGCGGCTGCAACGAGGTCTACGGCCTGCTCGGCTCCAACAAGGCCACCGAGGAGACCGTCAAGCTCTTCCCGCGCCGGTGCTCCGAGGTGGCGTGCGAGCTGAGCCGCCTCCTGTCCGAGGCCTCCGGCAAGCGCATCGAGGCCATGATCTACGGCGACGGCGCCTTCAAGGACCCCGTCGGCAAGATCTGGGAGCTGGCCGACCCCGTGGTCTCCCCGGGCTACACCGTGGGCCTGATCGGCACGCCCAACGAGCTCAAGCTCAAGTACCTGGCCGACAACGAGTTCGGCTCTCTCTCGGGCGACGAGCTGCGCAGGGCGATCGAGGCCAAGATCCGCGCCAAGACCGACGAGAGCCTCGTCGGCAACATGGTGTCCGAGGGCACGACCCCCCGCCGCCTGACCGACCTGATCGGCTCGCTGTGCGATCTGACCTCCGGCTCCGGCGACAAGGGCACGCCCATCGTCTACATCCAGGGCTACTTCGACAACTACACCAACGAATAAGCCGAATCGACGACACAGGCGGGGCGCCAGCCCCGCCTGTTTTGACTGTAGACAAAGTCCGATTTTGCTCGTCATTGCGAACCGGTCCGCAGACTGGTGTGGCAATCCGTATTCCCTGAAAGGCGCATAATTTCTGGCGTTTCACCGGAGAACGGATTCCCGCGGCCAGTGTGCGCACTGGCCTCGGAATGACAGGTTTGGGGTTTGTCTGCACGATGAGGCGGGGCATTTGCCCCGCCTGTGTCGTCCGTATCGACAAGCCCCATATTTGTCATCTTGAGCGGAGCGAAGCGGAGTCGAAAGATCCAAAACGTTGGAAATCCTTACACGTAAGATCTCTCCGCTCGCTTCGCTCGGTCGGGATGACATTGGAAGGATACTTTGTCTACAGTCTGAAACAGGCGGAAAGTCTTTTACAAACGGCCCGAAACGTGATATAATCTCTATATTACACCAGCCAAAGGGGGGAGCGCAGATGTACAAGCCGCTGGCGGACGAGATCAGGCCCGCGTCCTTGGAGGACGTGGTCGGGCAGAGGCACATCCTCGGCCCGGACGGGATGCTCCGCCGCATCGTGGAGAGCGGGCAGATCCCCAACATGATCTTCTACGGCCCCTCCGGCACCGGCAAGACCACCGTGGCCCGCATCATCGCCCAGCGCACGAACCGCTCCCTGCGCAAGCTCAACGCCACCACCGCGGGCATCGCGGACATCAAGCGCATCATCGACGAGCTCGACACCTTCCTCACGCCCGGCGGGGTGCTGCTGTATCTGGACGAGATCCAGTACTTCAACAAAAAGCAGCAGCAGTCGCTGCTGGAATTCATCGAGGACGGACGCATCACGCTCATCGCCTCCACGACAGAGAACCCCTATTTCACGGTGTTCAACGCGATTTTGAGCCGCTGCACGGTGTTTGAGTTCAAACCCGTCGAGCCCGCCGACGTGCGCCGCGCCGTGCTGCGCGCCGCCGAGCTTCTCAATGCCGAGCGCACGGCGCCCCTGTGCTTTGAGGACGCGGCGCTCACGCATATCAGCACGGCCTGCGGCGGCGACGTGCGCAAGGCCATCAACGCCGTGGAGCTGCTGTTTTCGGCGGCGCGGGGCGAGGTGATCGCCCTGGCCGACGCGCAGGCCATCACGCAGCGCAGCGCCATGCGCTACGACCGGGAGGGGGACGAGCATTTCGACATCCTCTCGGCGCTGATGAAGTCCCTGCGCGGCTCGGACCCGGACGCGGCGCTGCACTATCTGGCGCGGCTGCTGGAGGCGGGCGATCTCATCGGCGCGTGCAGGCGCATCCTCTGCTCGGCGAGTGAGGATATCGGCCTGGCGTATCCGCAGGCGGTGCCCATCGTCAAGGCCTGCGTGGACTCCGCCCTGCAGCTCGGCCTGCCCGAGGGGCGGCTGCATCTGGCCGAGGCCTGCATCCTGCTCGCCACCGCGCCCAAGTCCAACTCCGGCGTCATGGCCATCGACAGGGCCATCGCCGACGTGCGCGCGGGCCGCACTGGCCCCATCCCGCGCGAGCTGCAGAACGTCCACGCCGACGGCGCCGGCTTCGAGCGTGAGCAGGGCTACCTGTATCCCCACAGCTTCCCCAGCCACTGGGTGAAGCAGCAGTATCTGCCCGACGCGCTGAAAAACGCGCGCTACTACGAGTACGGCGACAACAAGACCGAGCAGGCGGCCAGACGCTACTGGGAGGAGATCAAGAAGTAATGGACGTGCAGGTCGGCGACATCCTCACCATGAAGAAGGCCCACCCCTGCGGCTCCAAGCAGTGGCAGGTCCTGCGCACGGGCGCGGACTTCAGGCTCCGCTGTCTCGGCTGCGGGCACGAGGTCATGGGCCCGCGCTCGAAATTCGAAAAGAACATCCGGCAGCTGCAGCGCTGAGCCGCGCAATTTCGGCCTTGACTCCCCGCCCCATCTGGGGTATGCTGTCTGAGACCGGCGGTTTTCCGGGAAACAAAGGGGCCGTTCGCCGCGTCAAAACGACCGGATTTAAAAACAGAGGATAGAGATATACGATGAAGAAAGTACTGGCTGTAATCTGTCTGCTCCTGCTGTGCCTGGAGCTGTTCTTCGTGGAGAAGCTCCGCATGGATACTCCGCCGATCACCGCCTCGCGCCTCGCCAATCAGCAGACGGCCGAAGAGACCGCGCCCACGCC
>JAILNC010000004.1 GCA_024691985.1 Oscillospiraceae bacterium | reverse complement strand
TATGAAAGCGTTTTATAGCGCCAAAGGCGCGTCGGAGACCGTATGAGACGTGTTTTGTGCCCTTTGGCACAAAACAGGCAGCGCGCGTTCGCGCGTTGCCTTTTCCATAAAACACAGTGTTTTATGGAAAAATAGTATCAGGCAAAGCCAGGCGGAAAATCCGCCGTCAGGATGTGCGCGGGGATTTATTCAGCGTTTCCCAAAGGCGGCGGGCAAACCCGCCGCCGCTTTATTCTATTCGGAGAAGGGGAGAGGGGTCACAGCCGCTTCCCGCTTCTGTCTCAAATTATTCACAAACTGCCGCTTGATTTGCGGCGCGGGCGTGATACAATAGATGGAAATTTTCACTGCATACCCAAAAGAAAGGACGTGATCACAGCCGTGATCAAAACCCTTGCCGGGAGTCTGCGGGAGAACAAAAGCTCCACGCTGCTCACGCTGCTCTTTATCATCGGGGAGGTCTTCTTTGAAGTGCTCATCCCCTTCTACACCGCCGACATGGTCAATATGATCAAGGCGGGCGTGCCGCTTGCCGAGGTGACGGCGCTGGGCGGAAAGCTCGTGCTGATGGCGGTTGCCTCGCTTTTGTGCGGGGCGGCCGCTGCCAAGACCTGCGCCGACGCCTCCACTGGCTTTGCCCGCAATCTGCGCGAGGATATGTTCACCCGCGTGCAGGGCTTTGCCTTCGAGAACATCGACCGCTTTTCCTCCGCCTCGCTGGTGACGCGCATGACCACCGACGTGACCAACGTCCAGATGGCCTTCATGATGCTCATCCGCATCGCCGTGCGCGCCCCGCTGATGTTCATCTTTGCCATCACCATGGCCTTCCTCATGGGCGGCAGGCTGGCCCTCACCTTCGTGGTGGTGGTGCCGGTGCTGGTGGGCGGGCTTATTTTGATCGCAAAGCACGCCATGCCCGCCTTCCGCTCCGTCTTCCGCAAGTACGACAAGCTCAACGAGTCCATTGAGGAGAATGTGCGCGGCATGCGCGTGGTCAAGGGCTTTGCCCGCGAGGACTATGAGAAGCAAAAGTTCGGCGCGGCGGCGGACAGCATCTGCGTGGACTTCACCCGGGCCGAGCGCATCGTCGCCCTCAACGCCCCGCTGATGCAGCTTTGCATGTATTTCAACATGCTCTTCATCCTCACGGTGGGCGCGCGTATCATTGTGTCCACGCGCGGCACGGTCATCGACGTGGGGCAGATCTCCGCCATGATGAACTACGGCGTGCAGGTGCTCATGAGCCTCATGATGCTGTCCATGATCTACGTCATGCTCACCATCTCCGCCGAGTCCGCCAAGCGCATCAGCGAGGTGCTGGTGGAAGAGCCCTCGCTCACGAGCCCCGCGCATCCCGTGACCGAGGTCAGGGACGGCAGCATCGAATTCACGGACGTGGCCTTCAAGTATTCCGCCAGCGCCGAAAACTACGCCCTCTACGACATCGACCTTGTTATTCCCTCGGGCGCGACGGTCGGCATCCTGGGCGGCACGGGCTCGAGCAAGACGACGCTGGTGCAGCTCATCCCCCGCCTCTACGACGTGACGGAGGGCAGCGTGAAGGTCGGCGGCACAGACGTACGCGAGTACGACCTGGACGCGCTGCGAAACGCGGTTTCGATGGTGCTGCAGAAAAACCAGCTCTTCTCCGGCACGATCGCCGAGAATCTGCGCTGGGGCAATGAAAACGCCACCGACGAGGAGCTGGCCGAGGCCTGCAGGCTCGCCCAGGCGGACGAGTTTATCCGCGCCTTCCCCGACGGCTACGACACCCATATCGAGCAGGGGGGCACCAACGTCTCCGGCGGGCAGAAGCAGCGGCTCTGCATCGCCCGTGCCCTCCTGAAAAAGCCGAAGATCCTGATCCTCGACGACTCCACCAGCGCGGTGGATACGCGCACCGACGCCCTCATCCGTCAGGGCTTCAGGACCTATATCCCCGAGACCACCAAGATCATCATCGCCCAGCGCGTGGCCTCGGTCATGGACGCGGACATGATCCTCATCATGGATAACGGCCATATCGTCGCGCGCGGCACGCATGAAGAGCTTCTGAAGAGCTCGGAGATCTACCGCGAGATCTATGAGCAGCAGACGAACGGAGGTGAGGACGATGCCTAAGATGCCCGGCAGAGCCCAGGCGGCCGTACCCGTGCGGGGCGGCAGGCCGAAGGCCGATTTCAGCGCCCTCGGCCGCGCAATCAGGCGCTTCTTCGCCTATTATCCCCGCCTCGCCCCGCTGACCATGCTCTGCATCCTCTTCTCCTCCGCCGTGTCGGCGATCCCCTCGCTCTTTACGCAGAACGTCATCGCCGTGATCGAGCGGTTTTACAAGTCCGGCGACTGGGCCGCGGCAAGGCCGGAGGTCTACCGCTATGTGACGGTGCTGGCCGTGCTCTACGTGCTGGCGCTTCTGAGCTCGGCGGGCTATACCCAGCTTATGGCGGTCATGACCCAGGGCTTTCTCAACAAGCTGCGGCAGGAGGTCTTCGACCACATGCAGGATCTCCCCGTGCGCTACTTCGATACTCACCAGCACGGCGAGATCATGAGCACCTACACCAACGATATCGACACCCTGCGTATGCTCATCAGCCAGTCCCTGCCCACCTTCATCCAATCCGGCACCATCGTGGTGGTCGTGTTCGCAATCATGCTGTATTTCAGCCTCTGGATGACGCTGGTGCTGGTGGCGGGCGTGGTGGCCATGTTCTTCGTGACCAAGGTGGTGGGCGGCGGCTCGGCCCGCTACTTCGTCAAGCAGCAGAAGGCCCTCGCCGATACCGAGGGCATCATCCAGGAGATGATGAACGGCCAGAAGGTGGTCAAGGTCTTCTGCCACGAGCAGAAGAGCATCGAAGCCTTCCAAAAGCTCAACAACGCCCTGCGCGAGGACAGCCGCAAGGCCCACGCCTACGCCAACATCCTCGGCCCCATCATGAACAATATCGGCAATATCCTCTATGTGCTCATGGCCCTGGCGGGGGGCGTCTTCCTGCTGACGGGCGTGAAGAACGTGTCCCTGTCCGGCATGCCGTTTTCCATCAGCGTGCTGATCCCCTTCCTCGGCATGGCCAAGCAGTTCACCGGCAACGTCAACACCCTGGCCCAGCAGATCAACAACATCGTCATGGCCTCCGCCGGCGCGGGGCGCATCTTCGCCCTCATGGACGAGGAGCCGGAGGCGGACGAGGGCTATGTGACGCTGGTCAACGTCATCGAGAACCCGGACGGCAGTCTCACCGAGACGACAGAGCGCACCGGCAAATGGGCCTGGCGCCACCCCCATGGGGACGGGACGCTGACCTATACGCAGCTTGCGGGCGATGTGCGGCTGTTTAACGTGGACTTTGCCTATGAAGAGGACAAGGACGTGCTGCACGACGTCACGGTCTACGCCGAGCCGGGCCAGAAGGTGGCCTTCGTCGGCGCGACCGGCGCGGGCAAGACCACGATCACAAACCTCATCAACCGCTTCTACGACATCGCCGACGGCAAGATCCGCTACGACGGCATCAACATCAACAAGATCAAAAAGGGTGACCTGCGCCGCTCCCTGGGGATCGTGCTGCAAGAGACCAACCTCTTCACCGGCACGGTGCTGGACAACATCCGCTACGGAAGGCTGGACGCCACCGACGGGGCGTGCGTTGAGGCTGCAAAACTTGTGGGCGCGGATGATTTTATCACAAGGCTCCCCGAGGGCTACAACACCATGCTGACCAACAACGGCGCGAACCTCTCCCAGGGTCAGCGCCAGCTCATCGCCATCGCCCGCGCGGCGGTCGCCGATCCCCCGGTCATGATCCTGGACGAGGCCACCTCCTCCATCGACACCCGCACCGAGGCCATCGTCCAGCGCGGCATGGACAAGCTCATGGAGGGGCGCACGGTCTTCGTAATCGCGCACCGCCTCTCCACGGTCAAAAATTCCGACGTCATCATGGTGCTCGACCACGGCCGCATCATCGAGCGCGGCAGCCACGACAGGCTCATCGCCGAAAAGGGCACCTACTACCAGCTCTACACCGGCGCGTTCGAGCTGGAGTAATAGTATAGAAAACAAAGACCCGTGCGGCGAACCGCACGGGCCTTCGTTTTGGGAGAAAAGAGAGGATTTATAGGAGAAAGAAAGATATCGGATTCATACGCCGCTCAGCGTTCGGTCTGCATGGGCCGCTCCTCGTCAAAGACGACGGGGACGCTGTGGATCTCGTCGGCGCGGTAGAGCTCAATATCCACGGTCTCGCCGGCGCCGTGGCGCTTGATGGCGGAGCGCAGATCGTCAAAGCTGCGGATCGGATCGCCGTCGATCTTCGTGATGATGTCGCCGGCCTCAATACCGGCCTGGTCGGCGCTGCTGCCGGCGTCCACGCTGTCGATATACGCCCCGACGGGCCAGCCGTAATAGCGGGCGTACATCTCATTGTATTTGGAGTTGACCGAAACGCCGAGATGCGCCTTGCCGGTGACGTAGCCGATGGTCACCAGCTCCTGCGCGATGGAGGCGGCGTCCTTGATGGGGATGGCGAAGCCGATGCCCTCCACGCCGGAGCTTTTGTACTTGGCGGTGACGATGCCGACCACCTCGCCCCGGGCGTTGTACACGGGGCCGCCGGAATTGCCGGTGTTGACGGCGGCGTCGATCTGGAACATGGAGATGGAGTCGCCGTTGGATTCGGTGACGATGCGGCGGTCCTTGGCGCTGACATGCCCGGTGGTCATGGAAAATTCCAGCTCGCCCAGCGGGTTGCCCACGGCATAGACCGTGTCGCCCACGCGCATGCTGTCGCTGTCGCCGAGCGTGACGGCGCTGAGGCCGTCGGCGTCGATCTTGAGGACGGCCACGTCGTTGTCGGCCTCCACGCCCACGATCTGGGCGGGATAGCGGGTGCCGTCATACATGATCACGGTCACATCGAGCCCTGCCTTGTAGGCGTCCTCAATGACGTGGTAATTGGTGAGAATATAGCCGTCAGGCGTGATGATGAAGCCCGAACCGCTGACGGCGGCGGAGGAGCGCATGCCGAAGAAGTTGGTGTAGGTGATCTCGCTCGTCACGCCGACAACCTGCCGGCAGGCCATGTCGTAGACATCCCCGGCGCTCATCTCGCCCCCGTAGGCAGTCGCGGCGATACTGCCGGCGCTGCTCTGCTTGAGGACGGGAAGCTCCCTGACGCTCTCGTCGAGGACGGCGATGCTCTGTTCCGCCGCGGCGAGCCGCGGATCCATTCTGCGTTCGACCAGCGCCGCGCCGCAGAGACCGCCGAGCATTGCGCAGATCAGGCAGGAGGCGATCACCGCGCCGAGACTCGCGCCCTTTTTGTTTTTCACTGTATGAGAGCTGCGCGGCGTCCTCTCTGGCGGCGTATAGTAGCGCGGCGGCGCAGTGTTCTCATCGGCGCGGACATAGTGCGCGTCGGAGTAGATGCGCTGGGAATAGCCACTCCCGAAGCGATACTCGCCGTCTGCGCGGTCGGTCTGCTTTTCGTCCACCGGCCCGACTCCCTCTTCCGGATCGAACATGGTTTTCTATGCCTTCTTGCTGATAGGATTCGATAAAAGATCGGTGCTTGATTTTACGCCGTTACTTTACCCGAAATTTATGTCCCTGTCATGAACAAAGCGGCAAGAATTTATAAACGATGGCTGAACCCAGTCCCCGTCGCAGGCGGCACGGCAGAGAGGACTTACCACAGCCCGGGCGTCGGCTCAAGATCAAGTTTGTCCTTGAGCCATTTGAGCGTCAGCGCGGAATCGCTGCACACCCGCACGTCCAGAGCGCGGGATGCCGAGCGCCCGGAGGCTGTGCCACTCCTGATTGTCATGGCGATTTCGAGATTCGTCTGCGCGCTCGTTGTCTCGCCGCCGCTCCAGATCCTGTGCCGCCCGATCCGTCCCGCCTCCGCGTCGGGCAGGATCGCGTCGTAATAGAGGCTCAGGGCCTCGTCCCTCGTGAGCGGGACGCTCTCGCTCCTTTTATAGCGATTCTCCGCGATGCTGTATACCTCGACCCAGGCGTCCTCCAGCGTGTCCGCCGTCGGGGGCCGGTCGGCCCGGACGCGCAGCAAAAGCAGTTCCGGCAGATTGAGAACCCTTTCCCATGCTTTGACGTCGGACGCGGGATCGGCACGGTGCCGATCACTGAGCGGGAGCAGATAAAGCCGCCTGAGCGTTTCGCCGTTTTTGAGCTGATAGCTGAGCCAGACCGTTTCGCTTTGCAGCGTGCCTGCGGCCTCGTTCGCTTTCTTGTGGTCGATCACGCCGCGGTGAAAGTCCAGAATGGCGGCGATCGTCTCCGGCTCTTTCACCTGCCAGCCGTCGGACAGATCGACGGATTCGATCCCGGCGGCCTCCGGCACGCGCGTTTCAAAGCCGGTCACATCCAGCTCCGTGAGCACGGCGAAGGCGATCAGCACGGCGCAGAGGATAGCGAACTGCTTCCAGCCGTGGTCGAAGACCTTGAGCGTCTTTTTGATCAGCATCTCCGCAATGAAGTAGCCCAGCGCCGCGAAGACGACCAGCAGAACCAGCAGCAGAACAAATTTTGTCCTGCCGTGCAGGTGACAGGCGAAGGCTTCGAGAAAGAGCACAGAGCCCAGAAGCCCGGCGCCCAGCGCCATGCACGCGCGAAACACCGGGCGCAGCACCGGCACAGCCACGACCTCGCCCGCCGTCTCCATGTGCCGACGGCGCAGGATCAGCACGCCGAGCAGGACAAAGATCACGCCTGCAGCGCAAAGCCCCGCCAGATAGTCCAGAACAGTGGGCGCGTAGCTCCCGGCGACGCCGATCTTAAAATCGGCAGGGACGAGCGTCTTGCGCCATGCCCGGCTTACCAGCCAAATCGGCGGGGAGAGAAAGTCGAAATGGAGATCCCCGGACATATAGCCGTAGAGCAGTTCGTCGAACAGGCCGTGCACGGAGGCCTCGAAGAGCGCGGCGGCGCAGGCCAGCACGACATATACCGCGGGCAGGACGAGAATGCTGCCCGTCAGCGTCCCGCAGAAGCAGGCAAAGCCGTAGGAGCCGACGTTGGCAAGCACCGCCATTTCCAGCCACCAGAGAAAGTACTGCGTCCCCGCCCCGCTGCCGCCGTAGAGCGCCAGAAGCAGCAGGAAGACCAGCACATCGCAGACAAGCATCGGGACAAGCCCGGTCAGCACGGCGGTGAAGTAGACCGTCTCCCGCCGCAGGGGCAGGGAGCTGACCAGCGCGCAGTCGCGCGGGAAGTAGAGCCAGCTCAGCATACCCATGGCCATCAGCGCGCCCATCACGAAGGAGAGCCAGACCACGACCTCCCCGGCGTCCAGCAGCTCGCAGCGGATCCCGTCCATCGTCTGTAAGGCGTCCAGACCCTCGTAGTTTTCGTGCAGCCCGAGCGGGACGATCAGCAGGATCGCCAGCCACAGCAGCCACAGCGGCCAGAAGCGCCGCAGCAGATGCAGGGAAAAGCGCCCGTCAAAGCAGGATGTTCTTGATTTCATGATCCTCACCTCCCAGCTCGTAAATGAAAATCTCCTCCAGGCTCAGGGGCAGCACGTCCATGAAGAACGGCTCGCACGCCGCGAGACGGGCGGTCAGCGCCTCGGAGCTGCCGCGCAGGATAAGCTGGCGCAGCCGCCCGGTGCGGGATTCGTGCAGGACGTCAAGCCCGTCCGGCAGCTCCTTCCCGTCGGGCAGGGCGAGCTGGATCTTCACCATGTTCTCCTGCAAAGCCGCGAGCGGGCGCTCCAGCAGCATTTTCCCCCTGTCCATGATGCCCACATGGTCACATACATCCTCCAGCTCCCGCAGGTTGTGGGACGAAACCAGCACCGTCGTGCCGCGCTCGGCCACGTCCTGCAGCAGAAGACTCCATACCTGGCGGCGCATCACCGGGTCGAGCCCGTCTACCGGCTCATCCAGCAAAATCACCGCCGGGCAGCAGCTCAGGGCGATCCAGAAGGCCGCCTGCTTCTGCATGCCGCGGGAGAGGCGGCGCATGCTCTGCTCGGGCCGCAGCTCGCCGAAGGCCCCGGCGAGCTTGGAGAAGCGCTCGTCCGAGAACGTCGGGATCATGGAGCGGGTAAAGCGCATCATGTCGCGCACGGTCGCGCCGCCGTAGTAAAAGATCTCGTCCGGGATCCAGGCGAGCTTCGCCTTGACGGCGGGGTTTTCATACACAGGCTCGCCGCCGATCAGCGCCTCGCCGCCGTCCTGGCGGTAGACGCCCGCCAGATGCCGGATCAGCGTGGATTTGCCCGCCCCGTTCGGACCGACCAGTCCGTAGACCGCGCCCTTCGGGACGTGCAGGCTCACCCCCCGCAGGGCCTCAAAGCCGTCAAAGCTCTTTCTGAGCTCGGTTACCTGTATCATTCTTTTCCCTCCTTCAGCAGGGCGATCAGCTCCTCGCGCGGTACGCCGAGGGCGTCGAATTCCCGGATAATCGCGTGCAGTTTTTCCGTCAGCTCGCGTTTGCGCTGCTCGCGCGCGCCGCCGTCCCGGGCGACGAAGCTGCCCTTGCCGGGCACCGAGACGATGCAGCCCTCACTCTCGAGCTCGCGATAGGCGCGCTGGATGGTGTTGGGGTTGATCGACAGGCTCATCGCCAGCTCCCGCACCGAGGGGAGCCTGCTGTCCGGCGGCAGCGCGCCCGAGAGGATGAGGCGGCGCAGTCCGTCCTTGACCTTCTCGTAGATGGGCCTTGGATCGTTGTAATTGATCTGGATCAAGCCGGCCCCTCCTTCCGTATCAACTGTATTAATCCGATTAGTACAGTTAGGGTATACCACAGGGCAAGGCAATTTGTCAAGAGGAAAAAACAGAGGCCGTCCGAAACGGACGGCCTCAATGTGCAGACGAATCCCCCGGAACCTGTCATCCCGAGCGGGCATTCTGACGCGCGGGAAGCATTCTGACGCGCGGACTTCCGACCCGGAAGATCCCTCGGCTGCGCTCGGGATGTCACAAGCCTTCGGCTTATTGGGCTTTTTTGCGCGCTGTCTTATTCGTCGTTCAAAATCTTTCTGCCCAGGGCAAAGAGGAAGTCGAAGAGGCGGTCGAGCGCGGACTCCAGCGGCGGGGCGACGCGGTCGACGAGCTTCGCCCAGAGCGGGGCGACGAAGCGGCGGCGCAGGGACTCGATCGCCATGGCGACGGCGAAGACCGCCAGAAGGCTCCCGGCCGCGTGCAGCGGCATCAGCGGGGAGAGGGTGAAGTCGCGCGTGTGCAGGACGTCCTGCCAGATGCGCAGGGAGATCAGACCGTTGGACTGGAAGAGATAGACGCCGACGGTCAGCGAGCCGAGACGGGCGAGCAGCCCGCCGTCGGACGCCGGGCGGCAGGCGAAGCCGCACAGCAGCAGCAGGGCGAGCAGCAGGGCGGGCGGCTTGTTCATCCCGCAGATGAAGGCGATGGAGCCGAGCAGGGCTTCGGCGTTGCCGCTGCGCTGCCAGGCGAGGTCGCGGGAGATCACCAGCGCGCCGAGGGCCAGCATGAACAGCCCCGCGAGCAGCAGGCAGCGGTTGCCGACCCGCTTCTCCTTTGCCATGTGCAGCCTGACGTAAGCCGCGCAGAAATAGAGCGCGACGAAGGCGACCATCGTGGTGCCGGCAAGGCTGTCCATGATCAGCGGGACGCCCGTGCATAAAAGGAGCGAGAGCAGGCACAGCAGCGCGTGCTGCCGCCGGTCCAGAGAGTGCACGAGACGGTTGAGGAAGGGCGTGCAGAGCATCAGCGCCGTGTAGTAGGTCATGTACCAGTAATGCTCGCGCAGCAGGGGGAAGAGGGCGTCGAGCACGACCCGCCTGTCGACCATCTCCCGGTGGAAAACCAGGAAGACGAGCAGCGCGCCGAGGGTGTAGAACCAGATCATCCCCATCATCGTCAGCAGCTTTTTGATGGTGTAGCGCCCCTCGACCATGTAGTAGCCCGAGAGCAGCACGAACAGCAGCATGCCGCTCCAGCTGTACAGGCAGAGCAGGTCCACGACGAGCTTGTTGGACGAGAAGATGATCTCCTCGTCGAAGAAGCCCCAGATGCAGTAGTGATAGGAGACGATCAGCAGCATGCTCACAAGGCGCATCAGCTCCAGATTGCCGTTGCGCCCGGCGCGTTTTCTCTCGCTCATTTCCGTGTTTCTCCTTCTATTTAACGATCACATTTTCCGAGCCGAGGCGCTCGGTGAGCTCGTCGACCAGGGCTTCGTGGATGAGGCAGTTCGCCCCGATGCGCTTTTTCTCACGCTCGCAGTAGATCACCATCTGCTGCGTGCCCGGGAACATCGTGAGGATGAGCCTGATCTTTTCGAGCATCGGGTCGTCCGCGCTCTTGAGCCGCACCCAGAGCTTCGCGTCCTTCGGCGGCGGGCCCTTCTGCGTCGGGACCTCCGCGTCGGAGATGGGACGGATCGACTCGACCATGAGCTGGGGGTCCTTCTCGTCGCGCACGGAGATGCGGCCCCTGACCAGCAGGGCGGCGTTGTCCCGGATATAGGCCCCGCCGCTGTCCAGCGCGCGCTGGAAGGCGATCAGCTCCATGGAGCCGGTGTCGTCCTCGAGCTGGATATAGCTCATGAGGGTGTTGTTCTTCGTCGTGCGGGTGCGGGAGGACTCCACCACGCCGGCCACGGTGACCGTCTGCTCGTCGTGAAAGCGCTGCGGCCCGCCCTCCTGGGCGAAGTCCGCCATGATCGCGCCGAGCGGCACCGCGCCGAGCCTGCGCACGGTCTCGCGGTAGCTGTCCATGGGGTGGCCGCTGAGATAGAGGCCGGTGGTCTCCTTCTCCATGGTCATCTTCTCCATGGGCGTGTACTCCTCGAGCTCGGGGATGGGGATGCGCGCGGGCGGCTTGTCCCCGTCGGCCTCGAAGTCGCCGAAGAGATCGAGCTGGCCGGAGATGTTGTCGCGCGCGGACTGGGCCACGCTGTCGAGCACCGGGCCCGCGATCTGAATCAGCGCCCTGCGCGTGCAGCCCAGCGAGTCGAAGGCCCCGGCCTTGATGAGATTTTCGATCGCGCGGCGGTTGAGCTCCTTGCCGTTCATGCGGCGGCAGAAGTCCTCGAAGTCCGTAAAGGGGCCGTTCTCCCCGCGCTCGGCCACCAGCGAGTCGATCGCGCCCCAGCCGATGCCCTTGATGGCGACGAGGCCGTAGCGGATATCCCGCCCCGCGACGGTGAAGTTCGCGCCGGAGGCGTTGACGTCGGGCGGCAGGAGACGGATGCCCATCTCGCGGCAGGCGGCGATGTACTCGGCCACCTTGACGCTGTTGTCAAGGATCGAGGTCAAAAGCGCCGCCATGTACTGCTGGGGGAAGTGGCGCTTCATGTAGGCCGTGCGGTAGACCACGACCGCGTAGGACACCGCGTGGGCCTTGTTGAAGGCGTAGCTGGCAAAGTCGAGGATCTCGTCGTAGATGGAGTTCGCGACCGCCTCGGGGATGCCGCGCTTCACCGCGCCGTCGATGCCGCGTTTTTCGTCGCCGCGCACGAAGGCGATGCGCTCGGCGTCGATGATGCTGTGCTTCTTCTTCGACATGGCGCGGCGGATATTGTCGGCCTGGCCGAGCGAGAAGCCCGCGAGGGAGCGGAAGATCTCGATGACCTGCTCCTGGTAGACGATGCAGCCGTAGGTGACGGCGAGGATGGGCCGCAGGCTCTCGTGCTTGTAGCGTATCTTCTCCGGGTGCTGCGACCACTCGATAAAGCGGGGGATGGAGTCCATCGGCCCCGGGCGGTAGAGGGCGATGATGGCGGTGATGTCCTCGATGCTCTTGGCCTTGATGCCGGTGCAGACGGCGGTCATGCCCGCGCTCTCGAGCTGGAACACACCCTCGGTGTGGCCCGCGGCCAGCATGTCGAAGGTCTCCTTGTCGTCGTCGGGGACATTCTCGATGCGGAAACCGGGGTTTGTCTGCCGGACGAGCTTTTCGGCGTCGTCGAGGACCGTGAGGTTTCGCAGCCCCAGAAAGTCCATTTTCAGAAGCCCGAGCTCCTCGAGCGTCGTCATCGGGTACTGGCAGACCACGGCCTCGTCGTTCATCGCCAGCGGCACGTACTCGTAAACGGGCCGGTCCGTGATGACCACGCCCGCGGCGTGGGTGGAGGCGTGGCGGGGCATGCCCTCGAGCGAGCGGGCCGTGTCGATCAGATTTTTGACGCGCTCGTCGTTCTCGGCCATCTCGCGCAGGGGCTTGGAAAGGCGCAGGGCCTCGTCGAGGGTCATGTTCAGCGCCATGGGCACCTGCTTTGCGACCGCGTCGGTCTCGGCGTAGCTCATGTTCAGCACCCGCCCCACGTCGCGGATGGCGGCCCGGGCGGCCATGGTGCCGAAGGTCACGATCTGGGCCACGTGGTCGTGGCCGTAGAGGCGGTTGACGTAGTCGATGACCTCGCCCCGGCGGTTGACGCAGAAGTCCACGTCGATGTCGGGCATGCTGACGCGCTCGGGGTTTAAAAAGCGCTCGAAGAACAGGGAGTAGCGGATAGGGTCGACGTCGGTGATGTTCAGGCAGTAGCTCACGACGCTGCCCGCCGCGCTGCCGCGGCCGGGTCCGACGGGGATGCCGTTGCGCTTGGCGTAGCCGATGAAGTCCGAGACGATCAGAAAGTAGTCCACAAAGCCCATGCGGTGGATCATCTCGAGCTCGTAGTCGAGCTGCTTATGCACCTCGGGCCGGTCGGGGAAGCGCGCGGCAAAGCCCTTTTCGCAGAGCTTTTTCAGGTATTCCCAGCTGTCCGTCTCCCCCGCCGGGAGCTTGAAGCGCGGCAGCTTGTAGTTGCCGAACTCGAAATCGAAGCTGCAAAGCTCGGCGATCTTCACCGTGTTGTCGGCGGCCTCGGGGCGGTCGGGAAAGAGAGCGCGCATCTGCTCCTCGCTCTTGAGGTAGAACTCCTCGGTCTCGAAGCGCATGCGGTTGGGCTCGTCCACGGTCTTGCCGGTCTGGATGCACATGAGCACGTCCTGGGCGTAGGCGTCGGCCTGCGTCAGATAGTGCGCGTCGTTCGTCACGACGAGGGGCACGCCCGTCTCTTCCGACAGGCGGATCAGCCCCTCGGCCGCGCGGCGCTCGTCGGGGATGCCGTGGTCCTGGATCTCGAGATAGAAGCTGTCCGGGCCGAAGAGCTCTTTCAGCTCGAGGGCCTTGTCCCTCGCGGCCTTCAGGTCGCCGCGCAGGACGGCCTGGGGGATATAGCCCGCGAGACAGCCGGACAGGCACACGAGGCCCTCCGCGTGCTCGCGCAGCAGGGGCCAGTCGATGCGGGGGCGGACGTAAAAGCCCTCCGTGAAGCCGGAGGAGACCAGATAGCAGAGATTGCGGTAGCCCGTCTCGTTTTTGCACAGGAGGATGAGGTGGGTATATTCGTTGTCGCGGCCGTGCTCGCGGTCGAGCCTCGAGCGCGGGGCGACGTAGACCTCGCAGCCGATGATCGGCTTGACGCCCGCAGCGCGGCAGGCCTTGTAAAAGGCGACCGCCCCGTACATGACGCCGTGGTCGGTGACGGCGACGGCGCTCTGCCCCAGCTCCTTCGCGCGCTTCGCGAGCCCATCCGTGCGGCAGGCGCCGTCGAGCAGGCTGAATTCGCTGTGGACATGGAGGTGGACAAAGGACATTTTCTATTGCTCCTTGGGCGCGAGGCTCATGATCTTTTTCAAACGGTGGCTGAGGCAGCTCTTGGTGACGGGCGGGACGCTCAAAAGCGCGAGGTCGGCAAGGCTCGCCTCCGGGTTCGTGATTCGCAGCAGCGCCGCGTCGCGCAGCGGCTCCGGCAGGGCGTCGAGCGAGCCGTACTCCCTCACGATGCGGCGGATGGCGGCGAGCTGCTCCTGCGCGGCGGCGACAGTCTTGTCGGCGTTGGCGCTGTCGCAGTTGATCTGCCGGGTGACGGTGTTGCGCATCTCCTTGTCCACCTTGGCGGTCATCACGGCCAGGGCCGTGGTCGGCGCGCCGATGGCGGTGAAGAAGTCCGCGATGGCGTCGGCCTGCTTGAAGTACAAAAGGGCGTTGCCCGCGCGCTCGGTCTCGCGCGGGGAAAAGCCCATCTCGAGCAGGAGGCTGTGGGCCTCGCGGCTGACGCTGCGGTGCGCGGTCGCCAGCTCCAGATGATAGCGCTTCTCGGGGTCGGTGACGCTGCCGCCGGCGAGGAAGGCCCCGCGAATGAAGGCCGCGCGGGCGGCGTCCTCCTCGAGGATGCCGTAGTTGATGTGGTGGGTCAGGGCGCTGCGCCTGTCCGCCCCGAAGGCGTCGAAGATCGCGGTCAGCTTCTTCTCGTCCCGGATGACGAAGCTGCGCTTGCCGCTGCGTTCGGGGTCCGGCAGCTGGTCGAAGGCCAGCGAGAAGGCGCGCTTGAACAGCCGCGGCAGGCGCGCGGCGAAGTCGGGGCTGGCCGTGATGAGACGGATCTCCCGCGCGGTGAAGCTGTGGCCGTAGAGCAGCACGCCATAGGCCTCGGCCAGGGCGAGCTCCCGGCGCTCCAGACGGTCGCGGCAGAGCTCCGCCTTGGCCCCGGAGGAAAAGGACACGGCGGCTCCCTCCTTACTTGTCGATGTCGCGGTTGACGTTCGCGGACTTGTAGCCCCTGGCCTTCAGATACTCGTTGACGGCCGCGGCGATGCACACGCTGCGGTGGCGGCCGCCGGTGCAGCCGATGGCGATGATGAGGCTGGTCTTCCCCTCCTCCACGTACAGGGGGATCAGAAAGTCCAGCATGTCGGCCAGCTTCGTCATGAAGGTGCGGGTCTGGACGCTGCGGAAGACGTACTCGGCCACCTTGCGGTCGAGCCCGGTCAGGGGGCGCAGCTCCTCGAGATAGAAGGGGTTGGGCAGAAAGCGCACGTCGAACATGAGGTCGGCGTCGAGCGGGATGCCGTATTTGAAGCCGAAGGCCTCGACCGTGATGTCGATCTCGCGGCGGCTGCCCTCGGGCGAGAAGAGCGAGAACAGGCGCGACTGGAGCTGGCCGAGCGTGAGCGTCGAGCTGTTGACGATGAAGTCCGCGCGCTCGCGCACCGGGGTCAAGAGGTCGATCTCCTTATACACCGCGTCCTCGATGGTCGTGCCGCGCTGGGCCAGCGGGTGGGGGCGGCGCGACTCCTTGTAGCGGCGCACGATGGTCGGCACGTCCGCGTCCATGTACAGGATGCGCACGTTGCAGTTCATCTCCTTGAGCTCGTCAAGGGTCTTGAGCAGCTCGTCAAAGCTGTTCTTGGCGCGCACGTCGGTCACCAGCGCGACCTTCTCGTAGCGGCCGCCGGTGGCGATGCACAGCTCCGCGAACTTCGGCATCAGGGCAACCGGCATGTTGTCCACGCAGTAGTAGTCCAGATCCTCCAGCATGTCGGCGACGCGGCTCTTGCCCGCGCCGGAGAGCCCGGTGATGATCAAGAAGTCCATAAGGTTCCTCCTTTGTGGTGCGATGCAACACCTGAAACATGTCATTCTGAGCGGAGCCGCGCCAGCGGCGCAGTCGAAGAATCTTATTGTGTTTTCAGGAAAAGATCCTTCGACTCGCTTCGCTCGCTCAGGATGACACATACAGTTTACGCTGTTGCCGTGTCGTAGGGGCGATTCACGAATCGCCCGTGTCGAACGTCGTACATTGCCGTGGGGCGGGCCGTTCGTGAACGGCCCCTACGATTGCTCATTCAGGCCCGGGCCCCAGACGTTGTGGAGCGGGATCTGCGGGCCGTGGTCCTCCAATTTAAAGTCCGGGGGCAGGATGATCATCTCGGGCTCGAGGGCGACGCCGCTGTGCTCGTAGACGGTTTTGCGGATGTGGCGCATCAGCTCGTGCACGTCGTGGGAGCTGGCGCCGCCGCGGTTGACGACGAAGCCCGCGTGCTTCTCCGACACCTGCGCCCCGCCGATCGCATAGCCCTTGAGGCCCGCTTCGTCGATGAGCGCGGCGGCGTAGTGCCCCTCGGGCCGCTTGAAGGCGCTGCCCGCCGAGGGCAGGTCGAGCGGCTGCTTGTCGCGGCGGCGGGCGTTGAGCTCGCGCATCTTCTCGGCGATGGCGTCCCCGTCGCCCTTCTCGAGCCGGAACACCGCCGAGAGGATCACGATGCCGCCCGTCTTCTGGAACAGGCTCGTGCGGTAGCCGAATTTGCACTGCTCGTTTGAAAGCTCATACATGCACTGCTCGGGCAGGTACTGGACGACGACGCTCTCGACGACGTCCTTGAGCTCGCCGCCGTAGGCGCCCGCGTTCATGATGAGGCCGCCGCCCACGCTGCCGGGGATGCCGGAGGCAAATTCCAAACCTTTAAGGCCGTTCTGCTGCGCAAAGCCCGCCAGACGCGACAGCGAGACCCCGGCCTCCGCGTAGATCGCCCCGTCGGGCAGGAGGAAGAGGCGGTCGAGCTTGGCGGTGCTGATGAGGAAGAGCTCGGGCAGGCCCTCGTCCGGGAAGAGGATGTTGGTGCCGTTGCCGAGCATATAGGGGGCGAGCTCGTGCTTTTTGAGCAGGTAGCAGAGGCGGCAGAGGCTCGTCACGTCCTGCGGGACGGCCAGGGCGCGCGCCGGGCCCCCGATTTTGAAGGAGCAGTGCGCGGCCATGGGCTCGTTCTCATGCAGCTCGAGCCCCGGCAGGGCCTGCCTGATCTCCTGTATGGCAAGTTCCAGCTGTTCCATGCGGTCTCCTTAAAACATACCCAGATCGATCGCCGCGTCGTGCTCGGCCGCGAGGGCCTCGGCGGCGTTGTAGCCCATCTTCTTCTGGCGGTTGTTCATCGCGGCCAGCTCCATGATGACGGCGAGGTTGCGCCCGGGGCGGACCGGGATCGTCACCTGCGGCAGGGTCATGCCGAGGATGGAGGCGGTCTCGCTCGTCAGACCGAGGCGGTCGTAGGCCTTGCCCTCCTCCCAGTTCTCCAGCTGCACGACGAGGTCGAGCTTCGTCTCGGGCTTGACGGCGCCCATGCCGTAGAGGTGGCGGACGTTGATGACGCCGATGCCGCGCACCTCCATATAATAGCGGATCATCGCCGGGGCCGAGCCCATGAGCGTGTCGCGGTTGATGCGGCGGATCTCCACGGCGTCGTCCGCGATCAGACGGTGGCCGCGCTTGATGAGCTCCAGCGCGGTCTCGCTCTTGCCGATGCCGCTGTCGCCCGTGAGGAACAGACCCTCGCCGTAGATCTCGACCAGCACGCCGTGCAGCGTCACGCGCGGGGCGAGGGATTTCTTGAGCGAGTGGATCACGTCGGCCTGGAATTCCGAGGTGTCCATGTCGGTGATGAAGACGCTGCGGTTGTAGCGGCGCGCCATCTCGATGCACTCGGGAAAGGCGGGCACGCCGTGGCAGATGACGAGCGCGCAGATGTCGTACTGCATGAAGCGCTCGAAGGTCCGCAGCCGCTCCTCCGTGGAGAGGGTGTCGAGATAGGTGCTCTCGACGCGGCCCATGATCTGGATGCGCTTGGGGTCGAAGTAGTTGTAAAAGCCCGTCAGCTGCATGGCGGGGCGGTTGACGTCGGCGGTCGTGACCAGGGCGGTCTCATAGTCGGTGGCCAGATGCAGGGGCCTGAGCCCGTGCTCCTCCACAACGGTCTTGAGCTTTACCGAATACTTGCTGCGCATAGTCTTCACGCTGCTCCTTTCCGCGAGAAAAAATCGGCGGGGATGGGGTCCGTTTCTATTTTACTCAGTTTCGCCGCGTTTGGCAAGGCTTTTCCACACACCCGGGCGTGGATGGAGCGGAAAAGAATCTTTTGCAAAAAGGTGAAATTCTTCTTGCATTTGCGGAATTCATCTGCTATGATAACTGAGCTGTCTTTCCGACAGAGAACACAAGCAAGGAGGTGCTTCGTCATGGCAAAGTGTGAGTTCTGCGACAAGGGCGTGACCTTCGGCATTCAGGTCAGCCACTCCCACAGAAGGACCAACCGTTCCTGGAAGCCCAATGTGAAGCGCGTCAAGGCCATCGTGGACGGCTCTCCCAAGCATGTCTACGTCTGCACCCGCTGCCTGCGCAGCGGCAAGGTCACCCGCGCTGTGTAATTGATCAAATTACCCGAAACGAGCCTGTCCGATCCGGACGGGCTCTTTTCGGGTTTAAAGGCACAAAAGCCGCGGGAAGCGATTCCCGCGGCTTTGTGTGCTGACAAGCCCCAAACCTGTCATCTTGAGCGGAGCGAAGCGGAGTCGAAAGATCTTTTCCTGAAACCAGATAAGATTCTTCGACTGCGCCGCTGGTGCGGCTCCGCTCAGAATGACAAGTTTTAGCTGTGACATGATACTGCGAGCCCGAACGGCGAAACGCGCCTTTACAGCACGTGCACCGAGGCGGGGTCGAAGACCAGGGAACAGGTCTCGCCCACCTGATAGATGCGCTTGTTCTTGGGGTTGTGCTCCTCGAGCTTGACGAGGGTGTCGCCGACCATGACATGATAGTTCTGGTAGGAGCCCATGAAGCAGCTGAGCACGACCCTGCAGGGCAGGCCGCCCTCGTCGGCCAGGGTCGCGGCCTCGGGGCGGAGCACCACGGTGTACTCCCTGCCCTCCTCCATGTCCCCGCGGCCCTCGACGCGCAGGGGGTTGCCCTCGATATCCAGCGTGACGAAATCGCCGTCGCGGCCGGTCATGGGGCCCTTGAGGAAGTTGGCCTCGCCGATGAAGTCCGCCACGAACTCGTTGACCGGGTGGTAGTAGATCTCCTGCGGGGTGCCCATCTGCGCCACGACGCCCTTGGACATGATGATGATATTGTCCGACAGGGCCATGGCCTCGGACTGGTCGTGGGTGACGTAGATGGCGGTGATGCCGACCTCCTGCTGGATGCGGCGGATCTCGGTGCGCATCGTGACGCGCAGCTTCGCGTCGAGGTTCGACAGCGGCTCGTCAAAGAGCAGGACCGAGGGCTCGATCACGAGCGCGCGCGCCAGGGCGACGCGCTGCTGCTGGCCGCCGGAGAGCTGGTTGGTCATGCGCGCCTCCATGCCGGTCAGCTCCACGAGATCGAGGATCTTCATCACGCGCTCCTTGATCTCCTCCTTCGGCACCTTGCGCAGCTTGAGGCCGTAGGCCACGTTGTCGAACACGTTGTAGTGCGGCAGCAGGGCGTAGCTCTGGAAGACCATGGCGGTGTCGCGCTTGTTGGGGGTCAGCTCGTTGATGGGCTCGTCCCCGAGGTAGATCTCGCCCTCGTCGGGGCTCTCAAAGCCCGCGATCATGCGCAGCGTCGTGGTCTTGCCGCAGCCGGAGGGGCCCAGCAGCGTCACGAAGGAGCCCGGCTCGATCGTCAGGGAGGTGTCCTTGACCGCGTAGAATTCCTTGCCCGTCTTGGGGTCCTGATAAATCTTGGAGATATGCTCCAGGCGAACGCCTTTTTTGACTTTAGCCATGACTTAGTCCTCCTTGATCTTTCTGCTGGTGCCGAAGTACTTGATAAAGAGGTTCATCAGCAGCACCGCGCTGTAGGTAATGATGATCAGAATGGTGGCAAACGCGCAGGCCAGACTGTAGGCGCCCTTCTCCGCGAACTCGTTGATCTGCACGGTGATGAGCAGGTAGCTCGGCGTGACGAGCAGGATGATGGCGGAGATGGCGGTGATGCTGCGCACGAA
>JAILNC010000026.1 GCA_024691985.1 Oscillospiraceae bacterium | reverse complement strand
GTATCCTGAAGCTCTTCGGCAACGAGGACGCGAAATACGTCCACACATCAGTTGGTCCCGAGCAGGAGTACTTCCTCATCACAAAGGAAATGTACGATCAGCGTCCTGACATCAAGTACACAGGAAGGACACTCTTCGGCGAAAAGGCTCCCAAGGGACAGGAGATGGATGACCATTACTTCGGCGTTATCAAGCCCAAGGTACAGGAGTTCATGAATGACCTTAACCAGGAACTCTGGAAGCTCGGCATCCTCGCCAAGACAGAGCACAACGAGGTCGCGCCCTGCCAGCATGAGCTGGCGCCCATCTACACCACCACGAACATCGCCACCGACCACAACCAGCTGACCATGGAGATCATGCAGAAGGTGGCCGAAAAGCACGATATGGTCTGCCTGCTGCACGAGAAGCCCTTCGCGGGCGTCAACGGCTCGGGCAAGCACAACAACTGGTCCATCGCCACCGACACCGGCGTGAACCTCCTCTCCCCGGGCGAGTCGCCGTATGAGAATGCGCAGTTCCTGCTCTTCCTCATCGCGGTGCTCGAGGCTGTGGACGAGTACGCAGACCTCCTGCGCGCCAGCGTGGCGACGGCGGGCAACGACCACCGTCTCGGCGCGAACGAGGCCCCGCCCGCCGTGGTCTCCGTCTTCCTCGGCGACGAGCTGACGGCGGTGCTGGACGCGCTGGAGAAGGAGGAGCCCTACGCCGGCGGCGAGAGGGCCGAGATGATGCTCGGCGTGCTGACGCTGCCGCGCTTCCTGCGCGACACCACGGACCGCAACCGCACCAGCCCCTTCGCCTTCACGGGCAACAAGTTTGAGTTCCGCATGGTTGGCTCGTCCAACTCCATCGCCTGCGCCAACATCATGCTCAACGCCGCCGTGGCGGACACGCTCTGCCGCTTCGCCGACGAGCTTGAGGGCGCGGCGGACTTCGACGTCGCGCTGCACGCGCTGCTGCTGGGCTCGCTGAAGGCGCACAGGCGCATCCTCTTCAACGGCAACGGCTATGACGAGGCCTGGATCAAGGAGGCTACGGAAGTCCGCGGCCTGCACAACCTGCGCACCACCCCCGACGCCATGAAGGCGCTGCTCGAGGAGAAGAACATGGACATGCTGATCCGCCAGGGCGTCTTCACCGAGGCGGAGCTCAGATCGCGCTACGAGATCATGCTGGAGAACTACTGCAAGACCATCTGCATCGAGGCCGCCACCATGAGCGAGATGGCGCGCAAGGAGATCCTGCCCGCCGTCGAGCGCTACGCCGCCTCCGTCGCGGACAGCGCGGCGAGGAAGCTGGCGGTCGTGCCGGTCCTGGCCTGCGGCTACGAAAAGCGCCTGGTCGAAAAGCTCTCTTCGCTGCTCGACGGGATCGAGGAGGGCGCCGGGAAGCTGGACGCCACGCTCGCGGCGCTGAGCGGCACGGAGGATATCACGGCGCTCTCCGAGAGCATCCGGGACCGCCTGCTGCCGGAGATGGCGGCGCTGCGCGCCGCCGCGGACGAGGCGGAGACCCTGACCGCCAAGGAGTACTGGCCCTTCCCGACCTACGGTGAGATGCTGTTCGCACTTTGATAAACAGGAGGGAGCGGCCATGAGGGAGCGCGTTCTTGTTCTGGACTTCGGCGGCCAGTACAACATGCTGATCGCCCGGCGCGTGCGGGAAAACCATGTCTATGCCGAGATCCGCGCCTGGAACCGCATCACGGCGGACCAGATCGCCGCCGCGGGCTATAAGGGCGTCATCCTGACCGGCGGGCCGAACAGCGTCTACGACCCGGCCTCGCCGCACTTCGACGCGGCGCTGCTCAACTTGGGAGTGCCGATCCTGGGCATCTGCTACGGCCATCAGCTCATGGCCTGGATGGCCGGGGGCGAGATCGCCTCCGCCGGGAGCGTCAGCGAGTACGGCAAGATCGGACTCACGGTCTCCGATAGCCCGCTGTTTGCCGGCGTCCCCGCGGGGAGCGTCTGCTGGATGAGCCATACCGACTATGTGAAAACGCCGCCTCCGGGCTTTTCCGTGATCGCCTCCACGGCGCTCTGTCCCTGCGCCGCCATGGCGGACGAGGGGCGAAGGCTCTACGGCGTGCAGTTTCACCCCGAGGTCACGCACACGCAGTACGGCAGGCAGATCCTGCACAACTTCCTGTTTGCAATCTGCGGCTGCGCGGGGGACTGGACGATGGAGGACTTCGCCGCGTCGACCGTGGAGCGCCTGCGGGGAGAGCTCGAAGGCAAGCGCGCCCTCTGCGCCCTGTCCGGCGGGGTGGATTCCGCCGTGGCGGCGGCCCTGCTGCACAAGGCAGTCGGGGATCGCCTCGTCTGCGTGTTCGTCGATCACGGCCTGCTGCGCAAGGGCGAGGCCGACGAGGTCGAGCGCGTGTTCCGCGGGCAGCTCGGCATGCGGCTGATCCGCGTCGACGCGGAGGAGCGCTTTCTCGCGCGTCTGGCCGGGGTCGCAGAGCCGGAGCGAAAGCGCCGCATCATCGGCGAGGAGTTCATCCGCATCTTCGAGGAGGAGGCGAAAAAGCTCGGGCAGATCGACGTGCTCGTCCAGGGCACCATCTACCCGGACGTGGTCGAATCCGGCTCGGGGGAGGCAGCCCTGATCAAAAGCCACCACAACGTGGGCGGCCTGCCGGAGCGCATGGACTTCGAGCGCGTCGTCGAGCCGCTGCGGGAGCTGTTCAAGGACGAGGTGCGCGCGGTGGGGCTCACGCTGGGCCTGCCGGAGACGCTGGTGTACCGCCAGCCCTTCCCGGGGCCGGGACTGGCCGTGCGCGTACTGGGCGAGGTCACGAAGGAAAAGCTGGACACGCTGCGCGAGGCCGACGCCGTCTTCCGGGAGGAGATCGAAAAGGCCGGGCTTTCGGACAGGCCGAGCCAGTATTTCGCAGTGCTGACCGACGAGCGCAGCGTCGGCGTCAAGGGCGACATGCGCAGCTACGGCCGCACGGTGGCCCTGCGCGCGGTCACGACCGACGACTTCATGACCGCCGACTGGACGCGCCTGCCCTATGAAGTGCTGGCCGCCGCCTCCGGGCGCATCACCAATGAGCTGCGAAACGTCTCCCGCGTCGTCTACGACATCAGCTCCAAACCGCCCGCCACGGTGGAGTGGGAGTGACACACGGCCGCTTGATTCTTGCCGCCAAATGAAGTATGATAACAGCCGCGGGGCATGCCCCGCGGCTGTCCGGCGTTTCGGGCCGGAACCGAATGACGGGAGGAAAAAGATATGGGGACAGTGAAGACGGCGTATTACCGCGGCTTTCAGGCGGTGTTCAATATCGGGGCGCGGCTTTTGTACTGGAGAAAGCCGATCCCGGTCTCGGGCCCGGGCAGCGTAAAACAGATCCCGGAGCTGCTGGGGAAGGAGGGCGTCCGAAAGGCCATGGTCGTGACGGGGCCCACCGTGGGCAAGAGACTGGCGCCGAAGATCCTGGAGGAGCTGGACGGCGCGGGTGTCGCGTACACGCTGTTTGCCGAAGTGGAGGCCAATCCCTCGGTGAACACGGTCAACAGGATCCAGAAGCTGTATCTGGAAAACGCCTGCGAGGGCTTTATCGCCATCGGCGGCGGCTCGCCCATGGACGCGGCGAAGGCGGCCGCCGCCCGGGTCGTGCGCCCGGACAAGGTGGTCGGACAGATGGCCGGACTGCTGAAGGTCGGCCGGAAGCTCCCGCCCTTCATCGCCGTCCCGACCACGGCGGGGACAGGCTCGGAGACGACGATCGCCGCCGTCATCACCGACAGCGATACCCATCACAAATACGCGCTGATGGATCTGCATCTGGTGCCGAAGTACGCGGTGCTTGACCCGGAGATGACCCGCGGACTGCCGCCGAAGATCACCGCGACGACGGGCATGGACGCCCTGACGCACGCGGTGGAGGCCTATGTCTGCTGGACCTACAACACAAGGGAGAGCATACGTCTGGCTGAGGAAGCCGTCTGCGCGATCTTCCGCTGGCTCGAGCGGGCATACCGCGACGGCGGCGACATGGAGGCCCGCACCCAGATGCTCATTGCCGCGTACAAGGCGGGCTTCGCCTTCACCCGCGCGGGCGTCGGCAACGTCCACGCCATCGCGCACACCCTCGGCGGCCTGTACAACACGCCCCACGGGCTGGCCAACGCCGTGATCCTGCCCATCGTGCTGGAGGACTACGGCGAGGCCGTACACAAAAAGCTCGCGCATCTGGCGGAGCTGACGGGCGTGAAGACCGACGGCGGCGATGCGGAGAAAACGGGGGCGTTCATCGGGGAGATACGCGCCATGAACCGGCGCATGGACATCCCCACGGGTTTTGACTTCATCAGGGAGGCGGACATCCCCCAGATGGTCAAATGGGCGCTGGCCGAGGCCAACCCGGTCTATCCGGTGCCCGTTGTCTATGACGAGCGGCGCTGCGAGAAGGTCATCCGCCGCATCATCGCGGAGGCGTGAAGAGCAGCCCTGCAGACGCCGGGATCCCGCAAAAAGGATCGGCGTTGAAAGACGACTGTAAAGCAGCTATAATAAACAAAACCGGCATGAGAAACGGCGCGGCCTGCCGGAACGAGCCGAAGGCCTTCCCGCCTGCCGCCGGGGATCGGAGGAGAACATGAAACGCAGTGAGATCAACGCCGCGCTCCGGGAGATGGAGGGTATGCTGCGGGAGCAGCGCATCGCGCTGCCGGACTTCTGCGCCTTTACGCCCGACGAGTGGGCGGCGAAGGGGCACGAATACGACGAGGTGCGGGACAACCGGCTCGGCTGGGACATCACGGACTATGGGCTCGACCGCTTCGACGAGGTCGGCTTTTCCCTCATCACCCTGCGCAACGGGAACCACGCGAAGCCGGAGCGCTATCCCAAGAGCTACGCGGAGAAGCTGCTCTATCTGAGGGAGGGGCAGTACTCGCCCATGCACTTCCACTGGTCGAAGATGGAGGACATCATCAACCGCGGCGGCGGCAATGTGCTCATCCGCGTGTACAACTCCCTGCCCGACGAGGAGCTCGACAGGGAGAGCGCCGTCACCGTGCATACGGACGGCTGTGAGCGCGTCGTGCCCGCCGGGACGCAGATCCGTCTGACGCCCGGGCAGAGCATCACCATCACGCCGTATCTGTATCACGACTTTGAGGTGGAGCGGGGCAGCGGCCCCGTCCTGCTCGGCGAGGTCAGCCAGTGCAACGACGACGAGCATGACAACCGCTTCAATCCGCCGGTCGGGCGTTTCCCCCGCATCACGGAGGACGAGACGCCCTACCGTCTGCTGTGCAGCGAATATCCTCCCGCGCCGTAAGGCTTCGGGAACATAAAAAAAGAGCGCTCCTCGGAGCGCTCTTTTTTTATATGTCCTCTGTCACAGTACGATTTTGCGGCATTCGAGGTAGTAGCGCTTTTCCTGCGCGTGACCCATGGAGAAGGTCTTGCGCGGCAGCACGCCGTCTGTCGCGATGCCGCGGAAGAAATCGTCCTTGGAGATGGCGGGCAGCAGAAAGGCGACAGAGCCCGGCTCCGCGGCCAGCTTCAGCGCGACGTTATCGCCGTGGATGTAATCGATCCTTCCGCCGTTTTCTTTGAGCCATTCGTCGAGGAAGGGCTGCAGGACGGCGACGGGCAGCTCGCCCCGCGCCCGGTCGAGACGCAGCACGCCCCGCCGCTCTCCGGCGGCCCAGCCGACTTCATGGCCGCCCTCCCCGCAGAGCGCGGCGCAGTCCCCGAGCAGAAGCTCCGGGGAAATGCCTGTCACGATGCGGTGGATGGGCTCAAAGCGCTGCGATTCGTCACGGATGTTCTGCAGCTCCACCATGGCCCGGCGCGCGGGATGCTCCGCCGCCGCGCCCTGCTCCCTGCATCTCTCCCAGCAGGTTTTCGCCGTGGCAAGAGAGTGGTTCCCGTCGCCCACGGCGTAGAGGAGCGGGGCGCGGCCCTGCGCTTCAAAGCGCTGCGCGGCCTCCCGCTCGTAGGCGGCGATCCGTTCGGCAAAGGCTTCGGCCTCCCCGCCGGAAACAAGCCAGCCGCGGATCCGCCCGCCGCCCTGCATCAGCTCGAAGTCATAGACGGGCTCCAGCGCGTCCCTGCGCGCCGTGAGGGAATCCAACACCGTACAGGAGGCGTCGTCCATCAGCAGGATCACGTGGCTCAGCTCGAGGCAGGCCCCCTCGCGGATGCGTACGCGCGGCGGGATGCGTTCGACCACGGTCTGCTCGGTCGCGCGCACGGGAGAGACGGTGTCCGCAGCGTAGTCGTAGGCGTCCAGATCGATCGTGCCGACCACGCCGCGCCGGATGCTCCCGTCGAGCAGCGTGCGCTCCACGTAAATGTACGAATCCGGAAAGCGGCGAAAGAGCTCCGCCTCCAGATAGGCGCGCATCGTCTCGTTGATGGACCTGATGCGCCCCCGCTCGTCCTGCCCGAGCTCCGCCTCCGGAAAAACGATGCGATAGGCCGAGGGTCGGTCCCCGACCTGCGCGCGCACAGCACGCCAGTAATCCGGCTGGGAGGTGAACTGATCGCAGGCGATGACCGCCCAGTCGGGCAGCAGCGCCTCGGAGGGGATCAGAAGATCGGCGGATGAAAAAACAGACATGGGAACACTCCTTCAAGGGGGGGCGCGCTCAGCGGAAAGCGTTGAGCTCCGTCAGACATGAGGCGATGCGCCTGCGGTTGAGCAGCAAAAGCAGAGCGAAAAACAGACCGTAGGTCAAAAACAGCGGGAAATGATACGAGGAAAAGACCGAAAGCAACGCCCGCTTGAGGAGCCGCGCGGCCAGACCGAAGCAGACGAGCTGGGCGGCAACGACCGCGACCTCCCGCCCGTCAAAGAACGAGGACAGGGGAGCGCCGATCTCCCCGGCGCTCAGGAGCATGTATACGAGCATCTTGGCGACGATGACGCACAGCGTCGTCAGCGCGGGACCAAGAGGGCCGAAAAGCGGATAAGTGACGACGTCGAACACGAGATTCACCGAGAGCGCTCCGCAGGAGATCAGCAGCAGCATCCCGCTTTTTCCCTTCGCGGTGAGAACGAGGGAGAGATTGGCATACTGCACCAGGTCGACCAGCAGGTAGACGATGAACACGGGCAGGCCTGGGAGGTATTTCGCGTCGTAGAGCAGTAGCATCATTTCCCGGGCGCACACGATCGCGCCGGTGACCATGATCCCGGTGAGCAGATAGCCGATCCGTATGTAAGCGCGCAGACAGGCCAGGGCCTCCGCGCGGCGCTCGCCCCGGATCATGCGGGTGACGATGGGGATGAGCACGGTCATAAAGGCGTTGGTGACCAGGTCAAAGGGGAGGAGCCTTGCCGCGTTCGTATAGATCGCAAGCGTCTCGGTGTCCGCAAAAAAGGAGACGACGAATTTGTCGGCGTCGCGCAGCAGGCGGTTGGTAAAGGTGACCGCGGCCATCATGACGCCGAAGCGCAGGATCGGGAGGATCAGCTCCTTCCTGGCCTGCGTAAAGGAAACGGGAGAGCGGCCATGTGAAAAAACCGCGTAGAAAAAGACTAGCTGGCAGACGTCAAAGACCAGCAGCAGGACAAAAACGGTGCGGATGCTGCGGGTGACAAAGCTCGCGATCAGGACAAAGAGCAGGCGGCAGAGCGAGAATGCAAAGTTCCGGACGGCAAGGCTCTTGGCTTTTCCGATCGAGACCACGAGCACCTGCAGCACGGAGGAGAGGTTTTCGAGCACGGGCATCCACGCGGCGATATAAAGAAAGGGAAGCAGATCCGCGTTTTTGAAGCAGCGGACGATGAAGCCGCCGAACAGGCAGACGACAAGACCGGCCAGACTGCCGACGAAGCACTCGATGCCGACGATGGTGGCGACAGCCGCGTTCTTCTCATGCTCGTCCGCCGAGGCGTTGTAAAAATAGTTCGCCGCGGAATGCAGCCCCAGGGCGGACAGCGCGGAGACAAAGGAGACCACCAGCATGGCTTGGGAATAGGTGCCGTATTCCTGTAGAGAGAAGCATGTCGACAAGAGCTTTGCCGTGAACAGACCGAAGACGGCGGTGACGACCTTCACAATGCCGAGAAGCAGGGAATCACCCGCCGCGCCGCGAAACAATCTGCGTATCTTTTCCAATTGCACGTCCTCTCAACACTGTGGGCCGCGGCTTCACAGAGGATAGAGCTTCCTGATATGCTCCTTTACCGCGGCGGGGAGGTCCCCGTCCGCCGCGCATTCGATCTCAAAACCGTCCGCGCCGGGCTTGAGGACCCGCTCTTTGATCTGCGCGGGATAGGAAATGCTGCAGCACTGGCCGAGAAAACGCGCCCACATGGAGAAGGACGAGCCGGAGGCGATCATCAGCGGCGCACGGGAGAGCGCCAGAATGTCCGCCAGACTGTTGCCGAAGAAGACTCTCCGGACGCCTTCGAGCCTGAGCAGCTCCGCCAGCTGCTCGTCCGTGCCGTCGGAAAACACGTTGAACACGACGTCGCCGCCGAGCAGCTCTTTGAGCTTCAAAACGATGGCGGCGTACCAGCCGACGGGGATCTGCGTGTTGTTCTTTCCGGCTTTGAGCGCGTCCTGGTTGACCGCGAAATCACCGAGCCGGACATGGATGTTCACGCAGCGGCTCATATCGCCCTCCAGGCCGCGCGCGGACTTCCGGCTCAGGTTGCGCACGATCTCCGCGCGGATCTCCTCCGCGTACGGCACAAGGCTGCCGAAGCGCATCTGAAAGGCGGAGTACAGGATCACCGCGCCGTCGCCGACCGCGGAGAAGTCGAACTGCTTTTTGTTCACGCGGATCGCGTTACGGCGGCGGATGAGCCGCTGCTTCTGCAGCCCGTCCACATACCCGGCGCGATTGCGGAACAGATCGCCGTAAAAACGCAGGTCCTTCTCCCGGCGGAGGATGGCGCCGGGCTTGACGGAGAACCAGGTCGGCCAGATCATCTCATACCCGTGCTCCTTCGCGGCCTGCCATGCGCCGAAATAAATGAACAGCAGATTGCCGAGCCCCGGTCCGGCAAGACGCACGCCGGGCAGCTCGAAATCGGAGAACTGCGGGTAGATGTAAGTCATGAAACAGCACCTCGTTGTTCGTGTTCAGAGAAAACGGGAGAATGCGGGAGAGGGAAAACAGCGCCGCAGCCGGAAAAAGCGGTGACGCTTATGGGGCATCCGCACCGAGCGCTTCCCGGATCTTGGCCGCCAGCGCCGCCACGTCCCCGCAGGGGACGACGTTCTCCGGCGGGACGCTCTCGGGGCTGCCGCCCGTGTCGTAGGTGACGACGGGCGTGCCGCAGGCCTGCGCTTCCAGATTGGTGGTCGGATAGTTGTCCTCATAGGTGGGGTTGACGTACACATCCGCGGCCGTGTAGATCGCCGCGAGCGCCTGCGGGCTGTCGGTCCTGCCCAGACCGAGCACGCCGTCGGGCGCCGTCTTTCTAAGCTCGTCCGAGAGCCCGACGAGCACGACCGCGAAGCGATCCCTGTCCAGCAGGGAGGCCAGCGCGTACATGTCCTTCAGGCCCTTGCGGGGCTCCTCCCACGAGGAGGAGACGCCGAGCACGATCTTCTTTCCTTCAAGCCCGTGCTCTGCCCGGAAGCCGCTCTCCGTCGGCTTGAACACGTCCGTGTCGACGGTGTTGCAGCGGACCTCGACCGGGTACTCTTTCAGAAAGCTCTCCCCGACGAGCCCGGCCAGCCAGCGGGAGGGCGTGATCAGGGTCATGTTCCGCACGCCGGTGAAAGCGGCCCGCTTGCGCTTAAAGTTGCGCTTCGCGCGGTCGAGGAGCCTGCTGGACGGATAGGCCGTTTTTTGCGGACAGTGCGCGCAGCAGGTTTTCCAGCGCTCGCAGCCGACCGCCGTAAAATAGGCGCAGTGTCCGGTGAAGGCCCAGCAGTCGTGCAGGGTCCAGCGGACCTCCAGCTCCGGGTGCTTCTTGATCCAAGCAAAGAGCAGCTCGTAGTTGATATAGTAGCCGTGCAGATTGTGCAGCCAGAGCAGCTCCGGCTTCCACTCCTCCGCCCGGGCGAGGAAGCGCCGCGTGGCCGAAACGGAGCCGAGACCCTGCGCGTCCAGCAGCCGGGTCTTCAGAAGATGTCCGCCGAGATCGAGGCGGTTTCCGATTTTCATGGCAAATCTTTGATCGCCCTCGGGGACTTGGCCGCGGCCGTAGGCGATGCGGACCTCATGCCCGGCGGCCTCGAACTCCCGCGCCAGCGCGGTGCAGATGCGCCCTGTGCTGCCGATCCCGCAGACGGAGTTCACGATCAGAATTCTCATGGACAAAGCACCTTCCCGACCGGTTTCCGGAAGCGAAAATTTCTGACCGCGCGGCGGCTTGCTTTCGGCCGGAAAACGTGCGCGGCATCCGGAATTTTACGTTCACAGTTTACCATAAGCGACGCAAATCCGTCAACCGAAGGGCTTCTTTTTTCCTCGCATATCCATTGCCAACGGCGTTTCTTTGCGCTACAATGCAGGCATGGAAACGACAAAGACAAAAAAATGCGGCCTGCTCGCGCTCTGCCCCGCTGCCCACGTGTTCGCCCTGCTCGGCGCCGCCGTCATCGGGCTTTTCCTCGCCCTTCGGCATGACCACGCCCTGATGCGCAGCCTGTCCGAAGCCTGCGTGCAGCCGATCCATCACCGTCTGGCCCGGCTCACCGCGCACTTGCCCTTCTCGCTGGCGGAGTTTCTCTACGCGCTGGCGATCGGCGGGACGGCGGTTTACATAATCTACGAGCTCGTTCAGCTCGTCCGAAAAAGGGAGAAGGGGAGAAGGCTCTACCGGCTCCTCGTGCGCCTTGCCGCGCTCGGCCTCATGGTCTATGCGGGCTTCTGCCTGCTGTGGGGCGTCTACTACTACGGCGACGATTTCATCGGGAAAAGCGGCCTCGTGATGGAGGACATCTCCGCGGAGGACCTGGAGCTGGTGACGGTGTATTTTGCCGCGAAGCTCAACGCCTCTGCGCCGCAGGTCGCGCGGAACGAGGAGGGGTACTGCCGCACGGACCGCGCGGAGGTCCTGACGCGCTCGCCGCGGATTTTCCGCGCGGCGGCGGAGCGCTTTCCCTGTCTCGCGGGCCCGGAGGTCCCGGCCAAGGGGATGTTCTTTTCGCGCATCATGTCGATCATCGACTTCACGGGCTTTTTCTGTCCCTTCACGGCGGAGGCCAATGTCAACGCCGACTTTCCGCCCGCGCTCTTTGCCGCCACGGTGGCGCATGAGCTGTCGCACCAGCGGGGCGTGGCGAAGGAGCAGGAGGCGAACTTCGTCGCGGTGCTCGCCTCGCTGGAGAGCGGGGATGCGGACTACGGCTATTCGGCCTGCCTGCTCGCCTTCATCCATCTGAGCAACGCGCTGCATTCGGTCGATCCCGCGGCCTGTCAGATGATCTATGAGGGCCTGGCGGAGACTGTGCTCCAGGATCTTCGGGAGAACAATTCCTACTGGGAGCGCTTCGAGAGCCCGGTGCAGACCGTGACGGACGCCGTGTACGAGGGCTTTCTGCAGAGCTACGGGCAGACGCTCGGCATGCGCAGCTACGGCGCCTGTGTGGATCTGCTGGTCAATTACTACGCGGAGGAGGCCGCGGCGTACTTCGGCCTGCCCGCGTAAAAATGAAAAAAAGGAAAGTTTTTTCTTGACAAAGCAGCAAAAGCATGTATAATAGCTCTTGCGTTTAGCGGGATTGTGTAATGGTAGCACACCGGACTCTGACTCCGTTTGTGAGGGTTCGAATCCTTCTCCCGCTGCCATAAAAGTACTCTGATTTTAATAGAATCAGAGTACTTTTCTTTTTCTCAAAAACCCCAGTAAAATC
>JAILNC010000007.1 GCA_024691985.1 Oscillospiraceae bacterium | reverse complement strand
GTGATGTCGCCGGTGATGACGACCTTGGAGCCGAAGCCGATGCGGGTCAGGAACATCTTCATCTGCTCGCGCGAGGTGTTCTGCGCCTCGTCGAGGATGATGAAGCTGTCGTCGAGCGTGCGGCCGCGCATGTAGGCCAGCGGCGCGACCTCTATATTCCCGCGCTCGAGGTATTTCTGGTAGGTCTCCGCCCCCAGCATGTCAAACAGCGCGTCGTAAAGCGGGCGCAGATAGGGGTCGACCTTGCTCTGCAGGTCGCCGGGCAGGAAGCCCAGGCGCTCGCCCGCCTCGACCGCGGGCCGGGTGAGGATGATGCGGTTGACCTCCTCGGCCCGGAAGGCGGCGACGGCGGCGGCCACGGCGAGATAGGTTTTGCCGGTGCCCGCGGGGCCGATGCCGAGCGTGACGGTGTTCTTCGCGATCGCGTCGCAGTAGGCCTTCTGGCCGAGGGTCTTGGGCTTGATGGGCTTGCCCTTGGCGGTGATGCACACCACGTCCCCCGCGAGCTCCGAGATCTTGGTCTCCTTCCCCTCGCTCACAAGCTTGAGGATATAGCGCACGTTCTGGGCGTCGATGTTCTCCCCCTTGGCCGCGAGCGTCAGCAGGCCGTTGATGGCCTTCTCGGCGAGCATGACGTTCTCGGCTTCGCCGCAGATATGGATCTGGTTGTCGCGGTCGAGCACCTTGACGCTCAGCTCGTTTTCGATGATGCGCAGATTCTGGTCGAAGGAGCCGAATACGCTGATGACGTGCTCCATTCTCTCTACTTCTATGGTTTTGTCGATCATGCTGTTCCTTTCAGCGCGGGCCCGGCGCATACTCCCGGGTCCGTGCGATGTTCTCGATGCAGTGGGCGCGGAGCGTGACGACCAGCAGACCGCGCGCCGCGGCGCGGCTCACGCTGCTGTCGAGGATCTGCCCCTCGGTATCCGCCGTGAGCATGGCGGACAGGCGCGCCGCCATGCCCTCGAAGTCCGCGTCCGTCCCCACCTCGCTGTCGTAGGGGACGATCTGCTCGCGCACGAGGCGCAGCGGCGTTGAAAACAGTCCCCGTATTCCCAGAGTATATTCTGCAACGATTTTATCACAGCCGTCAAGTGCTTTTCCACTGCCAAAATACAAATTGACGCGTCTTTTTCCGAACACCAGGGCAAAACGGCTGAACCCGAGCTCCCGCGGTCGCTTGAGCGTCTCCGCGGCGGGACGCACGGCAATCAGCTCGCGCCAGGTCTCGGCCATGACGCCGCCCCGGGCGCGAACCGCCCGCGTGCCGTTCGCAAGGCTCTCCAGCTTTCCGGAGGCCAGCACCTCCCCCGCCGTCACCACCTGCCCCGGCGCGACCTTCGCCTGCCCTTCGAGCACCGACACACGGCGCACGACGCCGCTTCTCGCCGCGACGAGCTCCGCGCTCGTGCCCTCGGCGGCGATCGTCGGCTTCTCCGTCCGCTCGACGATCAGCACCAGCGCGCGCGAGCCGCTGACATTCACGCTCATCCAGCCGATCTCGGGGCACACAAGCTGCACCCCGCTTTTGAGCTTCTCGGTATCCGTCCCGGGCCAGAAGCTCCCGACCGTAAAGCCGCAGTCGGAGAGGGCGCGCAGAACCTCGCCGCGGCTGAGTCTGCGGTTGCCGCGCACCTCGATCTGCCACACGAACAGCAGCGAGACCGCGACGGCGAGCGCCGCGAGTCCGAGCCCCGTCAGCAGGACGGCGCGTCTGCGGGCAAAGCGCAGATTCCCGCTGCCGCCGCGGCGGGAGAGGATGCGCAGCTCGCAGCCCGCGCGCGAGGCCAGGCGCTCGAACACGGGAAGCTGTCTCTCCCAGCAGCACAGCCGGAGCGTGTTCTCGTCGACGCTCTCCACCCTCCAGAGCGCCGCGCCCTCGGCCGCCGCCGCGTTGAGCAGACCGGCGGGCAGCGCGCCGAAGATTTCAAGGCGCACGACGCCCCGCATCTTATCGCTGATCCTCATGCTCTCAACCCCATTCCGCCGTCCGGATCTTTCCCGTGATCAGCAGCTCCGTCTGATTCATGGCCTCGATGCGCAGTCCGCTCCCGCCGAGCGTGAGCCGCTGCCGACCGAAGCTCACCACCACCTGCTCCTGCGTGTAGGCGAGGATGCCCCTGTGCCCCTCGACGAGCGCGCGTCTGCTGCCGCTGACCGTCACAGTGCCGACGCCCGGCAGGATCTGATCGGGCAGCTCCAGCCTGTCGCAGAGCTCCGCGGGCAGCTCTCTCAGCTTGTTCAAAGTCATCCCCCCATTTCATGTATAACCTTATGCCGCGCGCCATAAGGTCATACATAGCCAAGGAGGACATGCCATGAACCGTAAGATCCGAAGCGTATGGAATACCGCCCTGCCGCTCTTCCTGCTCGCCGCGCTGCTGCTCTCCTCCGGGGCGGCGGCCGAGGGCTGCCGCCGCGCGCTGGCGGTCTGCGCGCGTCTGATCGTCCCCTCTCTCTTCCCCTTTTTCGTGCTCTCGTTCTACTGTACGGCCCTCGGCCTGCCGGGCGTGCTGGGCCGGCTGCTCGCGCCCGCCGCCATGCGCCTGTACGGGATCAGCGGCCCCGGCGCCTCCGCCCTGCTGATCGGGCTGACCGGCGGCTATCCCGCGGGCGCGGCCTATATCGCGGACATGGAAAAAAGCGGCGCCGTGAGCACCGCCGAGGCCGAGCGCCTGCTCGCCTTCTGCAACAACTCCGGCCCCGCCTTTCTCGTGGGCGCCGTCGGGATCGGGATCTTTCACTCCGCCGCCGCGGGGCTCCTGCTCTACGCCGTCCACGTCGCGGCCGCGCTTTTGACCGGCCTCTTTTTCCGCCGCCGCGCCCGATTTGAGGACATCCCGCCCGTCTTCCTCGACGCGGTCGAGCCCGCCGCCGCGCTCTCGCAGGCGGTGCGCCGCTCGGTCGCGGCGGTCCTGAACGTCTGCGGCTTCGTCGTGTGCTTCTCGGTCCTGCTCGCGGTGCTGGACGGCGGCGGCGCGCTCTCCCTTCTCTGCGGCTTCCTCTCCGTGCGCTTCCGCTGGGCTCTGCCCGTCTCGCGCGCCCTGCTCGCGGGCTTTTTCGAGCTCGGCAGCGGCACGGCCGCCATGGAGGGCCTCGCGCTCAGTCCCGCGACGCTCGCCCTCGCAGCTTTTCTCACGGGCTGGGGCGGCCTGTCGGTGTACTTCCAGACCCTCTCCCTCCTCTCCGACTGCAAGGCAAAAGGCGCCCTGCATCTCACAGGGCGCCTTTTGTGCGCGAGCATCGGCGCGGTCCTGGCCTACCTCGCCGGGTCAATATTATGTTAACCTTTTTAGAACGAGAACGCGATCCCGACCACCGCGGAGGCGAGGATGAAGACGATCGGGTGCAGGCTCTTGAGCTTTTTTACATAGCGCGTGCAGACCAGCAGCACCGCCGCGAGGGCCAGCGCCTTGACATTGAACAGATCGGCCAGCACCCCGGTCTCGCTGTACAGACCCGTGTTGAACAGCGCGAGCTTGACGACAAGCAGGCCCGCCGCCGCGATCAGCCCGAGCGAGCAGGGCCGCAGCCCGTAGAAGCCCGCGTCCACCAGCGGGTGGTCGCGGAAGGCCTTCATGGCGCGGGCGACCAGCAGGATCACGATGATCTGTGGCGTGATGAGGCCGAGCGTCGCGATGACCGAGCCCGCATATCCCGCCGTCACATACCCGACATAGGTCGCCATGTTGACGCCGATGGGGCCGGGGGTCGACTCCGAGACGGCGATCATGTCCGCCAGCATCTCGGTGGTGTACCAGCCCGTGCGCTCCGCGATATCATAGAGGAAGGGCAGGGTCGCCATACCGCCGCCGACGGCGAAGAGACCGGTCTTGAAAAACTCGAAGAACAGGCGCAGGAGGATCATTTGCCCCGCACCCCCATTCTCGTGAGCGCGATCCCGTCAGCCGCGCAGAGCACGACGAACCAGACCGGCGAGATCTTGAAGAACACGGACAGCACGAACACGATGAGAAACAGCACCAGCGTCGCCTTATCCACCACGGCCTTCTTCCAGAGCTTGAGCACCGCGTTGAAGATCAGCACGCACACGCAGACGCGGATGCCCGCGAAGGCGCTCTTGACCGCCGGGACGTCGGCAAAGTTGGTCAGGATGCTGGAGATGAGCATGATGATCAGCACCGAGGGTGTCACGACGCCGATGGAGGCGACGATGCCCCCGATATTCCCGGCGATCTTGAAGCCGACGAAGGTGGCGACGTTGACCGCGATCACGCCGGGGGTGCACTGGCCGACGGCGTAGTAGTCCATCAGCTCCTCTTCCGTGGCCCAGCCGTGTCTGTCCACCACCTCGCGCTCGAGGATGGGGAGCATGGCATAGCCGCCGCCGAAGGTCATCACGCCGACCCGGGCAAAGGCGCAGAAGAGCTCCCAGAGCAGCTTCATCTCTTCAAGGTCTCCGCATACTCGAGACACTTTTCGATGCGCTCGTCGCACTGGGCTTCGTCCTCACCGCGCACGAGCAGGTAGATCTTGATCTTCGGCTCGGTGCCGGAGGGACGCACGATGAAGCTGCTGCCGTCCGCCAGTTCGAAGTAGAGGACGTTGGAGCCGGAGATGGGCGTGGCGCCGACCTTGCCGAGCTCGGCCACATAGATGCTGCCGTCCAGATAGTCGCGGGTGCGCACGACCTCCTGTCCCCCGATCTCCTTCGGGGGATTGGCGCGCAGCTCCGCCATCAGGGCGCGCATCTTCTGCAGGCCGTCGAGCCCGGGCATGACGAGGTTGAGCGTCTTCTCCTTGAACCAGCCGTATTTCTCGTACAGGGAGCGCATCGCGTCGAGCAGGGTCATGCCCTGCCTGTGATAGAAGGCGGCCATCTCCGCGACCATCATTGCGGCGGTGACGGCGTCCTTGTCGCGCACATAGTCGCCCATCATGTAGCCGTAGCTCTCCTCATAGGCGAAGATGTAGGTATAGCTGTGCGCGGCCTCCCATTCGGCGACGCGCTCGGCCATGAACTTGAAGCCCGTGAAGGTGTCCTCATGGTGCACGCCGTTGGCCTCGCAGACGGCGCGGGCCATGCTGGTGGTGACGATGGAGGTCACGACGCCGGGTCTCTCCGGCATGGTGCCGGTGGCGTTCTTCGCGCGGATGATGTAGTCGATCAGCAGCACGCCGAGCTGGTTGCCCGTGACGGGGGTATAGGTGTCGCCGGTACGCACCATGGTGCCGATGCGGTCGGAGTCGGGGTCGGTGCCGATGATGAGGTCGCTGCCGACCTTCTTGGCCAGGTCGACCGCCAGATAGAAGCCCTCGGGGTTCTCGGGGTTGGGGCTATCGACCGTCGGAAAGCTGCCGTCGATGACCATCTGCTCGGGCACGGGATAAAGCAGCTTGATGCCGAGCCTGTGCAGCGCCTCGGGGACGAGCTTGTAGCCGCAGCCGTGGAAGGGGGTGTAGACGATCTTGAAGTCGTGGGCAACCTCCTCGACGGCCTCCCTGTCGACGGCCTGCTCCAGCACGCGCGCGAGGAAGGCCTCGTCGGTCTCCTGGCCAAGCAGCTCGATCCTGCCCTCGGCGACGGCCTGATCAAAATCGCAGGTCTTGTAGCCGTTGAAGACGTCGATGGCCTCCATCTGCTTTGCGATGGCGTCGGCCTTCTGCGGGGGCAGCTGCGCGCCGTCGGACCAGTAGACCTTGTAGCCGTTGTACTCCTTGGGATTGTGGCTGGCCGTGATGTTCAATCCCGCGGTCGTGCCGTAGAGACGCACGGCGAAGCTCAGCTCCGGCGTGGGGCGCAGCTCGTCGAAGAGCCTCACGCGGATGCCGTTTGCCGCCATGACACAGGCGGCCTCCCGGGCGAAGTCCACGCCGTTGAGGCGGCAGTCGTGGGCGATGACGATGCCCTTCTCCTTCGCCTGCTCGCCCTCGGCCGCGATCACGTTGGCAAAGGCCTGGGTCGCGTGGCGGATGATGTGGATGTTCATATGGTGCAGACCGAGCTTCATCGTGCCGCGCAGGCCTGCCGTACCGAATTCGAGCGGGGCGAAGAAGCGGTTCTCCATCTCCTTCTCATCGTCCCGGATGGCGTTGAGCTCTGCCCATTCCGCCTCGCTGAGCGCGGGGCTGTCGAGCCAATGCCGGTATTCCTCTCTGAAATCTCTGGCCATATGTTTTTCCTCCCTTTCGTAGATATCTCCGTTATCAAAACCGGTTTCCCGGTCAGCTCTCGCTGTCGGCCGCGTCGGAGGCGTTCGCGCTGCACAGCGCCGCCGCGTCCTCCAGCATGCTCTTCGGGACGTAGATCTCCGTCCCCTCCCCGCTCATGCCGAGGATGAGCTTCCCGAAGCTCCCGTTGCCGGGATACTGCCTGATGCAGGGGATGCCGTAGGCCTCCAGCATGTTGACGGTCAGCTCGTCAAAGAGGTTGATATTCATCGCCGTACCGAGGAAGACGGGCTCCTCCGGCTCGCCGTTTTCGTCCTTCGGCCAGCGCTCGTACAGCTCGTTTGTAAGGGCCGGGCCCCATTTATTCCGTTCTTTCATGTTATGCATCTCCCATCCGTATTCGTAGGGTCATTATACCATTCCGGGGCCTTTCTTTCAAGAGCCATTACTTGTGATACCGCGCCCCGGCGTTGATCTTGAAGCCGCGGTAGATCTGCTCGATCAGCATCACGCGGGCCAGATGGTGCGGAAATGTCATCTCGGACATGCTCAGGCGTTTTTCGCAGCGCCGCTTGACAGCCTCGTCCAGGCCGCAGGAGCCCCCGACGACGAAGCAGAGCTTCGGTCTGCCGGAGCTCTCCCGCTCCGCGAGCAGCGCCGCCATACCCTCGCTCGGCATCTGCTTTCCCTCCACACAGAGGGCCACGCAATAAGCGTCCGCTGGCAGGGCCTTCAGGATCTCCTCCGCCTCCCGCGCCAGCGCCGCCGCGATCTCCCGCTCCGAGGGCTCGTCGGGCAGGCGCTGCTCGGCGATCTCGACCAGCTCGAAACGGCACAGGCCCTGCAGCCGCTTCCGATACTCCGCAAAGGCGTCCTGATAAAAGCGCTCGCGCATCTTCCCCACGCAGACAAGCTTTATATGCAGCATGATGTCCGTTTCACCTCCCGTTCGAAAAAGCCGCTGACCGGCGCGCAGCAGAGCTCCGCGCCCGTCCCCTCCAGCAGCCGCGCGGTCTCGGCCAGCGCAAGCTCCGGCCGGTTGTTCTCTCGGCTCAGATGCCCGAGGATCACCGTCTTCGTCCCCGCCCGGACAAGCTGCGCGGCCAGGTTCGCACAGTCCGCGTTGGACAGATGCCCGCGCGCGGAGAGGATGCGCCGCTTGAGATAGATCGGGTATCCTCCGTCAACGAGCATCGACAGATCGTGGTTGGACTCGATCAGCACCGTGTCCGCGCCGCGCAGGCCGTCCGCGACCTCGTCCGTCACATGGCCCATGTCGGTCGCGAGGGCGAAGCAGCCCGTTCCCTCCACGCGGTAGCCCACGCTCTCGTCGGTGTCGTGCGGCGTATGGAAGGCGCGTACCTGCACGCCGCCGACGGCAAAGCGCTCCCCGACGGGGATGACGCGCATGCACTCCTCCGCCGCAGGAAGCTTCCCGCACAGCCGCGCCGCCACGGTATGTGGCGCGTACAGCGGCAGAGGGCGGCGCTTGAGGAGCATGCCGAGCCCGGAAATATGATCGGCGTGCTCATGGGTGATGAGCACGCCGGCAATGTCATATACGGTCAGGCCAGCGTGTGCGAGCGCGCTCTCGATGCGCCGCAGGGAGATCCCGGCGTCGATCAGCAGATGCGTGTCCCCGTCGGACAGCAGCATGCAGTTCCCGCCGGAACCGCTGGCAAAAATGACGATTTTCATGTGGATAAACTCTCTCAGCCGATGGAGATGATCTTTTCCTTTCCGCTGCCCGGCTCGGCAAAGTCGACGATGCGGATGTCCGCGCCGAGGGCGTTGAGCTTGCCGACGAAGTTCTCGTAGCCGCGCTCGATATAGTGCACGTCCTCGATGACGGTGGTGCCCTGCGCGACCATGCCCGCGATCACCATCGCGGCGCCCGCGCGCAGATCGCAGGCCAGCACCGGCGCGCCTGTCAGGCGCCTGCCGCCCTCGATGACGGCGACGCGGCCGTCCACCTGGATCTCCGCGCCCATCTTGCGCAGCTCGTTGACGTACTTGAAGCGGTTGTCATACACGCCCTCGGTGATGACCGAGGTGCCGTTGGCCACGCACAGCAGCGCTGCGATCGGCGGCTGCATATCGGTGGGGAAGCCGGGATACGGCAGGGTCTTGACGTTGACCTTGCGCAGGTTGCTCGCGCCCTTGACGAGGACGGCGTCGCCGTACTCGGAGACGATGGTGCCGGTCTCGCGGAGCTTGGCGCTGATGCACTCGAGATGGCGGGGGATGACGTTCTTGATCAGCACCTCGCCGCCGGTCGCCGCCGCGGCGACCATATAGGTCCCGGCCTCGATCTGGTCGGGGATGATGGCGTAGGAGCCGCCGTGGAGCTTTTCGACGCCGTTGATCTTGACGGTGTCGGTGCCGGCGCCGCGGATGTCCGCGCCCATGGAGTTGAGGAAGTTGGCAAGGTCGACGATATGGGGCTCGCGGGCGGCGTTCTCAATGATGGTCCTGCCCTGGGCCAGAGTCGCCGCGAGGATGATGTTCATCGTCGCGCCGACAGAGACCTTGTCCAGATAGATGCGCGCGCCGTGGAGCTTGCCGTCGCGCGTGTCGGCATAGACGAAGCCGTTCTTGATATCCACGTCCGCGCCGAGTGCCGTCATGCCCTTGATGTGCTGGTCGATGGGCCGCACGCCGAAGTTGCAGCCGCCGGGCATCGTGGTCTTGGCGTGGCCGAAGCGCGCGAGCATCGCGCCGATCAGATAGTAGGAGGCGCGGATCTTGCGCATCAGATCATAGGGGGCGTCCTGCATGCGAACGCTGGTGCAGTCGATCTCCACCGTGGAGCGGTTGAGGAAGCGGATCTTCGCCCCCAGCTCCCGGAGGATGGTCAAGAGCATTTCGGTGTCGCTGATCTGCGGCATATTCTCGATCACGCAGACGCCTTCGACCATGAGCGCCGCCGGAATGATGGCGACCGCCGCGTTTTTGGCGCCGCTGATCTCGACCTCGCCGCGCAGGCAGGTCCCGCCGTTAATGACGTATCTTTCCAAAACTTACACCTTCCCGTGTAATCGGATATTGCCAGATATTGGCTCACCAATTAAATATAATACCATATATGGCAGGCTAAGGCAAGACTTAATTGCTTTCCGCCTCCAGGAAGCGCTTTGCTTTCAGGACCGCGATGACGGATTTGGCGTCGATGAGCTCTCCGCGCATGGCCATTTCGCACAGCGCGTCGAGAGAGATCTTCTCCACGTTGAGGAATTCCCCGTCGTCGGGGTGGCTCTTCCCGGGGTGGAGCCCGGTCGCGAGATAGACGTAGATGACCTCGTTGCAGTAGCCGGGCGTCGCGTAGAAATGGCCGAGATCGACGAAGCGGTCCGCGTCGAAGCCGGTCTCCTCGGACAGCTCCCGCTTTGCGCAGTGCAGCGGCTCCTCGCCTTTTTCGCGCTTGCCGGCCGGGATCTCCAGCATCGTCTCCCCCGCGGGATAGCGAAACTGCCGCACCATGTAGCAGTTGCCCTCGTCGTCCACGGGCAGGACCGAGACCCCGCCGGAGTGGTGCACGACCTCTCGCAGGACCGTGCGCCCGTCGCAGAGCTCCGCCCGGTCGAGCGTGACGTTCACGATCACGCCGCGATACTTTTCCTCGCTGCTGATCGTTTTCTCGTACAGCTCCATGGCTCTGCCCTCCCGCTCCCTCTCGGGAGCCGCGCCGATTTACAGAAAAAGATTTACATAATGCGCGCACCGTCAGTATAGCACATCTCTTTTTTCATTTCCATATGTTTTGTGAAAAAAATCGAAAAAATTTCCTGAAAAGCAGGCTTTTTCTGTATATTTCGTATCATATATTTTTCTATCCGGCGTCGTTGTCTGACAATTTGGAAACAGAATTGCGCCTGATATGGTTTACAAAAACTTCTTTTCTTCCGCGTCCCGCTGTGCTATACTACCATATGCCGCAAAGACGGCGGACTTTCGGGAGAGGAGGGACGCGCATGCCCAGGCAGACCGGGATCAAAGAGATCGCGAAGAACCGCAAGGCCTTTCACGAATATTTTGTTCTCGAGCGCTATGAGGCCGGCGTGGAGCTCTTCGGGACCGAGGTCAAGTCCATCCGCGCCGGGCAGGTGAATCTGAAGGATTCCTTCTGCACGGTCAAGGACGGGGAGCTGTTTGCCCGCGGGCTGCACATCAGCCCCTATGAGCACGGCAACATCTTCAACAAGGATCCCATGCGCCCGAAAAAGCTGCTGATGCACAAGCGCGAGATCCTCAAGCTCCAGGCCAAGGTGATGCAGGACGGCGCCGCGCTGATCCCGCTGAGCCTGTATTTCAAGGACAGCCGCGTCAAGCTGGAGCTGGGGCTGTGCAAGGGCAAGAAGCTGCACGACAAGCGCGACAGCGCGGCCGAGCGGGAATCGAAGCGCGACATGGAGCGCGCACTGAAAGAGAGGAACACAGTATGAGCAATCCCATTGTCACCATTGAAATGGAAGACGGCGGCGTTATGAAGGCGGAGCTCTATCCCGAGATCGCGCCGAACACTGTCAACAACTTCATCTCCCTGGTCAAAAAGGGCTTTTACGACGGGGTGATCTTCCACCGCGTCATCCCCGGCTTCATGATCCAGGGCGGCGACCCGCAGGGGCGCGGCATCGGCGGCCCGGGCTACTCCATCCGGGGCGAGTTCACGGCCAACGGCTTCAAGAATCCCCTGCTACACGAACGCGGCGTGCTCTCGATGGCGCGCACGATGGCGCCGAACAGCGCCGGCAGCCAGTTCTTCATCATGCATGAGGACTCTCCCCATCTGGACGGCCAGTACGCGGCCTTCGGCAAAGTGATCGAAGGACTCGACGTCGTGGACAAGATCTGCTCGGTCCGCACGGACTACAACGACAAGCCCCGGACCCCCCAGGTCATGAAGAAGGTCACGGTCGAGACCTTCGGCGTCGACTACCCCGAGCCGGTGAAGGCGTAAGCACGGCGGGAAACGTAAATCATGAATGAGATTCTTGCAAAGGCGGGCGAGATCATCGGCGTGGTCGGGATCGTCGCCGCAGTCACCGTCCCGGACTACATCGCGGGTCTGACGAAGGCGGAGCGCATGGGCAAGGTGCGCTATTCGAACACCCCGGCGAAGAGGAAGAAAAAGTGGATCTGGGTCCTGATCTTCCTTGCCATCGGCGTCGCCGGTCTTCTGCTCTCGTACCTGGGCACGACGATGTAACAGTTTTGACTAACCCATCGTTCTTTACAAACCCGGAGCCCAGCGAAGCGGGTCCGGGTTTGAGAGGAAGACGGAAGGAGCGGATACGCAGTTTTCGCGGCTCTTACGCAAACCGCGGAAACGGAGTGCAGCGAGTTTCGTCTGACGCAGGGGGGTGTAACGGTTTCGACGGGGGTGCGGAGGCAGGAATAGCGGGCGGATGCGCCCAGCATCCATAAAATGGGCGACCTTTATAAATTAAAGAACAACAACGATAGAGTTCTTCTCGCTGCTTAAGCGGTGAGCGTCCCGCCCGGGAGGACCACGGCCCGGGACGGGGCGTCGACAAGTGGTGCACGTGCGTGCGCAAAGCTTTGCGCGCACCATGAATCATGAAGCTACCGAGTCCCCGAGGGTGACGGCTCCCGCTCGGACAAGGGAATGCAAAGAACCGTCTGCGCCCGGAGAAGTTTCTGTCAAAGCGCTTTCGGACGGGAGTTCAACTCTCCCCACCTCCACCACAAAAGGCAGGTAATTTTGATAGAATTACCTGCCTTTTTCTTTTGCCCGAAAAAGCCTTGATTTCAGTCACTTCTGGCCACATGCCACTATGAAAACAGCCACCACGGAACCTTTTCCGTAGCGGCTGTTTATTATTATGTAAACTGTCTGTTCTTCTTCTCCGAGACAAATCGTTCTCACAGAGGGGTATCGTTCAATTTGAGGGGTATCGTTCTCACAGAAGGTAAATCGTTCAATTTGAGTTTTTCGACTCTTTTTTCGCGCTGTTTACTCGAAATAGAACAAATCCTCGAATTTCCTGTCCAATGCGATGCAGAGAACAAGCGCCAACTTGGCGGTAGGGTTGAATTGACCGGTTTCAATTGAACTGATCGTGTTACGGGATACACCAACCATTTCAGCAAGTTGGGTTTGTGAAAGACCATTCTGTACTCGCGCATCCTTCAATCGATTTCTAAGTATAAGTTTATCGTTCATGTTGCTTTATCCTGCCAGTCTGCGAACAAATAAAACGGTGAAGAACACGAATAATCCAGAGAAGAGAATCGCAAGCAGCAGTTCGTGCCTTTTATGAAGCTTAATGTATTTTACTGTAAAGAGTGTCCCTAAAATACTGAAATAAATCATCCAACTCTCATAACTCATGGAATCGGTGAATGAAACCTGTAAAACCGCCACGGCGCAGCAGATAAGCATTCCTATCTGCGCCGCCAGTTTTCCAGCCGAATTCAGTACGATCAACTCCATTTCATCCGAACCTTTATTCTCCCGTCTGCTCTTCTCAAGTATTTCTTCTCTATTCATAATAGCATCTCCTTGCCAAGTTTTGTTGTCAACAATATAACACCGCCAAGTTTACTTGTCAATAGCTTTTCCAAGTTTTCTTTGCAATTAAAGGCAGGTAAGAAATCATAACTCTGTCTTACCATTTGCGCCTCCAAGCCAGCTTGAATGCTATACCTCTAAACAGGTGATGTACCACGTTGTGTAATTCTATCAAAACGCGATACCTTTTCCAAAAAGTCCTTACTCGAACCCTTGTCTAAAAGCAAGGTGTCGGGCGAGGGCTTTTTTCATTGCTTTCCGTAAAGCGTCGTTTCCATTAATGAAAATGGTTCCCCAAATCAAGGGAGTTTCTTGACATAATGATCGATGCGAAAGGTCAATCGAACAGTCTGCTTTGTTATGATTGATTTTGGCTGACCTGCCCTTTATAATATCGTTATAAGCAACAACGGAGGGATAACTTGTGAAAAACGGAGTCGGTCCAAATCCAAATACGGTACATCCCATCCCGGGCTATGACAAAGAAATCTACGTAAAACCGACAATTACGAATCCCAATATCATCGTCGGAGATTTCACCTATATCGCTGATTCGGAATTTGAGAGCCATGTAACTCATC
>JAILNC010000101.1 GCA_024691985.1 Oscillospiraceae bacterium | reverse complement strand
TCGGGCGGCCCGACCGACCCGGGCGGCCCGACTGACCCGGGCGGCCCGACTGATCCGAGCGGCCCGACCGACCCGAGCGGCCCGACCGACCCGAGCGGCCCGACCGACCCGAGCGGCCCGACCGACCCGAGCGGCCCGACTGATCCGACCGATCCGACCGATCCGAGCGATCCGAGCGATCCGAGCGATCCGACTGATCCCACCGGTCCCACCGACCAGACCGATCCGACCGACCCGGCCGATCCGACCGACCCCGACGACAACAGGGGCGACGGAACGGGGAACGGCGACAGCGAGGACGGGGCCGCGGGGAGCGCTGCGCTGACGTCCGGCGTCCGGGTCACGGCCGTTGCGGGAAGCGTTTATCTGCTCAGCGTGGACGGACAGCAGGGCGCCGTGCTCGACGCCCCCGTGCAGGTCCGCATGGTCTATACCGGGACGGCCCCGGCGGCGGGACTGAAGGCCTACGTGGTGTTCCGCAACGACGACGGGACGCTGACGGCCTACAGTGCCGTATACGATCCCGTGAGCGGACAGCTCAGCTTCAGAACGAACAGAACGGGCAAGTTCGCGGTGGTTTTCCTGCACTTTGACGGGGAAGAATTCTCCGATGCGTTCTATGCCGCGCTGGCACAGACGGCGGAGGTCAGACAGCTGGGCTGAAAACGGAGGTCCCTATGGCGGAAAAATACGACATCTACTACCTCTCTCCCCCCGGCGACGCGCAGGAGGCACAGCGTCTGGCCGATGGGATCTATCACTATCGCCTCCCCTCCGGGGTGAAGCCCGCCGACGAAAGCTTCGGTTACAGGCGCACGGTGATGGACGTCTCGGGCGAGGCCATGGATGAAGCCCTGACAGAGCGTCTGGATCAGAGCCGCTGCATGGTGCTGTTCTGCTCGCCGGACACAAAGAGCGACCCGCTGATCCTCAAAAAGATGGAGCACTTCCGCGAAAAGCGCGGACAGGAGAGCATCGTCGCCGTCATGGTCCGGGGCGAGCCTATCGACTCCTTTCCGGAGAGCTTCATCGAAAAGAAGGTCGTGCGGCGCATCATGCCCGATATGAGCGTTGTGGAGAGCGTCGACACCATCGAACCCGTGGCGGCGGATCTGCGCGGCAATACCCGGAAGCGGCGGCGTGAGCTGCTGCGCTATGAGGTCGTGCGCATCACGGCCTCGGTGCTCGGCCTGCACCCGGACGCGCTGGAGCAGCGCCACCGGGCGCGGCACAGGCGCGCGGTCACCGCGGCCCTGACCATGGTCGGGGCGGTCTGCCTTGTCGCGGCGGCCATCTTCCTGCGGCTCGGCTGGATCGCCAAGACCGAGGGCGACATCGCCGAGCAGCAGACCCAGCTGAGCGTGGAGCTCGCGCGGCGCACCATGGAGGAGCTGCCCGCGGCCTTCGCCGATGAACCGGACGCGCTGGCCTATATCGACGAGGCGGTGCAGAGCGCCAGAACGGACCTCGAGGCCCAGGGCCTCGGCGAGCTTCTGGGCGGCGCGGCGGCGGAGGGCTGAGCATGGAATTCAATTACGACGTATTCTTCAGCTATCGCCACCGGCCTCTGGACGGCGAGATCACACAGAAGACCTTCAACGCCATCGAGAGCTACAAGCTCCCGCAGGCGATACGCGCCATGGGCTGCCCCGAGATACGCCGCGCCTTCCGCGACACGGAGGAGCTGCCCGTCAGCCGTATCCTCACCGATACCATCGACAGAGCCCTGCACAGCACGAACTGCCTGGTGGTGGTCTGCTCCACGGACACTCCCAGCTCCGAGTGGATCGACCGCGAGGTGCAGACCTTCATCGAGATCGGCCGCGCCTCCCACATCTATCCGCTGCTGATCTCCGGCGACCCGGAGCACTCCTTCCCGCCCTCGCTGAAGCTCGTGCCCGACGTGATGGAGCGGGTCATGGACATCCGCGTGCCGGGAAACAATGTGAAAAAGATGATGGCCAAGGAGGAGACCGAGCTCCTGCGGGTCATCGCCGGCATCGTGGGCTGTAAGGAGGAGGAGCTGCTGCGCGAGCACAAGCTCCGGAAAAGCAAGCGCTTTGCCGCCCGCGCGCTCGGCGCGGCAGCGGTCTTTGCGCTCGTCGCCGGCGTCTCGCTGGGACTGATGAATCTCGCGCAGGAGTACCGCGACACCGCGGCCGCGCGGGAGACGGCCTCCATGCGCATCCTCAACGAGCTGACCTACGATCTGCCGGACCATCTGACCAATATCCCGGGGGCCTACAGCCGCATCGCGGACATCCTCGAGCAGAACACCCGGGACATCAACGCCATCATCCGCCTCTCGGTCAACAGCGAGAGCGCCGAGATGGAGGCTGCGGCGAATCTGGAAAAGCTGGCCAACGCCGGGACCGTTCTGGGCCGTCTGGACGAGGCCCTGCGGGCAGAGGAGGAGGCCATCGGCATCTACCGCACCCTGGCGGAGACGGGGACCGGGGGCGCACAGACGGCGCTCGCCTCGGCGGAGAACAACCGCGGCGGCATCCTCAACGCCATGGGCCGCTACGAGGAGGCCGACGAAGCCTTCGAGAGCGCGGTCGCACAGCTGCGCGCGCAGGGGGAGCCCGACCGGCTCATCCTGGCCCAGGCCCTGTTCAACACCGGGGCGAACGCCGTGAACCGGGGCGACAGCGAGCGCGCGGCGGCGGCCTTCGAGGAGAGCCTGCAGCTGCTCGGGGCGCTGGAGGAAGACGCGCAGACGCTCGAGTCGCTGGCCAAGGTAAACTACAACTACGGCGTCCAGCTCTACCGCAGCGGCGATTACGGGCAGGCGGAGGAAAAGCTCGCGGCGGCCTGCACCTACGGCGAGAAGCTGCTGGCGCAGGCGGATTCGCTGAACAACCGGCACAGCTATGTGCGCTCGACCTCCACGCTGGCCGCCGTGCTGACGGATCAGGGACAGTATGAGCGGGCGGACGCGGTGTACGAGCTGGCCATCGCCGCCGCGAAGGAGCTCGCCGCGGATGCGGAGAATACGGAGAATCAGCGGAACCTGGCGGAGCTGTACAACAACCGCGCGCTCTGCTTCAACATCCAGGGCCGCTACCGGGATGCGGACGCCCTGTACCGGGAGTCCTCAGAACTGCGCGGCGCGCTGTATGAGACCACCGGGGCCGCCTCCGACGGCGCCCAGTACGCCCTGACCCTGCTGAATCTGGGCGAGAACGCCTTCAAGATCCCGGACTATGCCCGCTCGCGGGAATACTTCGAGAAGGGGCTGCGGCAGTACGGGGACGTGCTTGCGGAGCTCGGGGACTATGACGAGGCGCAGTACGACGCCTGGAGGTCCTATTATCTGCTCATCCATCAGCACGACTTCGAGGGCGCGCTGAACACGGCGATGGCGGGCTATGAGCTCCAGCCGAACAACGTGCTGGTGAATATGAACCTCGCCTATGCCGCTCTGTACACCGGCTACTGGGACGACGCGGATATGATCCTCACGCAGATCGCCGCGTTGGGCGGCGGACAGGCGGACACCATCCGCCGCGATCTGGAGGCCCAGCGGCAGTCGGGACTGGAGACGGAGCATCTGGAGGATCTGCTCGCGCTGCTGAAGGCGTACGACTGAGGCCGCGGCGCGCCTCCCCGATACAAAACGCAGGCCCGCCGGGCCGCGCCTCTGCCGACAGGGGCGCAGTCCGGCGGGTCTCTTCCATTTCTTTTCCCGCCGTCTTGTGAGCGGGAGAAAAGCATGCTATACTGTTCTTCGGGAAAACGATCCGTTTTTGCTGAAGATCGGTATTCTGTCAGAAAAAAACAGACAAGGCAGGGAGAGCGCATGAAGGTCGATTACCGGGACGACGTCATGGATTCCTCGGACTTCGTGGTCCTGGCGGACTACGTGCCGGGCATCATACAGGAGATCCGCTACCATTCCACCTACAACTTCGTCGGCGAGCGCATCGACGGCTATGAGCAGCCCTGCGCCCTGCTCACGCTCGAGGCCGCCCGGGCTTTGAAGATCGTGAGCAATGAGCTGGCCGTGCAGGGCTACCGGCTCAAGGTCTTCGACGCCTACCGTCCGGCGCGCGCGGTAAAGCACTTCGCGCTCTGGGGGCTCGAGGATCAGGACGTGCGCATGAAGCCGTATTTTTATCCCGCGCTGCAGAAGCAGGAGATCTTTACGCAGGGCTACATCGCGGAGCACTCCAGCCACAGCCGGGGCAGCACCGTCGATCTGACGCTGCTGGACATGGCGACCGGGAAGGAAGTCGACATGGGCGGCCCCTTCGACCTGTTCAGCGAGGTCTCGCACCCGGATTACCGGGGCGTCACAGACGAGCAGTACGAGAGCCGCATGCTGCTGCGGCATGCGATGGTCCGCGGCGGTTTTCGGCCCATCAGCTGCGAGTGGTGGCATTTCACCCTCATAAACGAGCCCTACCCGGACACCTATTTCGATTTCCCGGTGTCGGCGGACTATCTGAAAAAATGACCGCGGCTGTGCGGGCAGGGCAGGGCGCTGCCGCGCAGTCTTCGGGATAAGGAACGGATGCGAAATGAAAGCACAGAACAAGGGGCGGCCGCCGCGTACGCCGCGGGGGAGCATCACCGCGTCCCTGTTTCAAAAGACCATGCTGACCCTGCTGGTCGCCGAGCTCTCCGCCGCCATGTGCGCCATCGTCGACGCGATCCTCGTCGGGCGCTTTCTCGGCGCGGCGGCCCTCGCGGCAGACGGGCTGGCCTCGCCCTTTTTCAGCGTCGTCTCCATCGTCAGCGGGCTGCTGATGGTCGGGTGTCTGAACCTCTGCACCAACGCGGTCGGCATGGGCGATATGAAGCGGCTCTCCGGCGTCTTCTCCCTGACGCTCACGATCGCCGCCGCGGTCTCCGTGCTGCTGGCCCTGTTCGGCGTCTGCTTCACGGGGCGCGTCGCCGTGCTCTTCGGGGCGGGCGGCGCGAGCGCGGAGCTGTTCGATATGACCTGCGCCTATATGAAGGGCCTCTTCCCGTGCGCCCCCGCCTTCATCCTCTTCGTCATCCTGACGCCGCTCCTGCAGCTTGACGGCGACGGGTCTCTCCCGAAGCTGGCCGGCATGGTGTGCACCGCCGTGGACATCGCCGGCGATCTTCTGAGCATTTTCGTCTTCCGCGGCGGCATGTTCGGCATAGGTCTGGCAAGCACCTTCAGCCAGTATGCGGCGCTGGGAGTCGTGCTCCTCCATTTTCTGAAAAAGGGCGGGATGTTCCGCTTCTCCCTGCGCGCGCTCAGCTTCCGGGCGCTCCCGCCGCTGCTGCGCGACGGGCTGCCGCGCGCGGTCTGCATGTTCTGCCGCGCCCTGCTCCCGATCCTGCTCAACGCCCTGCTCATCCGCCTTGTCGGGGACATGGGCGTCTCGGCGCTCTCCACCGAGATCGGCTCGAGCTTCGCGCTGGCCGCGCTCGGCTGGGGCATCGGCGGCGCGGTGCTGATGATGGGCGGCATGATGGTCGGCGAGCAGAACGATACCGACCTGAAGATCGTCGTGAAGACCGCGCTGGCGGACATTCTGATCGGCGTTGTCGCCCTCGCCGCGCTGGCTTTTGCGGCTTCCCCGGGCATCGCGGCCCTGTTCATTCCCGAGTCGGGCGCGCTGCGGGACATGGCGGCGGACGCCCTGCGCTGCTACGCGCTCTGCCTGCCGTTTCTGGCCTTCAACGTCGCGTCGGCGAACTATTTCCAGGCGCTCACGCACAACATGGGCGCGCATCTGATCAACATCGGCATCGAGGTCGCGGCGCCCGCGGCGGCGGCCTGGCTGCTCAGTCCTTTCCTGGGGGTCACGGGCGTCTGGCTCGCCTTCCCGGTCGGGCAGGCGGCGCTGAGTCTGATCATCGTGCTGCGGCTGGTCCTCTCCCGCGACAGCGCCCGGCAGGGCCTGGAGGCGTACATGCTGCTCGGGCCGGACTTCGGCGTGGCGGCGGAGGACTGCATCGAGCGCAGCATCCGGACCATGGACGAGGTCGTCGCGCTGTCCACGGAGGTCACCGATTTCTGCGCCGCCCACGGCATCGATGAGAAGCGGACGAACCATCTGGCGCTCTGTGTCGAGGAGATGGCCGGCAACGTGATCGAGCACGGCTTCTGCGACGGCAGGCCGCACCGTCTGGACGTGCGCATCCTGGTCAAGGACGGGCGGCTCACCCTGCGCATGCGCGACGACTGCGCCCTGTTCGATCTGAAGGAGAAGGCCGGGAAGTGGGCGCCCGACCCGGAGCACCCCGAGCGCGGCATCGGCATCCGCATGATCATGTCGACGGCGGAGAGCGTCGTCTATTCCGGCGCGATGAACACGAACAATCTGATCGTCACGATCTGACGAAAGGGGAGAAAGCCTCATGCTGAGCAAGCACGAGCATGATTACGCGATGGAGTACCGCCTGAGGGAGCTGGACCCCGAGCTGCACAAACGCTTTACGGACAGCGTCTTCGGGCTGCAGAAGGTCCTTTCCAACTACAAGCTGATCTTTCCCGAGTATACGGATCACACGGAGCTGCACTCGCTCACGGTCATCGACTTCTGCAACCGGCTGATCGGCGATCAGATCGAGAGCCTGAACGCGGATGAGCTCTACGTCCTGCTGATGGGCTGCTATTTCCATGACACCGGCATGGGGATCAGCGAAAAGGACTATGAGGCGTTCTCAAAGCAGATCGACTTCGGGGACTACTTCAAAACCCACGCGGGCGAGGAACCCGCCGAGACGATCCGGAATTTCCACAACGAGTATTCCGGCCTGTTCATCCGCAAGTACGCGCCGTTTTTCGAGATCCCCTCCGAGGCGCATCTGCAGGCCATCGTCCAGATCTCCCGCGGGCATCGGAAAACAAATCTGCTGGACGAGAGCGCCTATCCGATCCGCCTCCCGACGCCGAACGGGAACGGCATCTGCCTGCCCTATCTCTCGGCGCTGATCCGTCTGGCGGATGAGATCGACGTGACGGCGGCCAGAGATTCCATCCTCCTGTACGACATGGAGGGGCTGGAGAACGCCTACTCGATCGAGATCCACAAGCGCCATCAGGCGGTGCACGAGCTGCGGATCTCCCCGGCGGCCTTTACCCTGCTCGTGGACACCTCGGACCCGGAGATCGACGAGGTGGTGTGTGACATGGCCCGGAAGATGCAGAAGACCCTGGACGACTGCCGCGGCGCCGTCAACGGGCGCACTCCCTACGTCATCACACAGGAGCATGTGCGCATGCTGTCAATATAAACAATTGCATAAAACAGCCGCCCGGGCTCATGCCCGGGCGGCTGTTTTGCGCGTATGCAGGGTTTAGTTCCAGTAGTCGGTCCCCTTGACGCCGTTGGCCGCGGCGCGGTAGACGGGGTCCTTGCCCTTGCGGACCTGCCACTCGTAGTCGCGCAGCGCGGCGACGGCGGGCTTGGCGAGGATCACGATGACGGGCACGTTGATGATGACCATCAGGGCCTGCAGCAGGTCGGCCGTATCCCAGGCCAGGCCCGCGGAGATCACGGCGCCCAGGAAGACCAGCACGGTCGCGATCAGACGGAAGACCATCATGAAGGCCTTGCTCGGCTCCTTCTTCATGATGAAGCGCAGGCAGCCCTCGGTGTAGTAGTAGTTGCCGAGCAGCGTCGTGAAGGCGAACAGGCACACCGCGACCGCGATGAACACCGGGCCGAAGCTGCCGAGCGCCGACGCCGTGCAGGACTGGACGTAGGCCGCGCCGGCCGCGTCCGCCGTGGGCTCGACGCCGGAGAACAGGCACAGGAAGGCCGTGGCCGAGCAGATCAGCAGCGTGTCGATGAACACGGACAGCATCTGCACCAGGCCCTGCTTGGCCGGGTGCGCGACGTCCGCCGCGGCGGCCGCGTTGGGCGCGGAGCCCATACCGGCCTCGTTGGAGTACAGGCCGCGCTTGATGCCCCACATGATGCAGGAGCCGGCGAAGCCGCCGAAGATCGCCTTGAAGTCGAAGGCGCCGCGGAAGATCATGCCGAAGACCTTGCCGATGCTGCCGATGTTGGCGATGACCACGTACAGGGATACCAGCACGTACAGCACGCCCATCACGGGGACCAGCACCTCGGTGACCTTGGTCAGGCGCCTGCCGCCGCCGAGCACGCAGGCGCCGAAGAGGACCGCCAGCACCGCGCCGATGACGAAGGGAGTGGACTCGCTGTAGAAGCCGAAGCCCTCAAAGGTGCTCTGGGTATTGTAAGCCGCGAGCATATTGTAGCCGACGGCGTAGGTCAAAATCAGCACGACGGCGAAGACGACGCCGAGCCAGCGCTGGCCGAGACCGTCCTGCATGTAGTAGGAGGGGCCGCCGTAGCTGCTGCCGTCGGAATCGCGCTTCTTGTAGATCTGGGCGAGCGTGGACTCCACAAAGGCGGAGGCGCCGCCGAGGATGGCGGTGATCCACATCCAGAAGATCGCGCCGGGGCCGCCGAGACACAGGGCCGTGGACACGCCCATGATGTTGCCGGTGCCGACGCGGGAGGCCGTGGAGACCATCAGCGCGCCGAAGGACGAGGTCGCGCCGAGGTTGGTCGGCTTCTCCCTGACCACACGGATCGACTCGCCGAAGAGGCGGAACTGCACCAGGCCGAGCCGCACCGTGAAATAGATGCCCGCCAGCATGAGGATGAGGGGCACCACGTAGGGCTTGTACAGTACCCCGCTGATTGCGTTGACTACGTTGTCGATGGCGTCAAGCATAAGAAAATCTCCTCTCGATTCCCAAAAAATAAGGTGTTTATACTATATGATAATTCCTTGAGATTTTCAAGTTCTTTCTCCGTAAAACGCCGAAAAGGCGTAAAAGAACAAGTGGGGCGCACGACGCTTTCTCTTGCGTCCGGGCGCATTGTTGTGGTAGAATCTGACGAAGCCGAAAGAGAGGCGGTCAGGCCATGGAAAACAAGAGAAACATCGGCGTTCCCGGCGCGCTGCTGATCCTGCTGTCCGGGGTGTTCTGGGGGAGCATGGGCATTTTCATGCGCCCGCTGAACAGCTGCGGCCTCTCGGCGCTGCATCTGGTGTTCCTGCGGCTGGGCATCGGCGCGCTGCTGTTCGCGATGCTTCTGCTTGTCCGCGACAGGGCGGGGCTTCGCATCTCGCTGCGCGATCTGCCGCTGTTTCTGGGTCTCGGCCTGTTGAGCGTGCTGTTTTTCACCTACTGCTATTTTCGCGCGATCGAGCTGCTGCCGCTCTCGACTGCGGCGATTTTGCTCTACACCTCGCCGATCTGGGTAATGCTGATGTCGGCCCTCTTTTTCCGGGAGCGGGTGACCGGGCGCAAGCTGCTGGCCCTGGTCCTGGCCTTCGCGGGCTGCGTGCTGGTCTCGGGGCTGAGCTCCGGCGGCGCGGGCGTCGGCCTGCTCTTCGGCCTCGGGGCGGGCTTCGGCTATGCGCTGTACAGCATCCTCGGCACCGTCGCCCTCAAAAGAGGCTACCGGCCGATGACCGTCACGTTCTACACCTTCCTCTTCGCCGCCGCCGGGGCCTTCCTGCTCTGCGACAAGGGCGCGCTCGTACAGGCGATCGGCGCCGTGCGGGCAGCCTCGCTGCTCTGGCTCGTGCCCGCGACCTCGCTCGTCACCGCCGTCATCCCCTATCTCGCCTACACCAAGGGCCTGCAGAGCACCGAGGCCAGCCGCGCCGCCATCCTCGCCACGGTCGAGCCCGTGGTCGCGACCGTACTGGGCGCGCTGGTCTACGGCGAAAAGCTGAGCCTCCCCGCCTTCCTCGGCATCCTGCTGGTCCTGTCCGCCATCGTGCTGCTGAATACGAGAGGGAAGGCCTGAGGCGTCCCGGCGCGATGAAGGCATTGCGCCCTACGTGGGGGAGCCCGATGCTGACGGCATGCTGCGTAGGGAGAGATCCCCGGATCGCTCCGCCGGTTTTGATGAAGCATATCTCCTCGCTTGTAGGGGCTGACACCCCCGGCAGCCCGGCATGCCGTGCCTTTCAATTTGAACAAATCTCCGGCGAATTCGCAGCAAGCTGCGCGTCCGCCGGGGATTTTTATGTTTCTTGACCCCGCGCCGCACGGGGTGTCGAGGGCATCGGCACCCATAAGACTGTTTTAACGTATTATTGGAACGGCATGGCATTTGTCATGCTGTTTCCTGTTTCATCAGTTCATCAAGCGGGATAAATCCGATCAGGTCATACTCAATATAGACGCTCTGGCGGCGCTTGCCGCTGCTCTTATCCGGCGCCCCTACGTAGATTGCTTTGATCAGCTCATGTGCGGCGTAGGGTGTCAGTTCATTAAGTTCGGCATATTTCTGAACACGCTCAATGAACAGTTCAAGATTTTGGTTCTGCTGTTCCTGTACTTCGATCTCCTTCCGGAGATTCTCGGCCTCCGCTTTCAATCCCTGCTGCTCTTCCTCGTAGCCGCGGCTCATAGTCTCAAACCGCTCATCGCTCAACTTTCCGGCAACATTATCCTCGTAGGTTCTCACGAAGAGACGGTCGAGCTCCTTGATACGTTTCTCCGCTTTCTCAAGCTGCTTGCGCTTAACCTTGAGGATTGCTGCGCTCTCCGTTTGGAGTTTCTGTTCGATGATTGCTCGGAAGTGTGCTTCATAGCGCAGGACAAGCTCAATTACCCTCTGTGTGTAATGCCAGACCAGGCGCTCCAAAACGATCGCACGGATGTAATGAGCGGTGCAGGGAGAATCCTTGCCGCGGGAGTTTGAACAGGTGAAGTACCACTTGCTCTCGTCACCCTTTGCACTGCTGAAGCTCATCCTGCTTTTGCAATCGGCACAGAATACCAGACCAGAGAACATGTGCGAGTTGCCGGATTTCGTTCTGCGATGCCGTTGCTCCCGAATCTCCTGCACCTTCTCAAAGGTGTCGATGTCGATGATGGCCGGCTGGGTGTTGTAGAAGATCGCCTGGTTCTCCACGGGGTTCTCTCGGGTCGTCTTGTCCCAGATGGAATTCGTGTAGGTCTTGAAGTTGACCGTACAGCCGGTGTACTCACGTCTGGCCAGAATATCCGCGATGCTTCTTGTTTCCCAACGATAAGGATCGACAGGCTCAGAGTGCGTGGGATTACGTCCTTCCCGCAGCTGGTAAGCGGTGATTGTCAGCACTTTTTCCTCTCGAAGCTTGTTTGCGATCTGCAGGGGGCCGCGACCCTCCATACATAAGTCAAAGATGTGCTTGACCACTTTTGCAGCCTCTTCATCCACGATCCACTTTTTGGGATCATTCGGATCTTTGAGATAACCATAAGGAACAAGCCCGCTCAGATGCTCGCCACGTTCGCCCTTTGCTTTCTGCACCGTCCGGATTTTTCGGCTGGTATCACGGGCAAAATACTCGTTAAACCACATCCGGATGCCGCCAAAATCATAGTCCACGCTGTTCTGATTCTGCGTGTCGAAGTTGTCATTGACGGCGATGTAGCGGACGCCGTGCTTGGCGAAGGTAATGTTGATGAACATGCCTGTCATCGTTGAGTTTCGCCCGAGGCGGGAGAGATCCTTTGTCAGCACGACAGCCACATGATCCGCTTCGATCTCGACCAGCATTTCCTGAAAGCCCGGCCGGTCAAAATCTGTCCCGCTGTAACCATCGTCCACGAAGAAAACGGGATTCGGAAAATGGTGCTCTTTGGCATAGGCGCTGAGGATGCGGCGCTGGTTCTGTATGGAATTCGATTCCCCATCCAGAGAGTCCTCTTGTGAGAGTCGGCAGTATAATGCCGTGATTTTATCTGTTGCCCTTAACAATTCTGTTTCCTCCTTTTTGAGGGCAACTGTCTGTACAGGATTGGATGGCTCCATGTTAACATAACTTTTTTCGTTTGTCATCAGAAACCCTCCAAATTGTGCAGCATGATCCGGGACAGTTTTTGATCCAGCGTCTCCGTTCCCTCATAGCTGCCGGTGACAGTATAGATCGTTCCGTCGATTTCCTCCATGATCTTCATTTCCGGAATCCACCAGGCGCTCGGATTTTTAACGACGATGTGACCATCCGCATCAACGCGGTAGTTGCGGCAGTGCTGGCCATCAGGCAAAGGATCACGTTTTGCGTAGGGATCGGGCCGGCTGAAGTATAACTCCGGTATGCTTCCGTCTCCGTCATCCTCGTCATCTTCCCACGCCCGTTCCATTTCATCAAATCCTTCGTCAACACAATCGATGCCATCTTCTTCTATTTCATAATCTATCATGAACTCTTCCTCCGTTCTTTTCTTTCATGCTTAAAGCGTGACGCCTGGGCTATATTTCCTGCTCGTGCGCTTTGCGTTCCTGCCCGATCTCCGGCTCCTGCTGTCGAAGTATTGTTTCGATGTTGGCCTTGACGGTCTGTAGCTCCTTTTCGCGTTTCTGGCTCTCCCGGTATTTTGTGTAACCAGCGTTTTTGGCAGAAGTCAGATTTTCGATCTCATCCTGGATTCGCTTGACGGTAGGAATCGTTTTGACCCCGTTTTCTTTGAAATACCGCATGGCCGCATCATAGAGCATGAGCGCAGGGCGGTTTTCTTCGTAAAACTTTTCCTGCTTTTTCTTCGGCAGCTTTAGGTACTCCGCGTGCAAATCCTTTCCGGCATGAGCATTCAAAACCTGTCGCTGTAGTTCCTTCTTTTCTTTCAGGGTTTGCTCAATCGCTTTTATGCTGGTGCGAGAA
>JAILNC010000105.1 GCA_024691985.1 Oscillospiraceae bacterium | reverse complement strand
CTGATGATAAGTGTTGCGCATATTGCAAACATTCCCTTTGAAAAAGCTCGGCCATATTCTTGCCGCTCGGATTCCTTAATGTGTGTTTGGTGATAATCATGTATCAGCTTTGTATTTCCCTTATATATGGCAATGCCAAAGACAAGGAACAATACTGCTATTGCAAACATTAAAATTGAATAAGCAATCATCTTTTCACCTCCATAAATCCCGATTTATCTATTTATTTGTCATCAATGTCACGCACTCGACATGCTTCGTCCGCGGGAAGAGGTCAAAGGCCGTCGCCTCGCGGAGGGCATAGCCGAGCTCGGAGAAGCGCAGCACGTCGCGCGCGAGGGTGGAGGGCTCGCAGGAGACGTAGACGATACGCTCCGGCGCCATGGACGCGACCGCACGCACCGCGTCCTCAGACATGCCCTTGCGCGGCGGGTCGACCACGACGACGGCGGGCCGCAGCCCGCGCTCTGCCAGCGTCCCGGCGGCCTGTCCCGCGTCGGCGCAGAGGAATTCCACATTGCCGACCCCGTTTGCCGCGGCGTTCGCCCGCGCGTTATCGACGGCCTCGGGCACAATCTCCGCCCCGATCACCCAAGCGGCCCCGCGGGCGAGACACAGGCTGATCGTCCCGGCCCCGCAGTAGAGATCGAAGGCCAGATCGTCCTTTCCCAAAGCCGCATATTCGACGGCCTTTTCGTACAGGCGCTCGGCCTGCGGGGGATTGACCTGAAAGAAGGCCTGCGGCGCGATGTCGAAGGAAAAGCCGCAGAGGACGTCCGTCATATACGGCTTGCCCCAGAGCGGGTAAAATTCCCCGGCCAGCACCGTGTTGCCGGCGCTCTTGTTCACGTTCAACACGATGCCCGTCAGTTCCGGGCAGGCGGTGCGCAGCGCGTCGACCAGCGCCGCCGTCAGCTCGCCGAAGCCGCGGCGGGCGACGATGCACAGCAGGCGGTCCACGCTGTTTTCGGCCCGACGGCAGAAGACATGCCGCACGACGCCGCGCCCGGTTTTCTCATCGTAGGCGGGGATGCCGTGCGCGTCCATGAAGTCCGTGAGCGCGCGGGCGGCGCGGTGGGTCAGCGCGTCCTGCAGCAGACAGCGCTCCACCGGGATCAGCTCGTGGCTGCGCTCGCGGTAAAAGCCCGAGACCGCATGCCCATTGAGCTCCGCCACGGCGAGGATGCCCTTGTTGCGGCAGCCCTCCGTCCGCGCGCTCCCGACGATCCGCTCGGCCGTGACCGTCTGCTTCCCGATGCGCGTCAGCGCGTCATTGACCTTCGTGAGCTTGAAGCGCAGCTCCTCCTCATAGGACATGTGGCGGCAGTCGCAGCCGCCGCAGCGGCCGTAGCAGGGGCAGTCGGACTCGATGCGGGCAGGGGAGGGGACGAGCAGCCTTTCCCCGCGCCCGTAGGAGTAGGAGGCGCAGACCTTGACGATGCGGATCTCCCAGAGCTCGCCCGGCAGGGCGCGCGGAACAAAGACCGCGCAGCCTCTGACGTGCGCGACGCCGGAGGCGTCGGCGGAGAAGCCCTCGATCGGGGCCGTCACGATTTCGTTTTTCTTCAAAACATCCATATTTATCAGTTTATCACAGGCGGGCGCACATGGCAAAGTTTTTTGTATAAATCCATACGTTCGGCAAATACTAGCTGCGTCTGATGCAAAATCCGCTTTCCGCGCGGCGTGCGCGGCGGGCTCTGCATGAGACGTGCATGAACTGCTCTAACAAGGGAGGATCAAAATGAAAAGATCGATTGTCAGCCTGCTTCTGGTCCTGCTGCTGAGCCTGCTGCTCGTCGGCTGCGGCAGGGTCTCGGACGGCACGGTCGGCGTCTCTCCGGCCCCGATCGCCGCGACGCCCGCGCTGCCCGTACCGAGCGCGGAGGTCAGCATGGCCCCGCTCCCCGGCGAGACCGCGAAGCCGGGCACGGAGTCCACAGCAAAGCCGGACGCCGGGCCTGCGGTGAGCGCGTCCCCGTCTCCGTCGGGAAGCACAAAGTAAGAATTGGAGCCGCAAAAACGGAAACTTTCAACAAAGTTTCCGTTTTTGCATGGATTGAACGTGAAAGGGGGCTCCCCGCCCCCTCTCACACTCTCCCCATGCGAGTCGGAACGCTGCCGCAAGGGTTTGTCCGGAGTCTGAGGCGCATGTTGCCAAGCTGCTAAAAGCTTTTTGTTGCAATCGGGGCGGGGCTGTATTATAATCCGTACAACAACGCCAAAGGGGGCAAATAATTCATGAGCTACATACCCACTGTCGAGCAGGCCAGAGAACTGGTCATGCGCTACAACAAGGATGCTTTTCATCTGCAGCACGCCGAGACCGTCTCCAGGGTCATGGGCGAGATCGCAAAGCAGTACGACCCGGAAAACGCGGACTTCTGGGCCGCGGTCGGCATGCTCCACGACATCGACTTTGAGCTCTGGCCCGAGCAGCACTGCGTCAAGGCCAACGAGCTCCTGCACGAGCTGGACGTCGACGAGGACGTGATCCACGCGGTCGTCTCCCACGGCTACGGGATCTGCAGCGACGTCAAGCCGGAGAAGTATATGGAGAAGGTGCTCTTCGCCGTCGACGAGCTGACGGGGCTGATCGGGGCCGCCGCGCTCATGCGCCCGACCGGCATCTCGGATATGGAGCCGAAGTCCGTTGTGAAGAAGTTCAAGGACAAGAAATTCGCCGCGGGCTGCTCCCGCGACGTGATACGCCAGGGGGCCGAGATGCTCGGCATGGAGCTCAATGAGCTCATCGCCCTGACGCTCAACGCCATGCGCGCCTGAGCAAAACGAAAAAGGCCGTGAATGCAAAACGCGTTCACGGCCTTTTTCGTATACGGACAGGCGAAAAAATGTGCAAATGGGAGTAGCGCCGGGGAAACAGGCGTGTTATAATAAATAATACTGTAAACACTCATTCGGTCGTGCCGATATGGCGGGAGGAATGCATATGAGAAAAATCGCTTTGGCTCTGCTTGTCTGCATGCTGCTGGCGCTGCTCGTTCCGCTGAGCGCCTGCGCCGAGGAGCCGACTGCGGCCGAGCGCGGGCTGGCGGCGATCAAGGCTGTGTCGAGCGGCAAGAGCATCATTCTCCCCAGGGAGGACAGCTATCTGGAGGAGTGGAAAACGCTCTATGCGCGCAAGCCCTGGTATCAGCCGAGTCTCCAGGTCGAGTGCCTGCCGAGGCTCAAGAGCGGCGCGCCGCTGATGCCTCCTCTGTATGAGGGGACGCGCGTCACCGTCGTGGCCGAGGAAAACGATATGTCCTGCATGCTCTATCCCGGAGCCGACAACAAGATACGGGTCGGCTGGATCCAGAGCATCCGCCTGCTGGAGGACTTCCCGGGCGAGGTCTTCACGATCGGCACGCCGCCCGAGGACGGGTTCGACGTGCTGGATTCGGTCGGACAGCACTGGTCGAACGACTTTCTGCTGAAATCGCAGCGGCGCTATATGTGCTTCGACGAGCCGGTCAAAAACTGCGTGGGCTTCTCGATGCAGTATCAGGTGGTCGCGCGCAACACCGGCATCACCGAGAACGTGTACGGCGAGCGTACGCTGTATGTCTTCGACGGCACGACATGGCACGAGGTCGGGAGCTTCCCGTATTACGACCTGAGCGCGGTTCAGGTGGACGTCTGGTTCGATCCGATGGACGTCGTCGCCTTTGGAACGGTTGCCGACTGTGTACAGCCCTATGATTTTGACTTCCGCCAATTCGCGTACGCGTTCGCGACGGAGTGAGCGTCCCCGCGCGCCCCGGCGCGAAGAGGGGAGAAGCATTAAAAATGAGGTGTTTAAGCGATGAAATGCCCGAGCTGCGGCGCGGAGCTTGAAAAGGACGCCCGATTCTGCCATATCTGCGGGCAGCCTGTCCCGGCGGCCGGGGAGGAGAGCCGCTTCTGCATCCGCTGCGGCGCGAAGCTGCCCGCGGGCGCGGCCTTCTGCGCGCGCTGCGGCGCCGCGGTCTCCGGCAGCCATGCACGGCAGACGCCCGAAGCCGCCCCGCGTTCCAAGTCTGCGCCGCAGCCAGTCAGCACAAGCGAGGGCGTGACAGAGCCTGACCGGACCGCGAAGGCCGCGCCCGTGCCGCAGGGCGCGGAGGAGACTGCTCCGCGCCCTGCCGAAGAGAAGAAGACAAAGAAGAGCAAAAAATCCAAGCGTTCCGGCTCGGGCGGCGCTCTGGTGCTCGTGCTCCTGATCCTGGCGCTGCTCTTCGGTGCCGTGTGCGCCTTCCTGTACGCGGAGTCCTATACGCGCGGCATCAGCGTGAAGGAGTACATTACCTCGCTCGGCTCGAAGGAGACGGACGGGGAGCAGGCAAGATGGAGCGACCTGAAACAGGCGGAGCCCCCTCCGGCGCCGGACGGCGCGGCGGAGCAGCAGGACGGCGTCGGGACGAAGGAGGTCTGCGCGCTCTATATCCAGCTGCTGGAGGGCAGACGCGAGGCGATCGAGCGCTACAGCTGGCAGCGGACGGCCGACGGGGTCGCCCGCCCGATCGTGCTCTGCGATATCTGGGGCGACAATCAGCCCGAGCTGATCTGGGTGGAGGCGACGAACGAGGAAAACGTGTCCGCCTCGACGCTCAACATCGCCGCGATCCGGGACGGCGCGGCTGCGATCCTGTGCTCCGAGAGCTGGGACGTCCAGGCCGGCGGCGGCTTCCGCTACTACCTGTTCCAAAAGGAGGGCAGCAAAGCACTCTACGCCTTCTCCGCCTATGGGGAGGAGACCTGGTATGAGTGCTACGCGGACTATACCGGCAGCGGCGGCGATCTTGCGCGCGAGGAGCTGCTCAAATCCGTGATGACGGAGCAATGGGACGGCGAGAACGCGTGGCAGAGCATCCGCTATACAAAGGGCGGCGCCGAGGTCGCCGCTGGGGAATGGCTCGGAGACGTCGAGAGTCTTCTCAATGAGATCGAGGAGATCCTGATGTACAGTGCGGACGCGGGGAGCTTCGCCGTGGACTTCATAGAGCAGCACGGCTGCCCCGCCATGAGTTACGACGAGGCGATCAAGTTCCTCTCGGACTGCCTTGCCGCGGTCTCCTGAACGCTCCGACCCCCGCGAAGGGCTGCGCGCGCAGCCCTTCGCGGGGATGCTTTTTCCTCCCTTTTCCGCTGCGGCCCGATCGGCGTGATCCAAGATCCCGGATCGCCGGGAGAGCGTGAAAACTGCTTGAAAAAAAGCTTCTTCTCTGGTATTCTGTTATGGACCGCATTGCGCGGGCTTTTCACCCACAAGGGAGGAGACGGAAAGAACCATGGCTCTGGACAACAAAACCATACTGGTCACCGGCGCCGCGGGCTTCATCGGCGCCTTCCTGTCGGAGGCGCTGTTGCGCGAGCATGTGGGCGTGCATGTGGTCGGCATCGACAGCATGAACGACTATTACGAGGTCTCGCTGAAGGAATACCGGCTTGAAAGGATCGAAAAGCTGGCGGCGGAGCGCGCGCAGGCGGGCTGCCGCTTCTCCTTCGTGCGCGGCAATCTGGCGGACAGGCCCACGCTCGACGCGCTTTTCGCGGCTTATGAGCCGGAGATCGTCGTCAACCTCGCGGCCCAGGCCGGGGTGCGCTATTCCATCGACCATCCGGACGTCTATATCGAATCCAATCTGATCGGCTTTTATAACCTGCTCGAAGCCTGCCGGCACTCCTACGACGGCGGGAAGCCGGGCGTGGCGCACCTTGTCTACGCCTCGAGCTCCTCGGTCTACGGCAACAACAAAAAGGTGCCCTACTCCACGGACGACAAGGTGGACAATCCCATCAGCCTCTACGCCGCGACGAAAAAATCGGACGAGCTGCTGGCCCACGCCTACGCCAAGCTCTACGAGATCCCGAGCACGGGCCTGCGCTTCTTCACGGTCTACGGCCCCGCCGGACGGCCGGACATGGCCTATTTCGGCTTCACCAACAAGCTGCGCGCCGGGCAGACCATCCAGATCTTCAACTACGGCAACTGCAAGCGGGACTTCACCTACATCGACGACATCGTCGAGGGCATCCAGCGCGTCATGGACAAGCCCCCCGCGCGTGCAAAGGGAGAGGACGGGCTGCCCGTCCCGCCCTACAGGCTCTACAACATCGGCAACAGCCACCCGGAAAACCTGCTGGACTTCGTGCGCATCCTCTCGGAGGAGCTGATCGCCGCGGGCGTGCTGCCGCCCGACTATGATTTTGAGGCGCACAAGCAGCTTGTGCCCATGCAGCCCGGCGACGTGGAGGTCACCTACGCCGACGCCGCGCCCCTGGAGCGGGACTTCGGCTTCAAGCCGGACACGCCGCTGCGCGAGGGCCTGCGCCGCTTTGCGCGCTGGTACAAGGAGTATTACAAGGTATAAGGAGAACATACATGAAGATCGCAGTTGCGGGCGTGGGCTATGTGGGCCTGTCTCTGGCCGTGCTTTTAAGCCGGCACCACGAGGTCAGGGCCGTGAGCACCACCCCCGCCAAGGTGGACAGGATCAACAGCGGCGTCTCGCCCATCGGCGACCGCGAGATCGAGGAGATGCTCGCCAAGGGCGGGCTGCACCTCACCGCGACGCTGGACCGGGAGGGGGCGTATCGGGACGCGGACTTCGTCATCATCGCCACGCCGACGAACTATGACCCCAATCTCAACTACTTCGACACCTCCGCCGTCGAGGACGTGATCGAGACGGTGCTGCGCGTCAATCCCGAGGCCGTCATGGTCATCAAGTCCACGATCCCCGTCGGCTTCACCGAGAGAATGTGGAAGAAGTACGGCACCCGGAACATCCTCTTTTCCCCGGAATTCCTGCGGGAGGGGAAGGCGCTGTACGACAATCTCTATCCCTCACGCATCATCGTGGGCGCGCCGAAGGACGACGAGCGCCTGCAGCAGGCGGCGCACCGCTTTGCGGAGCTGCTGGTCGAGGGCGCGGAGAAGAAGGACGTGCGCGTGCTGTTCATGGAGCCGACCGAGGCCGAGGCCGTCAAGCTCTTTGCCAACACCTACCTCGCCCTGCGCGTGAGCTATTTCAACGAGCTGGACACCTACGCCGAAGCCCGCGGCCTTGATTCCCGTTCCATCATCGAGGGCGTGTGTCTCGACCCGCGCATCGGCTCGCACTACAACAACCCCTCCTTCGGCTACGGCGGCTACTGCCTGCCCAAGGACACCAAGCAGCTCAAGGCCAATTATCAGGACGTGCCGGAGAACCTGATCTCCGCCATCGTCGAGTCCAACCGCACCCGCAAGGACGTCATTGCCGACAGCGTGCTGAGAAAGGCGGGCTTCTTCGAGGGGAAGAAGGACTGCGTCGTGGGCGTGTACCGCCTGACCATGAAGGCGGGCTCCGACAATTTCCGCTCCTCGAGCATCCAGGGCGTCATGAAGCGCATCAAGGCCAAGGGCGTGGAGATGGTGGTCTACGAGCCGACGCTCAAGGACGACAACTTCTTCAACAGCCGGAAGATCGAGGATCTGGAAGAGTTCAAGCGAAGCTGCGACGTGATCATCGCCAACCGCTTCAGCGAGGAGCTGCGCGATGTGGCGGACAAGGTCTATACCCGCGACATCTTCGCGAGAGACTGATATAAATAGACAGCAAAGAACGGCGGACCCGCATGGGCCCGCCGTTCTTTGCTGTCTGTCGGGAGAATGCTCAGCCGTTGGACGAATACAGCCAGGGGTGGGGTGCGTCGCCGCCGCCGTCGTCATCGCCGCTGTCGTCGTTGTCGGCGTCGTCATTGTCGGCGTCGTCGTAAAGCCTGCCGCTGACCTCGACCGAGTAGATATTGGCCTCCGTGGGCGCGTCGCCGTTGTAGTAGACGGTGGCGTAGTCGCCGATGGCCAGGCCGCCGAAGTTGACGGTGACCAGGCGCTGACTCACGGTGACGCTGTCGCCGTTTTCGAGCGAGATGGTCACGAAGTTCATCGTGGCGTCCGAGACGGTCCCGTACATCGATCCGCCGGTCGGCTCGGGGGGCTCCGGCTCCGGCCCGGGATCGGAGCCGTAGACGTCGAGCTCGTACACGTTGTCGTCCGTGGCATGGTCGCCGTAGTAGTAGGCGGTGCAGCTGGAGCCGATGGTCAGATCCCCGTAGACCATGTTCACGACCGACTGACTCACGGTGATGGAGTAGCCGGTATCCAGATCGACGGTGACGAAGTTCATCGTCGCGTCCTCGACCGAGCCGGTCACGGTGCCGTATGTCGGCTGGGGCTCGTTCCCGTGGATGTAGATATAGGTGAGATTGCCGGTGTAGGGCGCGTCGCCCTGATAGTAGACGTCGCAGGGACAGCCCACGGCGAGCTCGCCGTCGATGTCACAGTTGTCCTTGAGCGGCTGCACGACCGTGCCGTCGTCCAGCGTGATGGTGACCGTGCTCATCATGGCGTCGGAGACGACGCCGGAGATGTACTTCGTCGGCGGGGGACCGGGATTATCCGAGACGCTCAGCCAGGCGGTGCTGGTCCTGGCCGTCTGGCCCTGATAGCAGAAGGTGCAGTAGACCCCGAAGCCGTCCATCGCGGTGGAGACATTGCTGATGCTGAGCGTGGTGCCGGCAGCGCCTCCCACCTGGCAGCCGGGGTAATAGTTGGCAAAGTCCGTGCTGGAGTACTCAACGCCGTTGGGGCCTACAAAGGTCCAGTTCAGCGTATCCCAGGTGTTGGCGTTGGCGACAAACCAGGCCGTCTCGCCCGTGTAGTGGACCTCGTTGGTCGGGTTCTTGGTGATCATCAGGAAGGCGGGGCCGGGCTGGGGCTTCGGCGCGGGCGCGGGCTTCGCCGGCTGCTTTTCACCGACAAAGACGGCATAGCTGTCGGTGAGGCGGGTCAGGGAGGCCTCGTCATACGCGAACCAGTCGATGTTTGTGCTGCTCCTGTCCTTCTCGGGGAAGGCGGCGATCCCGGCGGCGTTGAACTCATCCGCGGTGATCTCTTTGCCGTTCATGTCCGCGTAGGTGACGGTCTGGCTGCCCTTGCCCGTCACGACATGCTCGACGGCATACTGCTCAAAGGACAGGTTGCGGTTCTTCAGCGTGACCGAGCATTTGACGGCATAGGCCTCGCGGTCCGACAGAACGACGTTGTCATAGAACAGATAGTGCCAGGTGTCGCCCTTTTCGTCGTGGAAGGTGTCGGCGTTCTCGGAGATGATGTCCGGGAAGGACTCGTCCTCCTCCAGCTTCACGACGCATTTGAGCATGGTGGTGCAGCTTTTGTTGACCTCCCAGGCGACCAGATTGGTGGAGTGGTTCGTCCTGTGCTCGGAGGCGGCGATAAGCTCAAGCCGCCCGTTGTGGTCGAGGTCCGTGACCGCATAGCTCCAGGCCGCTTTGTCTTCCGTCTGCTTCATGTCTGCCAGCCGGGAGTAGATGAAGCTGAGCTGATTGTCCGCGTCCGCGGAGGAGAGCTGGACCGGCGCGGCAAACGCGGTCCCGCCGAGAGCCAGCAGCAGCAGAACTGCCAGCGCGAGAGATAGCACTTTTTTCATTTCCATGCTCCTTTGTTGTGTTTTCCGTATGTCGACGGTCTCAGTATACCATGCTTCCCGGGATTTGCAACAGCGGCGTCAGTAGCCGAGGAGACTGTCCGCGCCGTAGTAGCGGGCCATATAGACGTTGTACCACTCGCCGAGGTCCTCGGTGCTCAGATAGCCCAGGCCCTCGAGCGCGCTGTATTTCGTGCGGGCGTAGGGGCGGGGGATCTGAATGTCGCGCTCGCCGTTGGCAAGGCACTCCTCGATCAGCTCGACGTTGTAGTCGAGCAGCCAGTCCGTGCGCAGGATGTCCTGCACGCCGACCGCGACCCAGTAAACCGTAAAGAGCAGGCACAGGGCGCAGAGCGCGGCGGGCAGGCGCGGCCAGCCGTCTTCGATCAGCGCGCCGAGCAGCAGGGCGTTTGCCGCGATCAGCAGCGCAAGGCCGATGCAGGTGCTGCGCCCCGCGCAGTAGAGCGCGAAGCTGAGCACGAAGTGCCCGGCGAGGGAGCCGCCCAGATATACAAGCGCAAGCAGGCGGCGCTGCTCCGCAACACTTTTGCGCAGGGCCAGCGCGTAGAACATCGCAAAGCTCAGAAGCAGCGGCCAGAAGCGCAGATAGAAAAGCCCGGTCTCGGCGAAGTTTCCGAGCAGCACCGAAAGCTTCATTTCGGCGGCCTTGTTGGCGGCCGTCGCCGGGGCGAGCATCATGTACAGAAAGCCCGCCAGAAAGACGGCCAGGGAGGCGAGCTGCCAGGGCCGCGGCGCTTTCTTCTCCCGGAAAAAGCCGAGCGCGAGGAAGAGCAGCGCCATGAACACCAGCGCGACGGAGCCGTTTTCCGACCATGCGCCCACGAAGAAGGAACAGAGCACAAAGGCGAGCTGCCCGGCCCTCCCGGGCTCGCGCCCCGTGAGGAAACAGTCCGCCCAGGGCCGCAGCCACATAAGGCTCAGCACCGCGCACCAGAGGTAATTGAGCGAGCCGTCGAGCCAGAGGAAGACCTGGCCGAACTCCGGCTGCAGGACCCACACGCAGCCGAAGACCGCGAGCAGGAGCAGGGCGCTGCGCCGGTCTCCCGTCCGGCAGGGCCGCGCGAGCAGGCACACGAGCGCCGTGAACGCCAGCGCGTTAAAGACGTTGAAGATCCCCTTGGGCAGCAGCAGGAAGAGCTGCACGAGGGCGTGGGGGAATACGCGCCCGTTCATAATGTGCCGGTGCGCCGCCATGGAGGCCGGGATCTGGCCGACGCTCGTTATGCGGCTGCCGTCGGCAAAGCTGAAGCAGTACTGATAGTCGTCGGCCACGAGCGCCGTGTGCAGATTGCAGTAGAGCAGCAGCAGGAAGATGGCGAGCAGGACCGCAGCCGCCGCACAGCATGCGCGGTCGAGACGGAAAAGTCTGTCCTTCACGGCGCGCCTCTCAATTCCCGAAGACCCAGAGATGGGTCACGCCGAAGGCCTCGCGGATGAAATAGTTGAGCATCACGAAGAAATAGCCCCAGGGCGCGGCCACGCCCGCGGAGTCCGGCACGCCCTGCAGGGCCGCCATGCTTTTCGCGCGATAGAGGTGGTAGGCGCTAGACACGATGGCGACCTTGCCCGCGGGCTCGTCCCCGCGCGCGCGGATGATGGCGAAGGATTTGGCCAGATTCTCCTCCGTGGAGGAAGCCTCCGGCTCCATGAGCACACGATCGGGGTCCACGCCCGCCGCGACGAGCCAGTCGTACATGGCCTTCGCCTCGGTGATGCGCTCGCCCGGGCCCATGCCGCCCGAGACGATGGCGACGGAATCCGGGTAGGTTTCCAGATAGTCCAGCGCGCCCTCGAGGCGGCGGACCAGGGTCAGCGAGGGCTGCTCCCCGTACACCGCGGCTCCCAGCACGATCAGATAGTCCCGGCCCGGATCCCTGTCGGTCCGGGCGTTTTTGACGATGAAGTATTCCACGAAGCAGAAATACGCAAGGCCGATGCAGACCAGCACGACGACGAGCTTCCACAGCGCGGCGGGGAGAAAGCGGTGCAGGAGCAGCAGCGCCGCGGCGAACAGGCAGGCGTAGCCCCACCAGGCGTAGCCGCGCAGCGCGAAGCGCAGCAGCGCCGCCGCCGCGCAGAGACCGCCCTCGGCGGCCCAGAACTTCTTGTTCATTCGCTCAGCTCCTCCCATCGTTCGTACAGCTCGAGCAGGGCCGCCTCCTGTTCTTCCTTCTCGGCGGCAAGCTCCATGAGCTTCTGATAATCACTGGCGTTGGCCTCGGCCTCACGGTCGAGCGCCGCGATCTTCTCCTCCAGACGCTGGATCTCGCGCTCGAGCCTCTGCAGCGCCCTGTCGTTGTTCTTTGGACGCTGGGGCTTAGTCTTTGGTTCCTTCTTTTCCCGCTGCTTCTCAGCCTGCGTGAAGACGGCCTGCCGCTCGCGCCAGGCGAGGTAGTCCGCGTAGCCGCCGCGGAAATCGGTGACGCGTCCGTCCTGCAGGGCCCAGATGCGCGTGGCGAACTTGGCGATAAAGTAGCGGTCGTGCGAGACGAAGAGCAGCGTCTGCTCGTAGTCCGAGAGCGCGTCCTCCATCCACTCGCGGCTGGCGATGTCCAGATGGTTCGTCGGCTCGTCAAGGATCAGGAAATTCACGTCCCCGCCCATGAGCATGCACAGGCGCAGGCGGCTCTTCTCCCCGCCGGAGAGGGCGCCGACCGGCGTGAACACGTCCTCGCCCCGAAAGCCGAAGGCGGCGAGGCGGTCGCGCGCCTGCTGCGGCGTGCAGCGGCACTCCCAGAGCATGCTGTCGAGGGCGGAGCGCTCTTCGTTTTCAAAATGCACCATCTGCGGCAGATAGGCCGTGCGCACCGTAGGACCGAGGTAGAGAAAGCCCCGGTCCGGCTTCTCCTCGCTGACGATGAGCTTGACCAGCGTGGACTTGCCCGTGCCGTTGTCGCCGATGAGGGCGATGCGCTCGCCCCCGGTGACGAGGGCCTCCAGCCCGGAGAAGAGCACCCTGTCCCCGAAGCCTTTGGCGATGTCGTCCATCACCAGCACCTCGTCGCCTACGAAGTCCCGCTCCTTGAAGCGGACGGAGAGCTTGCGCTGCTCGGTCGGCCTCTCGCTCTGCGAGAGCTTTTCGATGCGCTTTTCCATGGAGAAGGCGCGCTTGTGCAGCTTGTCGTTGCCCATGAAGGCCCAGAGGTGCATCTGCGCCGCGGCGCGCTCGAGCTGTTCGATCTTGGCCTGATCCTTCTCGTACTGCTTGAGCTTCTCCTCGAAGCGGCGCTGCCGCTCCACAACGTAGAAGCTGTAGTTCCCGCTGTAAAACTCGGCCCTGCCGTCCGTGATCTCGATACAGCGCTGCGCAATGCGGTCGAGGAAATAGCGGTCGTGGCTGATGGCGAGCACCGTGCCCTTGAAGCGCAGCAGGTAGTCCTCCAGCCCCTCGGTCGCGTGCAGGTCGAGGTGGTTCGTCGGCTCGTCGAGCAGCAGGATGTCCGTCTTCTCGAGGATGAGCCGCGCGAGGTTGACGCGCGTCTTCTCCCCGCCGGATAGGGAGTCGAAGGCCTGGTCGAGCTGCGCGGCGCTGATGTCCAGCCCGTTTGCCACACGCGCGAGATCGACGTCCGTCTCATAGCCGCCGAGCCGGCGGTAGTCGTCCTGCAGGCGGTCGTACTCGTGCAGCAGGGCGGGGGACTGGTCGTGCTCCATGCGCTCGGTCAGCTCGTCCATGCGCGCGGCGAGCGCGTCGAGCCGCTTAAAGGCGTCGCGCAGCACCTGCCCGGTCGTCCACCCGGCGGGGTAGACCGGGATCTGCGAGATGAGGCCGAGGCGCTTGCCCGGGGCGATCGCGATCTCGCCCTCGTCCGCGCGCAGCTCACCTGTCAGGATGCGGAACAGCGTCGTCTTCCCGCAGCCGTTGCAGCCGAGGATGCCGACGCGCTCGCCCTCGGTGACGGTAAAGCTGAGCCCGTCGAGGACGTTCTCGCCGATCTCGAAGCACTTGACCAGATTGTTTACGGAGATGTCTGTCATAGCAAAGCTGTCCTTGCTGTTTTATGGTTCGAGGTTTTCCACGGCCCACTGCATGACCTCGCTGGCTACGGCGCCGGCGCGCGTGATGCCGAAGCCGCCGCGCTCGACGAGCGTGACGAAGGCGTAGGGCGTCTCCTCGTCCGCGAGGTAGCCGACGAACCAGGAGTGCGAGTCCCCGTCGCCCAGCTCCGCCGTGCCGGTCTTGGCGCAGACGGTCATGCCGGGGAACATCTCCTCGGCGTTGTAGTGGGAGACGGCGTTGTAGTTCATCATCTGGCCGAGCTTGTCGGCCGTGGCGGGCTTGACCAGCACCGAGGCCTCCGGCGTCTCGCCGAGCAGCAGGTGCGGCTCGATCAGCGTGCCGCCGTTTGCGACCGCGCAGAGGAAGCGCAGCATCGAGTAGGGGACCACCATGTCGGTGGACTGGCCGATGCCCGACCAGCCGGTCTCGGGATCGCCCACGAACTCGAGCGGGTAGCTGCCCGCGGCAGTCGGGATGCCGTCGAGACTGTGGCCGTCGAGAAAGCCGTAGTCGCGGACGTAGCGGATCATGCGCTCCTGCCCGAGCTCCACCGCGATCTGCGCGAAGGCGACGTTGCAGGAGTTGGCCAGGGCCTGCTCGAAGGTCTGGGTGTAGTGGTCTGCGATGCAGGTGATCTCCACGCCCGCGATCTTGACCCCGTCCTCGCAGTACCAGGTGCGCTTGTCGAGATTCTTGAGGTTCTCGATGGCGGCCGAGGCCGTGATGAGCTTGAAGATCGAGCCCGGCGTGAACGAGGCGGAGATGCAGCGGTTGATGAAGGTGCCCTCGCGCAGCTCGGCATTGCCGTCGATCGGGTCGGTCGAGGGCACGGAGACCATGCCCAGCAGCTCGCCCGTGCGGTAGTTGCACACCAGCATGCAGCCGTCGCAGTCCTCGCCGAGGGCCTCATAGATCTTGTTGTTCAGCCGCGCGTCGATCGTCAGCTGCAGCAGCTTGTCCGACGAGTGCGTCGTGCCCGTCAAGAGGCTGAAATCGTTCGTATCCTTCCAGAAGCGCGAGAGCAGGCCCGTTCCCGTGCGGCCCCAGTAGTCGCCGGTGACGTGGTAGTTGGCGATGCGCGTCTCCCTGTCTGGAGAGAAGAGATTGTTCGCCCCGCTGAAATACGCGAGGGTGATGCCATTGCGGTCGACCATATGCCCGGTGCTGCCGGTGTTGGCGCGTGAGAAGTACAGCGCCCACTCCTGCCCGTGGTCGATGTAGCGCAGGACGTAGACCGCCATGCCCGCGATGACGAGGGCCGCGATCAGCAGCACCGAAAAGGCGCGGTTCGTGATCTTGCGCATGCCCTCACCTCCAGTCGTCGGGATTGTCTTCCCGCCCGTCGTCCTTGTCCTCGAGCTGCGCGCGGACCGCGAAGCTCGCGTCGCGGCGGTTGTCGGCGCTCTTGATGAAGGCCATCATCATCCAGCTGCTCAAAAGCGAGGTGCCGCCCTTCGATACGAAGGGGAAGGTCACGCCCGTGAAGGGCAGCAGGTCGAGCGAGCCGAACACGTTCATGGACAGCTGCACCAGCAACATGCTCATGGCGGCGCAGGCGGCGATCGAGTAGAAGGCCGAGCGCCCCTGCCGCGCGGTGCGTACCGCGAAAAAGGCCAGCGTCAGCATCGCCGCGACCATGATGATTCCGATAATCAGGCCTTGCTCCTCCCAGATCAGGGCAAAGACCATGTCGGTATTGGCGGCGAAGATGCCCTTGAGCCAGCCCGCGCCCGCGCCCTTGCCGTAGAGCCCGCCCGCAGCGGCGGCGGAGATGGCGCGCGTCTGCTGGAAGCCCGCGCCGTACACGTCCTCCCAGACGTGGCCCCAGGTGGCGAAGCGCCGCGCGATATAGGGCTTGACGCTCACGGCCAGAAAGCCCGCCATGGCAGCCCCCGCGACGGCCAGCAGCACCGTCGCGATCGAGCCGGAGCGCAGGTAGGAGATCACAAGGAAGGTGATAAAGAAGATCAGCGCCGTGCCGAAGTCGCCGATCAGCGCCAGCGACACCACGCAGAAGGCGGAGAAGAGGATGAAGGTGTACAGATCGCGCCGGCGGAAGACCTTGTCGAGCGTGGAGGCGCCCACATAGATGAAGCCGACCTTGACCAGCTCCGAGGGCTGGAAGGAGAAGCCCGCGAAATTCAGCCAGTTGCGCGCGCCGAGCACGGCGTCGGAGAACAGGATGTTCAGGCCCATCAGCAGCAGCGACACGACGGCTACCGTGAAGCGGGCCGCGACCGCGCGCTCGAGCTTGCGCAGCCAGAGTCCCAGCAGCAAAAACAGCAGCACCGCCGCGATCGTCAGCACGAGCTGCTTGAGCATATCCCCCGGCACGGAGGAGGCGACGACCGACATGCCGAGCGTGGTCAGATAGAAGGCGAGGGTCTCGATCTCAAAGCCCGAGCGGTTGAGAAAGCGCATCGCGTTGTAGCACAGCCACTCGAGCGCGATCAGCGCGACCCAGGCCAGCGCGATGGCCTTGAGATCCTCCGCCTTCGCGCTCATGGCGTGCTGCAGCAGCAGGAAGAGCTGGAACACCGTCAGCTCCAGCAGGGTCACGGCGGGGGAGACCCGGCGGCCGGCGGAGGTACGCTTGGACTCCAGCTTTTCCCACTTCTCGGGCGTGACCGCCCGAAAGCGCAGGCGCTGCCCGCCGACGTTGATCACGTCGCCGTCGGCTACAGCGAGCCCCCCGGGCCCGGCCTTGGCCTGTCCGATCCAGACGCCGCCCTTGGAGAAGATATCGTAGACGCGCCAGGTCCCGCGGCTGCCGCGGCGCAGCACCGCGTGCACGCGGCTGACCCCGGGATCGACCAGACGCACGTCCGCGTTCAGGGCGCGGCCGATGAGGTTTTCCCAGTGCGTGAGAGGGAAGTTGTCGTTCCCGTGGCGCAGATATCCCCAGACCTCCGGCTCGTAATGCTCGGAGAGCATGGAGCGGATGCAGCGGACGATCAGCGCGATCGACAGCAGGATCAGCACGTATTTGCTCAGCGCCAGGATGGTATCGCTCAGACCGCCCGTTTTTTTCACCCCCCAAACAGACTTGCTCAATTTATTATTTTACCACAAACAGGGCCTTATTGACAAGCACGGACGCTTCAACTACAATACAATCATGAAAAAGAAAACCTGGATCTGGGTCCTGATCCTCGCGGCCGTCGTCCTGGCGGGCGTCATCGCGACGATCCGGATCAGCCGCCGCAGCGGTACATACGCGCTCATCACGGTCGACGGAGAGCTTGTGGAGAGGATCGATCTCTCCAAGGTCCGCGAAAGCCGCGATCTGGTGGTCGAGACCGCCTACGGCCGGAATATTGTCCATATCGAGCAGGGGGCCATCTCCGTGACGGAGGCCGACTGCCCCGATCAGATCTGCGTTCTGATGGGTAAGCTCACAACAGACGGGGGCATGCCCATCATCTGCATGCCGCACCGCCTGATGATCGAGATCGAGGACGACGGGCTCGATGGCTAAGACGAAACGGCTTGCGCTGATGGCGCTTCTGACGGCGATCGCGCTGACGATCTTCGTCATCGAAAACCAGATCCCGGCGCCGGTCCCCATCCCGGGGGTCAAGCTGGGGCTGGCCAATATCATCACGCTCGTGGCCATGGTCCTGCTCTCCCGGCGGGAGGCCGGGGCCGTGCTGCTGGTGCGCATTTTGATGGGGGCCATGTTCGCGGGCAGCCCCTCCACGCTGCTGTTCAGCGCGGCGGGCGGGGCGCTGGCCTATGCCGTGATGTGCCTGACGGTCGGGCTCTTCCCGGAAAACCGCCTCTGGGTGGTCTCGGCGCTGGCGGGCGTCGCGCACAACGCGGGGCAGCTCATCGCCTGCATGCTGGTGGTCAAGACGCCGGGTGTGCTGGCCTACGCGCCGATCCTCGCGGCCTCCGGCGTGGTCACGGGCGTGTTCACGGGACTTGCCGCCATGTACCTGCTGCGGGCCCTGCGAAAAACAAAGCTTTGACTATTTGAGAAAAAAGCATATAATAGCCATACTACTATGTGAAAGAAAGGCAGAACCGAAACCATGAGCGAATGCACACACGATTGCTCCACCTGCGGCCAGAACTGCTCCGAGCGCACGGCGGAGAGCTTCCGCAAGCCCCTGCGCGAGGGATCAAGCGTCAAGAAGGTCGTCGCCGTCGTCAGCGGCAAGGGCGGCGTGGGCAAGTCCCTTGTGACCTGCCTGCTGGCGGCCGAGATGCAGCGCCGCGGCTACAACTGCGCCGTGCTCGACGCGGACATCACCGGCCCCTCCGTCCCCAAGTCCCTCGGCATCCACGAGCCCTGCACGGGCACCGACGAATACCTCATCCCCGTGACCACCCACACGGGCCTGCAGGTCATGAGCATGAACCTGCTGCTCGAGAACGAGACGGAGCCCGTGGTCTGGCGCGGCCCGGTCATCGCCGGGGCCGTGACCCAGTTCTGGACCGACGTGCTGTGGCAGGACGTGGACTTCATGTTTGTCGACATGCCCCCCGGCACGGGCGACGTGCCGCTGACCGTGTTCCAGTCCCTGCCCGTGGACGGCATCGTGATCGTCACCACGCCGCAGGATCTGGTCGGCATGATCGTGGAGAAGGCCGTGAACATGGCGGGACTCATGAACATCCCTGTCATCGGCGTCGTCGAGAACATGAGCTATTTCAAGTGCCCGAACTGCGGCAGGGAGCATGCCGTCTTCGGCGAGAGCCGGGTGGAGGAGCTGGCGAAGCAGTACGGCATCCCCCAGACGGCAAAGCTCCCCATCGATCCGGTGATCGCGGCCATGGTCGATGCGGGCGAGGTGGAGTCGGTCTCCGGCCAGTACGTCAGCGCCCTGGTCGACGCGATCGAGAAGGAGGTCTGACATGCGCATCGCGGTCTCCTACAACAACGGCGAGATCTATGAGCACTTCGGCCATGCGAAGCTCTTCGCCATCTACGACTATGAGAAGGCCGACGTCAGCCGCTGCACCAAAAAGCTGATCGAGACCGGCGACCGGCACGGCCATCAGGCCATGGCCGAGCTGATGCGGAATGAGCGCGTGGACGCGGTCATCGCGGGCAACATGGGCGGCGAGGCCAAGGCCGCGCTTTTGAGCATGGGCATCATCCCGATCGCGGGCTACGCCGGCAGCGCGGACGACGCGGCGGACATGCTGATCCTCGGGCAGCTGCCCATCCTGCAGGGGGAGGGCATGTGCGCGGGCGGCTGCACCGGCTGCGGCGAATGCGGCGGCTGCGGGGATTCCGGCTGCGGCGGCTGTGACTGCGGCTGCTGATCTGCACCACACAAAAAAGCTCTGTGCTTCGGCACAGAGCTTTTTTGTGTGATATCGAATTATCTTTCCTTGCCCCAGAAGAAGAGGGCCAGCATGCCCGGCCCCACGTGGCTGCCGGAGAAGGGCTCGTGCTGACAGACGGTGATGGGCACGTCCGGCGTGATCTGCCGCACGAGCTCAGCCAACAGCTCCGCATCCTTCAGACAGTCTCCGTGAGAGATGTATACCTTTGCGCCCTCCTTCTCCATGCGCTTCTCCTCGTAGAATTTGACGATGGCCTCGACGGAGTTTTTACGCCCGCGGACCTTGGCGCAGGAGATGATGTGCCCGGTGCTGTCCCCGAAGAGGATGGGCTTGATGTTGAGCACGGTGGCGATCTTCGCGGTCATGCCGCTGACACGGCCGGTCCGCTTCAAAAAGTTCAGATCGTCCACGGTGAAGTATTGGCAGGCGTGAGGAACCTCCGCATCCAGTATGGCGGCGGCCTCGCGAACATCCACGCCTTTGCGGCTCAGCTCCGCCGCACGCACGGCGAGCATACCGGTGCCGAAGCCGCAGCCCAGAGAGTCCACGATGTGGACGAAACGGCCGCTGTACAGTTCCATCAGCTCCTCAGCTGCGAGCCGCGCCGCGTTATAGGTCCCGCTGATGCCGGAGCTCATGGACACGTAAATGATATCCGTCCCCTGCGTGAGCACGAGGCCGAAGCGGGAGAGAAACAGCTGCGTGTTGAGAAGACTGGTTTTCACGACGCTGCCGTTGCGCAGGCTCTCGTAATAGCTGTGGCCGTCGAAATCGTCCACGTCCCCCCAGTAGGTCTGGGGCACCCCGTCCACGGTATAGTCGTTGGGCAGGAGGCTGATCCCCTCCAGCATTTCCTTTGGCAGGTTGGCGCTGCCATCCGCGAATACGGCAAATGCCATCTCCTTATCCCCCTGTCAGCGGTATTGATCTCCAAATTCTTACAGATCGGAGAATCTTGTTTTTACATACCACGCCATAATATCTAAGTATAAACCTACCGCATCATCTTAACATGTGCATTGCGACATGTCAACCGAAACATCCGGCGCCCTTTGCTTGAATTTTGTACGCCGTTTGGTATAATACGGGACAAGACTTGTATGAGAGCAGGAGGCGAGCGCATGGAGATCCTGTATGCCGACGGCAGCGTGCTGGTCTGTATCAAGCCCGCCGGCGTGCTCTCCACGGACGAGCCCGGCGGTCTGCCCGGGCTGGTGCGCGAGGCGCTGGGGGACGCTCGGGCGGACGTCCGCACGGTGCACCGCCTCGACCGCGCGGTGAGCGGGCTGATGGTCCTGGCCCGCAGCGCGGAGGCCGCCGCGGAGCTCAGCCGCCAGATCCGGGAGGGGAGCTTTGAAAAGGAATATCTCGCCGTGGTGCACGGATATCCGCCCGCGCAGGCTGCGCTGCGCGATCTGATGTTTCGCGACAAGGCCAGAAAAATGAGCTTTATCGCCGACGCGCCGGGCAAAGGCGTGCAGGAGGCGCGGCTCAGCTTTGAGACGCAGGGACGCGGCGAAGAGCTTAGCCTGCTGCGCATCCGCCTCGAAACCGGGCGCACGCACCAGATCCGCGTGCAGCTCGCCTCGCGCGGCTGGCCGCTGTGGGGCGAGCGCAAATACGCCCCGCCGTGTGACGACGGCCCGCTGGCCCTGTTTTCCCATATGCTTGCCTTCACGCATCCGGAGACGGGGGAGAGCCTGCGCTTTGAAAAGGAACCGCCCGCCTGCCCGCCCTGGACGCTTGTGAAAAACAAGACGGGCGATTGCGCGGCGAACGCTTGCAATGCGGCGACGCTTGAATTATAATAAATATTAAATCAAACGCCGAAACTCTCCGAAAAGGGGTTTTCTGACATGATCGTGAAATATGCGGCGATCCTGATCGGCGCTTATTTGCTCGGCTCGATGAGTCTGTCCATCCTCGTCTCCGGCGCGCTCTTCGGCAAGGACATCCGTACGCAGGGGAGCGGGAACGCGGGCGCGACCAACATGGCGCGGGTCTTCGGCTGGGGCGCCGGGCTGCTGACGCTGGCAGGGGACGCCGCCAAGGCCGTCGTCTGCATGCTGGTCGGCAAGGCTCTGGCCGGGGACGTCGGCCTCGCCCTCGCGGGTATGGCCTGTATCTTCGGGCACTGCTATCCCGTCTTCCATGACTTCAAGGGCGGCAAGGGCGTCTCCGTCGGGGGCGTGATCGCCTTCGGAATCGACTGGCGCGTCGGTCTGTGCGTGGTCGGGGTCTTCCTCCTCGGCGCACTGCTGAGCAAAAAGGTCTCGCTCGGCTCCATCCTGGGCGCGATCACCGTCACGGCGGCCTCGGTCGCGTTCGGCCTGTCGGCCCCGAAGATCGTGCTGGCGGCGTTCAGCATGGCGCTGTGCATCTGGCGGCACAGGGGCAATATCCAGCGCCTGCTCGCGGGGACGGAGCCGGACTTCAAGGCGCACAAAAAGGAGAAAACCGAATGAGGATACCGCCCGCGAAAAAACGCGGGCGGGTTCTTTACATTTTTTTAACCTTTCCCCCGGGGAGAGAGCTATAATAGACCCGGAAATAACAAGACGAGGAAGGATCGCTATGAGTACGAGTAAGCGGGCGCTCGTCGTCGAGGACGACGCCAATATTGCCGAGCTTCTGCGGCTGTACCTGGGCAAGGACGGCTTTGACGTTATGATCGCGCCGGACGGCGGCAAGGCCGAGTCCATGTTCGATCTGTTCCAGCCGGACGTCGTGCTGCTGGACATCATGCTCCCGGTGCGCGACGGCTGGGAGGTCTGCCGCGACATCCGCAAAAAATCCTCCGTGCCCATCATCATGCTCACCGCCAAGGGCGAGACCGCCGACAAGATCAACGGTCTCGACATGGGGGCCGACGACTACGTGACCAAGCCCTTCGACGTAAAGGAGCTGCTGGCCCGCATCCATGCGGTCATGCGCCGCACCGACGCCGACGGCCCGGTGGAGAAGAAGCTGGTCTACGACAAGCTGATCATCAACCTGGAGTCCTATGAGCTGATCGTGGACGGCAAGAAGATCGACACGCCCCCCAAGGAGATGGAGCTGCTGTACCATCTGGCCGCCTCGCCCAACCGGGTCTATACCCGCAACCAGCTTCTGGACGAGGTCTGGGGCTTTGACTACTTCGGCGACTCCCGCACGGTGGACGTGCACATCAAGCGCCTGCGCGAGAAGCTCGAGGGCGTGTCGGACAAGTGGTGCCTCAAGACCGTCTGGGGCGTGGGCTACAAGTTCGAGCTCAACGAGGGCTGAGGGACGGCAGCGTGAAAAAGGGACCCTCCGGATGAACGCCGGAAGGGTCCCGCGCCCTCCCGCCGCCCGAAAAGCCGTGAGAAAAAAACAGTTGACAAAACGGGCGCTTTCTGCTATTATGACACAGCGCTCAGGGGTCCGGAACAGATCGAACACAGGGCGATGCCGGTACGATGCTGGTGTAGCTCAGTCGGTAGAGCAGCTGATTTGTAATCAGCAGGTCGGGGGTTCGAGTCCGTCCACCAGCTCCACGTCAGACGAAGCCTGCACGGCCGGGCTCTGATCTAAAACAGGGCGCACAAGCGAATATGGGGGAATTCCCGAGTGGCCAAAGGGGACAGACTGTAAATCTGCTGGCGATGCCTTCGGTGGTTCGAATCCACCTTCCCCCACCATAATAAATGCCGAATTTGTCTACCAGGCAAATCCGGCATTTTTTGTGTTTATGAGGCAAAAATCCCCGTTTTCCCTGTAATTTCAACGAAAAGTTACTCCCGCGCAGCCGAAATGGTCGTGCGGGAGATCTTTTTATGGCTAAATAGTTCAGATTTTTTAGGCACCTTTTGGTGCAAATGGGCTGTGCAGAAGTCTCGCTTAAAGTAAGAGGCAGAAGGCTTCGAACTATCAATTCTATCTAGGATCTTCCCCAATAAAGAAATGTGGGGTATAATAAGTATACAGAAACGGAATTCTTTTTTGAAAGCTACTATTTGAGCCATATTTGATTGTTATATAAAACTTGATTTTTGAGGTCACATATGAAAACTCACGAAGAATTCATGGAAGAGATGCATATAAAACACCCGAATATTACAGTTGTTGGAATTTATTCTGGAACAAACAATAAAATTGAGTGGGTGTGCTCAAACTGCGGAACACAGCAGTTTTCGTTGCCACAAAACCTTTTGAAACCGAATGCAACGGGCTTATGTAGGAAATGCTTTAACCTCCAATTGGCTTCAAAACGTCAAAAAACTCATGACCAATTTATGAAAGAACTAGGTGCAATTCATCCAGATATTATAATTGCTGGCACCTTTCAAGGAAACAATAGAAAAATTGAATGGGTCTGTAGAAATTGCGGTAAGAAGCAATTATCTCTTCCCTCCAATTTGCTCAAGCCAACAAAGACGCCTCTTTGTCGAGAATGTAGTTTAAAACAAAAGTCTTCTAGAAAGATAAAACGGTCTGATGAAATTGCATATCCAATTAGTGAATTTTATGCGCAAAGATTTTATGAAGCAGTAAATAAACGTGCTCACCCGCCAATACTATTGGACGAATACAGAGGAACTAGAGAGAAGATCCGTTTTAAGTGCTCAGTTTGTGGTCATGAATGGTCGGCTCGTCCTAGTGATTTCTTGAAGTCCAAACATGCTTGCCCTAAATGTGCCGATAAAAGTCATACAGTAAAAAACGACGAGTTTATCAAAAGATTATACAAGATTAACCCATATGTAGTAACCCTTGAAGAGTATAAAAGACAAGATCAGCATATCAAATGCAAGTGCTCAAGATGCGGGAATGAATGGTCAGTTACCCCTGGTGCACTTCTTGCTGGTAATGGCTGTCCAAGTTGTTGCCACACAGGTACTTCGTATTTCGAACAGTTCCTTCTCCTTTCCCTTAAAGAAGTCCTCGGTGATAACAGTGTATTATCTCGCGATAAAAAAGCCATCGGTTCAGAGTTAGATATATACATTCCAAATCAAAACCTTGCTTTTGAATATGGTGCATGGTTCTATCATAAGAAAAGAATTAATAATGATTTGAAAAAGGTTGAAAAATGCAAACAAAATGGCATTCGTTTGATTCGCATATACGATGCCTGTGGAAATGAGAGCATTACTGGTAAAGACG
>JAILNC010000082.1 GCA_024691985.1 Oscillospiraceae bacterium | reverse complement strand
CGGATCCGCCCGCTTTGTCCGCAAAAACTCGCGCTCCCACTCCTGGGCTTCACGTTTTGTTGTGAATCCTCGCTTAAGTTTTTGCTGCCGCTCACCGGTCCAGTCGGTGTAGCGGAATTGCACATACCATGTGCCGTTTTTTCTTGTCTTTGAATGCTGCCATGATCAATCCTCCTTCTTCTTCTGAGTAGCATACAAGTGCTCGTGGAAAAACTTTCGGTCAATACGACCATTGATGACGATGCAGCCGGCTGCCTTGAGTTCCTTGTTCAACTCCCGGATCAGCTTATAGGCATAGGAGTTTGAAACTCCAAGCTCGGCTGCGACCTCGTCCACCTTCATAAAAACCTGTTCAGCTATATGAATCACCTCCTTTCCCCGCCCTAAAAAGTGAGAGCAGTTATTTAATTACGAAAATGGTTTGCCGTTTTACCCGATTCCAGTTTCCAGACAGGCAACCCTGCGCGGCGCTGTGTCGTCGCGTCAGATCAAGCTTCGTATCGTTCGCTTCCGCGTGAACGCGAAAGCTCATTCACTCCGCTGATCTTCCTTCTCACACGAAATCTCGTATTTCGTGTGATTGGGAATAAACGCGCGCTCCCTTCCAGTTAGAAGATCATGGCGGTGTATCTCTGGTCGGACGGTCATTCAGTTCACTAAACATATTAGTTTAGCTCGTGGTAATTATACTAAGCAAATACAGTTAAGTCAAGGAGAAAAGCTAAACAAATTTATTTAATTATTCCTTGACAACACTAAACATATTTGCTAATATATTCTCGAAACTACGAGTAGATAGGAGTTGTCTGATATGGCGATCGGTGAAAGAATCCATTTCATCCGCTCCCTGCGTGGCATGACGCAGAAGTATTTGGGTATGATGGTCGGCTTTTCGGAAAAGACCGCCGATGTCCGCATGGCTCAGTACGAGACCGGCGCGCGAACGCCCAAGGCCGAACTGACGGCAGATCTGGCTCGTGTGCTGGATGTATCCCCCAGGGCTCTTGACGTCCCGGATATTGACAGCTACGACGGTCTGATGCACACGCTGTTTGCGCTGGAAGACCTGTATGGTCTGAAGGTCGGGGAGATCGACGGCGAGCTCTGCCTTCGTCTCGACAAATCCAGAGGGACAACCTATCTCCAAATGTTCGATATGCTTCATGCCTGGCAGGAAGAGGCAGCCAAGCTGGAGCGTGGGGAGATCAGTCGGGAAGAATATGATCGCTGGCGTTATCACTACCCGGAGTTTGATACGGGCATCAAACGGGCAAAGGTGCCGTCTCAGGCGCTGTCGGATGCGCTGATCGAGGAACTGAAAAAGGAATAGGGCCATCCAAAGGCAGCAAAAAAGAGGTCAACCCGGCTTGCAAAGTCAGGTTGACCTCTTTGGTTTATGATAATGGGAAACAGCACACTCGCAAACCCTTGGATTTGCTCTCAACAAATCTCGGGTTCTCGTGCTATCAATTTGCTATCACTCGGAGTAGTGGGAGCTGAAAAAGCCAGTGTTTTCAAGGCCTCCCGGCCTCGAAAAATCACTTCTTGTTTACTCCCACTCGATTGTGCCTGTGGGCTTCGGGGTGAGGTCCCAGAGGACGCGGTTGACGCCCTTGACCTCGTGGGTGATGCGGTCGACGATGTGGGCCATCATGCCGAAATCGAGCTCGGCCACCTCGGCGGTGACGGCGTCGACGGTGTTGACGGCGCGGATTACGACGGGCCAGTCATAGGTGCGCAGGCCGTCGGTGATGCCGGTGGACTTGAAGTCGGGCACGATGGTGAAATACTGCCAGACCTTGCCCTCCAGCCCGTTGTTTTTGAACTCCTCGCGCAGGATGGCGTCAGACTCGCGCACGGCTTCGAGCCTGTCGCGGGTGATGGCGCCGACGCAGCGCACGCCGAGACCGGGGCCGGGGAAGGGCTGGCGGTAGACCATGGAGTCGGGCAGGCCGAGCTGCTTTCCGACGACGCGGACCTCATCCTTGAACAGGTACTTGACCGGCTCGACCAGCTCGAAGTCCAGCTCGGGCGGCAGGCCGCCGACGTTGTGGTGGGACTTGACCGGGCCGGATTCGAGAATGTCGGGGTAGATGGTGCCCTGGCCCAGGAAGCGGATGCCGTCGAGCTTCGCGGCCTCCTCGGCAAAGACGTCGATGAAGAGCTTGCCGATGATCTTGCGCTTGCGCTCGGGATCGGCGACGCCGGCGAGGGCGTCGAGGAAGCGGTCGACCGCGTCGACGTAGATGAGGTTCGCGTCCATCTGGTTGCGGAAGACCTCGATCACCTGTTCGCTCTCGCCCTTGCGCAGCAGGCCGTGGTTGACGTGCACGCAGGTGAGCTGTCTGCCGACGGCCTTGATCAGCAGGGCCGCGACGACGGAGGAGTCCACGCCGCCCGAGAGGGCGAGCAGGACCTTCTCAGACCCGATCTGGGCGCGCAGCGCCGCGATCTGTTCGTCAATGAAAGCCTGCGCGAGGGCGGGGGTGGTGATCCTCTCCATGGTTTCGGGACGTCTGTCCATGTCTGTATCCTCCTTACGCGTTGAGCATATCGAGCAGATCAACGGCAGTCTGGATGAGGACGGAGACGCCGATCTCCAGAGCCCGCTCGTCAAAGAGCACGTGGTCGGAGTGCAGCGGGAAGACCTTGCTGTCATCCTCGACGCGGGCGCCGAGGTTGAAGAAGACGCTCTTGGCATGCTCGGTATAGTAGCAGAAATCCTCGGCGATCATCTGCGGGCCGCAGCCGACGGCGTTGCCCTCGCCGACGACCTTCTCGACGCTCTTGAGACCAAAGGCGGTCGTCTCGGGATCGCAGTAGAGCACCTCCGCCAGGACCTCGAACTCGAGCTCCGCCGTGCAGCCGTAGGCCTCGGCGACGTGCTCCGCCACGCGGCGGATACGCTCGGGCAGGGCGGCGTGGACCTCGCGGGAGAAGGTGCGGCAGGTGCCCATCATCACGGCGTCGCCCGCGACGATGTTGAAGCGGGAGCCGGAGACGATGGAGCCGACGGTCAGCACCAGGGCGGTGTTGGGGTCGGTCTCGCGGGAGACGAGGGGCTGCAGGGCCATGACGATGGCGCTCGCGGCGACCAGCGCGTCGTGCCCGTTCTGGGGCATCGCGCCGTGGGCGGCCTTGCCGTGGACCGTGATCTTGATGCGGTCGCAGGCGGCCCAGCACTCGCCGGGCATGGCCGACACCTGGCCGAGCGGCAGGATGGGCGTGATGTGCATGCCGACGGCGCGGTCGACGCCCTCCATGACGCCCTGCTGGATCATCAGTCTGGCGCCCGCGCCGATCTCCTCGGCGGGCTGGAAGATGAAGCGGACGGTGCCGGCGAACTCCTCGGGGTGATTATGCAGGAACTTCACCGCGCCCAGCAGATTGGTCATATGCAGGTCGTGACCGCAGGCGTGCATGACGCCGCAGTTCTCGCTCGGAAAGTCCAGACCGGTCTGCTCAAGGATCTCGAGCGCGTCCATGTCGGAGCGCAGAAGCACGATGTGATCGCTCTCGGCCTTCGTGCCTTTCAGCTCGCCGCAGACGCCGGTGGGCTCCATCCGCCGGTATGCGATGCCGGCCTTGTCCAGCTCGCGGCAGATGCGGTCGGTCGTCTCAAACTCCTTGAGGCTGGGCTCGGGATGGCGGTGCAGCTCGCGCCGGAAGGCGACCAGCTCGTCCATATCTTCGCGGATCATTTCTCTGTACTTGTTCATCGGGAAGGCTCCTCCTGTATTAATAATTTGATGTTGCTATTATAGCGCAATCGACGCCGTGCAACAAGGTTTTTCACCGGGGGGCACATACAAATTTCCGCGCCCCTCCCCTGCCCGCTTTGGGTAAATAGACGACGCCCGGCGTTTCGCGTCGGGCGTCGGTGTTCAGTATTCGTAGATGCCGCCGCCGATGAACTCCCGCACCAGGGAGTCCTCGGCCACGAGAGATTCGTCGATATCGCCGAACAGCTGCAGCGCGGGCAGCACCGCACGCAGCTCCTCGAAGCGCTCGATCCCCTCGGGCACGGACTGGAAGAGCTTGGTGGCCGTGTGGTTGTAGACCGCGAGCTCGTAGGCCAGGGAGGTGTCGAACTGGAAATCCACATGCCGTTTGAACGGAGAGATGTACAGCATCTCGCCGCGGCGCACATTGGCCCACATGCTCATGGTCTCCTTGGGGTCGGAGCCGCGGAATTTGTAGTCGCGCACCAGACGCCGCACGAGCCGGAACCAGGTGCGCTTGAAGACGATGTTGTCCTGGAACTCCACGTCGCTGCGGGCGGAGATATAGAGCTTGAAGGCCTCGGGGTGCACGCCGGTGATCATGGTATTGAGGGCGTGGATGCCCTCGAAGATGACGATCTCGTCCTTCTTGAGCTTGATGGACTTGGAGGGCTCCTGAATGCGCATGCGCCGGGAGAACTCATACTTTGGGATATAGACGCGCTCGCCCTTCGCCAGCTGCGTGAAGTGGCGGTTGAGCAGCTCCATGTCCAGGCACAGCGGCGACTCGAGATCGAGCTCGCCGTCCTCGGTGCGGGGGGTGGTGTGGTCGACCGTCTTGAAGTAGTCGTCCATGCCGACGTAGTGGGTGCCGGTCCCGCGTTTCTGCAGCTCCTCCGCGATCTTCATGGAGGTCGTGGTCTTGCCCGAGCCGGAGGGGCCCGAGAGCAGGACGATGGGACTTCTCTCCCGGTTGGCCAGGATGAGGTCGGCGGCCTCGGCCACCTTCTGCTGATAGTTCGCGTCGCACTCGGCGATAAAAGCCGCGGGGTCCGCTACGGTTCTGTAATTGATCTCGGTAAGGCTGTATGCCACGCTTCATTCCTCCTTCAAAAACTGACGATAGAACGCGCCGATCTGCGCCTTGTCGGCGCAGGTTTTGTCGATCTGTGCGATGTATTCCAGGGGATATTTCGGGGCGGACAGGCGGATGTTCCGCCCGCCGTCCGGCCGGATGAGCTTCGTCGAGCCGCCCCCGCCCATGGCGAGGATGCTGCGCAGCTCCTCCATGATGCAGATGTTGTAGAGATTGACGGTCCCGCCCTTCTGCCAGCCGACGTTCTCGAAGCCGCCGGACATGAACTTCTGGCGGTAGAGGTAGTAGGGCGCGTAGCCCGCCGCGCGGAGCCTGCCCTGCGCGTAATCGAGCATGGCCGCGACCTCGCGCGCCGCGGGAAGGGGCGTCTGATCCACCGTGATGCGCGAGCCCTTTTTCAGCGCCAGCGTGTGCACGGTGACGTTCTCGGCCCCCAGGGTCAGCACCTTCTCCAGCGTGTCGCGAAAGCCCGCGACGCTGTCGCCCGGCAAGCCCGCGATCAGGTCCATGTTCACCGCAAAGCCCCCGACGGCGCGGACTCTGTCGAGCGCCGTGACGATGTCGGCGGCCGTGTGGCGGCGGCCGATGATCTCGAGCACCCGGTCGGACATGGTCTGGGGGTTGACGCTGACACGGTCGACGCCGTGCCTTTGCAGCACGCGCAGTTTCTCCTCCGTGATGGTGTCGGGCCGCCCCGCCTCCACGGTGTACTCCCGCAGGGCGGAGAGGTCGAAGCGCTCGGCGAGCACGGTACAGAGCCTGTCGAGCTGCGAGGCCGTGAGCGTGGTCGGCGTGCCGCCGCCCATGTACAGCGAGACGGGCCGCAGCCCCAGATCACGCACCTGCTCCGCAGTCGCGGCGATCTCCTTCTCCAGCGCCTCCAGGAAGGGGTCGATGAGCTGCATGCTCTTCTCCACCGACTGGCTGACGAAGCTGCAGTAGGCGCAGCGCGTCGGGCAGAACGGGATGCCCACGTAGAGGCACACGTCCCGCGCCTGCATCGACGCCTCCGCCCGCAGGGTCTCCCGCGTGGTCGCGAGGCAGAGGCCCGCCCGCTCGGGGCTGACGTCGAACTCGCCGATGAAGCGGCGCAGCGCGGTCTTCTCGTCCGGACATTCCGAGACGAGCCCCGCCATGAGCTTGCCGGGCCGCACGCCGGTGAGGGCGCCCCAGGGCGGCTTCGCCACGCCGGATTTGAGCGCGGCGCGGTACATGGCGTTTTTGATCAGCCGCTGGCAGATCCTGTCGCCCGTGAGCGGGTCCGTCAGCGCGTCGTTGGCCGTGCGGGCCGCGCCGCGGAACATGCTCTTACCCGTATGGAAGGCGCAGCTCGCGCTGGTGGTGGCGGCGGTGCGGCTGAGGCGGATCTCCATCCTTCTCCCCTCGGGGCTGCCTTCGGGATACTCGGGCCGTTCGTCGGGAAAGAGCGTCAGCAGCATCTGCTCGACCGCGTATTTGTACTCGTGCCCGGACAGATACAGCCGCATCCTTCCACCTCCCGTTCCGAACACAAAAAGTATAACAGAAGCTGCCCGGATTGGCAATCATCATTTCGAGGGTAAAGACTGTAACTGCTCATAACAGGCCGTTCTTTCAAAAAATTTTTATATTTTACGGCTGGTAATTTTCTCCGTTTTGTTGTATGATAGTACCATACGTAATATGATAGGGGAAATATTTGATGTTTTCGGTGGGTGATAAGATCGTATACGGGGAGAACGGCGTCTGCACTGTGGCGAAGGTCGCGCCGCTGGAGCATTCGGGCACATCCCCGGGCAAGCTGTTCTACCATCTCGAGCCGCTGATCGGCAGCGGCATCTACTATACGCCGGTCGACTCGGGGGCGTTCATGCGGCCCGTGATCAGCCGGGAGGAGGCGGAGGCGCTGATCGACGCCATGCCGGGCATCGAGCCCGCGATCTGCCGGGACAACCGCTTCAATCACGTCGACGCGTTTTATAAGGAGCTGTTTCGGCAGCACAGCTGCGAGGCGCTGGTCGCGATCGTCAAGGGCCTGCGCGAGCGCATGAACGAAAAAAAGACCCGGAGCAGCCGGGCGGAGTCCACCATGAAGCGAGCGCGGGACATGCTCAATGGGGAGCTGTCCATCGCGCTCGGCATGGACATCTCCGAGGTGGAGCCCTATATACAGGGCCGTATCGGCGGCATGTAAAGCCGCCGCAAGCGAAAGCGGGGAGCAGACGCTCCCCGCTTTCGCTTTTTCTTTATCAGATCAGATAGGGCTTGATCTCCTCCGGGCACTTGTCCCGGTCGGAGCTCATGGAGACGACGAACTCGATATTCTCGCGCTCGGCGTAAGCCGCCAGCCAGCGGACGAAGTCGATCACAGAGGCCTCGTCGCGGTCGTTGACGAGCTTGTAAAAGTTGTCGATAAAGAAATGCGTAATATCGTAATTCCCGGCGTGGATGCCGGAGATGAAGCCTTTCAGAAATTCATAGCTGCCGATCGAGTAGCTGCCCGCGTCGATCAGGCGGGCCTGATAGGGGATATCATAGGTGAGCTTGCGCTCCTTCTCGATGACGACGACGTCGCCGCTGCCTTCGCTGACGGCCTTGCAGACGAGACCGACAAGCTCCTTGGTCTTCCCGGACCCCTTCAGTCCCATGATGATCTTGACCATGATGACCACGCTCCTTCATAAAAGAATTTGGGGCTTTGATTGTCTTAAGCTTACCATCTTTCCCGCACGGGCGCAAGGGGAGAGTTGTTACATCGGCGTAAATTTTCGTGCGCTCCGGCCGCGTTCAGCTCTCCGGGTTTCTTCGCAGCACGATCCAGCGTCCGTCCTCGCTCTGAGACGCCTGTCGGAAGTGTTCGTCCAGATAGCGGGCGAAAACCGTCTTTTCCCGCCAGGTCTCATAATCCCCGGTATACGCCGTATCCACCAGCACGACGGTCGGGGAGCGTTCCGGAAACGCTGCGCAGTAGTTCTCCCCCTTTGATGTATTCAGGAAGGACTTGATGATGTATCCGCTGGGGATCGCCTCGGTCACGTCGGCGGCCATGGTGCCGTAGGGCTGCGCCAGCCCGGATATGATAAACAGTCTGTCTCCCGGCACCGCGGCGTTTCGCGCGGCCTGCGCATAGGGGGCATAGACTCTTTCGGTATATGCCGCCACATAGAGGCCCTTGCCGGGCCCTTCCCCGAGCCGTTCTCTGCTCTGGAAGATGTGGGCGCTTTCAACACGCGCATTCTGGTCCGAAACAAATACCGCCGAACAGATCAGCATAGCCAGAACAAGACTCCACGCGAGCATCTGCGGCTTTCCGACGCCGTCGTTGTTCTCGTCCAGCAGCGCGATGCAGGCGCCGATCAGGCCGAAGACGGAGCCGTAGGCGATGATGGCGACCCCCTGGTCGGAGATCAGCGCGATCGCCAGGATCGTCCACGCCGAGACCTCAAAAAACAGAATGTCGACAAGCTGCCCGTGGCTGACGCGCAGCAGCCCGTGCCGACGCAGAGAGACGGCAAGAACGTAAAAGCCGAGAAAGACATACCAGAAGCGGGACGCCGAGGCCGTTTCCGGCTTGACGAGCACGATCCCGAGCAGCACGCACCACAGGACCACGCTCAGTCCGGCCCACTGTTTCTTCCCCTGTGCGGTGAAAAAGCCGCAGCGTTTCCCGAGTCTGATCCCAAGCTCCGCCGCCAGAAGCATAGCCAGCACTGCGGCCGTCTTTTTGATCGACGGTACGACGCCGGCAGTCTTGTAGATATCCCTGTCAAAGTACGCCTCCATGATCTGAGAGACGGGATAGCGGGCAAGGATCGGGATCAGGAAGGCCAGCGCGCAAAGCGCACAGGTCCCCCAGTAGATCGCGATCGTCCGACGCGCTGTCGGGCGATCTTTCAGAAGCAGGCGCGTAACGGGGATCAGCAGGAGCGCCGTGAAAGGCGGGTAGCCGAGCACATCGGCCGAAAGCGCGAGTGCGGAGAAAACCAGATACCGGGTCTTCTTCGTCTTCTCGCAGCGCAGCAGAAAGAGGACGGTCAGCATCGTGCCCCAGAACAGCGTCGCCTTGTAGGTGATCGCATAGAAGTTGAAGACGAACAGCACGGAGAGGACCGAGGCGGCCGCCGCCTGTCTTTCGCTCCAGAACAGCTTGAGCGTCGTGTACGTGTAGAGAGAGACCGCAAGCTGGAACAGAACGAACCAGTACCGGAGGAACAGAAAGACCCCGTCATAGCTGCCGACGACGCGGTGAAAAAGCGCCATCAGCGGCCAGAGCAGATAGTGCGACATGCCCATGCCCGTAAACTGCACGAAGCTGTCCCCCTCGACCAGCAGCTTCCCCAGATTGATCAGCTGGACCTCGTCATGATACAGCCCGAGTCGGATCTTCCATATAGTAAACAAGGTAAGCGCCGCCATCAGCAGAGGATAGCGGAACGCCTTTGTCTTTTCCATCGTATTCCTCCTTAAACCATGCTCCCGAGCGCCGGCGCGGCCGCGCTCAGCCCCGGATCGCCGCGGGGATCGCATTCAGAAGCTTCTTCATGGCGATCGCCCTCAGAACTGCATGTAAATAAAGCTGCTCGCATTATAGCTCTGCCCGTACACGCCGAAGACGAAGACCGCCAGCACTCCGAGCAGGAGCAGCAGCCATCTGACCGGCAGGGGCTGCCGCGCGAGTATGTCGCGCCCGCGGATCCCCCGGCTGTTCAGCACATCCACCGCGATCAGCAGTGCGATGAAGAACACGAGCAGGAACATTTCGGGCGCCTTCAGTCCGAAGCTGAACAGTCCCCCGTTCCCGAGGACCCACAGGCTCGGCCGCAGCAGGATGTTGCGGACGATCTTCAATCCCGTGCGCAGGCTGTCATTGGAGAAGAAGATCCACGCGAAATTCACGACAAGGAAGGTGACCAGCGTCTGCAGCCAGGCCAGACGGCCGGAGACCTCCCCGGGCTTCCTGCCGAGCCCGTTCCGGTAGAACAGTTCCTCCAGGATCTGCCAGACGCCGTGGATCGCGCCCCAAACGATGAAGTTCCACCCGGCCCCGTGCCAGAAGCCGCTGACGAGGAACACGATCAGCACGTTCAGATACCGTCTTACCCGGCCGCGGCGGTTGCCGCCGAGCGGGATGTAGAGATAGTCCCGGAACCAGGAGCTCAGGCTGATGTGCCACCGCCGCCAGAAATCGCCCAGAGAGCGGGAGAGATAGGGCTGCTCAAAGTTCGGGGCAAGTCCGATGCCGAACAGCTCCGAGATGCCGCACATGATGTCCACGCAGCCGGAGAAGTCCGCATAGATCTGCACCGTGTACAGCAGGCTCGCGATGAACAGCTCCGTTCCGCCCGCTGCGGCGGCGTGCGCATAGACGCCCCCCACGAAGACGGCCGCCCTGTCCGCGATGACCATCTTCTTGATATAGCCCCAGAGCATCCGCCTGAGACCGGAGTTGAAGCCGTCCCAGTCGAAGCCGTGCATCTGCTCCAGCTGCGGCGAAAACTTGTCATAACGCGCGATCGGCCCCTGGAGGATATGCGGGAAATAGACGAGAAACAGCAGGAAGCGGAAAAAGTTTCTCTCCGCCTTGTACTTTTCCCGATAGACGTCGATCACATAGCCGAGCGCGGCAAGCGAGTAGAACGACACGCCGATCGGCAGAAGCAGGTACCTCGCGCAGAGCAGCTCCAGCCTGCTCGGCGCTCCCCCGAAGAGCAGATCGGTAAAGAAGGTGTGATATTTCAAAGCCGCCAGCAGGCCGAGGACGAAAAGCACATCCAGGACCAGCCAGCACTTCCGTCTCCGCGGTCTGCGCTCGATCAGCAGCGCGAAGCCAAAGGAGGCGAGCGCCGCGAGCAGCAACCAGCACACCGCCTTCGGTGAGAGGCTCAGAAAGAAGGCCAGGCTCGCCGCCAGGAGGACATAGGGCTGCGCTTTCCCGAGCCGCGCGGGGAGAAGGTAATAAACGAGCAGGGCGAGTCCGGTAAAAAGCAGAAACTGTATGCTGCAGATACTCATGACAAGGCTCCTTCCTTCATGTGTTTTTCTCCGGTTGGAACCTCAGTTCAGCTCCGCCTGATCTTGCCCGTCGGTTCTACTGTCCCGTAATCCACGATCTTTCCCAGCAGCCTGTCCCGCACCACGTAGTACAGGCCGCCCGAGCCGACCATGTAGTTGCAGCCGTGCATGTAAATGCCGGTGTCGTTGATCTCGTACTCCTCGGCGCCGAAGAAGCCCCTGCTCTCTTCCGTATACTCCGTGCTGACCTGCGCGCCGTCCCAGCGGGAGATCCACAGACTGGGGATTCCCGGGTCGACTCCGAGCGCCGCGGCGAAGGCCGGCTCCGCGTTTTCCGCGCCGACCGCGAGCAGCTCATAGTTTTCGTCCATCACGAGCTTACGCAGCTTTGTCCCGGTCGTGCAGTGCTGGATCTTCCAGGCCCTGAGCTCCGCATCGTATAAAGGCAGATCGCTGTCCCAGAAGGCGTAGGCTTCCTCTCCCCGGTGGTCGGGCAGGCCGTAATCGCGCCGCAGGACGCCGCCGAGATACACGGAGAGCTTCTTTGCCCCCCGATAATTGAGGTGCACGGAATCGAGCATGTCATTCGTGCAGTCGAAGTCCATCTGCGCCCACACCGCCGCGTCATTGAAATCCAGCGCATCCGCCCCGCATTCCGCCGCGAGCCGATACAGGGCGTTTTTATCCTCCAGCGTATACCCGGAGCACGGCGTTCGGATCATCAGGAGCCGGATCCCGCGCCGGGCGCACAGCTCCCCGATCTTCCGATACCAGCCGGCGGCCTCCTCGTCCCTCTCCGCCGCCTCGTCAGTCGGCTCCTGCGACAGGAAAGGATAGCTCTCTTCCGTCAGTCCGGCATATGCGGTGTCCCCGAAAACCGTGCTGTAGCCGCGGGCATAGTCGTAGTGCTGACGAAGCGTCAGATCCGTCTCCTTCAGCTCCGTCCAGCGGGAATGAAAACGCAGGACGGGCAGCAGATAGGACCAGAAGCTCTCCCCCTTGTCCTTCTGCTGTTTCCAGAGGATCCGGGACAGCGCGATCTTTTCCCGGGAAAACCGCATTTTATCGGTCGCGGAGCGATTGTTGCCCTCGTTCCGGGAGACCTGCGCCGGATCCGTATACAGCCCGTACACGTCGACGACCGCCAGCTTCGGGCTCTGTCTGCGCAGGATCTCACGCAGGTAATAGTACGAGGTCACGGCCTGCTGGCCGGAGGAGGAGCAGCAATAGCCCGCGATGCCCTGCTCCCGCCACATCTCCATCGGCGAGATCGCATTGTAGATCTCCGAGGAGCCGAGAAACACGACGTCCAGAGAATTCCGCGGCATTTTGTAAGAGCCCTCGAAGAGATAGTCGGACGGCGCGTATTCCGCGCGATTGCGCGCTTTGTCGGTCGACGGCATGGTATAGACGGACGCGGCCGCCAGCATGCTCAGTCCAAGGGTCAATGCGATGATCGTTTTGAGGAAATTCTTCATGGCTTCCACCTTGAGCCGTATTACGGCAAACAAACAAACTGCCGGTTTCCGTGACCGGCCCGGATCTGTCGGGCCGACGCTCCGGCTACCGCGCCTCCCGCAGGCGGCGGCGGACATAGGCGAAGGCGGCGTCCTCCCCCTCGTCCTTGAGCACGCGGAGCATCTCCTCGATCTCCGCGCCGGTCTCGGGATGGATGAGGATCCTGTCCTTCGAGGCGGTGTAATACTCCCACGCGGATGCGTCGGTATATCGCTCCCCCTGATAGACCTGACTTGCGGCGACGCGGTCGCAGAACATCTCGGCCACATAGCGGATGGGCATTTTGTTCCCCCCGTAGCTGATGCTGCCGTCCGGGCCGACGACGTAATCGATCCAGTATTCGAAGTGGTGGCGGTTGCGGCCCTTGTGGTGCAGCCACGCGAGGGAGACGCCCACCGCGCGCCGCTCGGCGTCGTTGGGGCTGCGCGTCCCCTGCCAGTAGCGCGCGCCGGGCAGGAACTCCGTCGGGCCGTACTTGCTCAGATCGTGCGTCAGGCCCTGCCGCCAGAGGCCGAGCCGAAAGCAGTACCGGCAGACCAAATGCCGGTGCCGCGTGATGGTTTTGAAATGATTGATGGGGTGCATAGGCTTACTCCTGCGTGCAGTTCTCTTTCCCCTTTTTACCACAGAATCGCCCGCGGCACAAGAGCAAACCTGAAGGAGCGGGCCAAAGCGTCCGGGCTCTCCCCTATTCCGCCCGCCCGCGGCAAAAATATTTCAGAAAGCTGTTGACACGCACTGTGGCCGTATGGTATTATCTCATGGCTGAATGGGACGACGTGCGGGTGTAGTTCAATGGTAGAACACCAGCCTTCCAAGCTGGATACGTGGGTTCGATTCCCATCACCCGCTCCAGCGTCGGAAGAAGCTCACTCCGTTCCGCTTC
>JAILNC010000063.1 GCA_024691985.1 Oscillospiraceae bacterium | reverse complement strand
GCGACATCGAGAACATCGGCAAGACGGCCCAGCACGGCACCTACTTCGAGATGCTAGGCAACTTCTCTTTCGGCGACTACTTCAAGCGCGAGGCCATCCACTGGGCCTGGGAGTTTCTGACTTCCCCCGAGTGGGTGGGACTGGATCCCGACCGTCTCTACCCCTCGGTCTTGCCGATGTTCTCGATGTCGCCGGTACGGATGCACTTCTGGCAGGTGCAGACGCGGCGGCGCGGCGGCTCCTGCTCGCCCTTGAAGTAGGGCTTCATGGGCGCCATGCCGGAGTTGATGATCAGCAGGCTCGCATCGTTCTGCGGGATGAGCGAGAAGCTCGGCAGACGCAGATGCCCCTTCGTCTCGAAAAAGCTCAAAAACATTTCTCTGAGCTGGTTCAGTCCGTATTTTTCCATTTCTGTTCCTCCAATCAAAAACACCTCCGCCCCGGACAGGGGCGAAGGTGTGATTCGCGGTACCACCCTGATTGCCGCAGACGCGGCATCTCATGCGCCCGTAACGCAGGCCTGCGCCCCGGTCTTCCCGGGGAGGCTCGGGAGTGGCTGCCGACATCGGACACGGGGTCTTGCACCGACCGGCCCCTCTCTATGCTGTCCGTCCGCCGACTCTTTCCGTCATAGCCAAAGGCAGTATACGCGCGTATTGTATCACAGCATCCGGATTTGTCAAGTACCGGCTTCGCGTCGTCTTCTCACGATGGAAAGGCGCGGTGCGCAGAAGGGCAGGTTCATGCGCAGGCGCATCATCGGATGCGCGGCCTCCAGCAGCGAGCCGTAGTCCTCGTCCTCGATGGAATCGCAGACGAAGCGGGTCGGCTCACGGTCCGGGCAAAGCAGCTCCAGCTCCTCCCCGACCGCAAACTTGTTGCGCTGGGTGAGCAGGGCGTAGCCGTCGGCCTCGCACTCCTCCACCACGGCGACGACCTCGGCCCCGTTTATGTAGCAGGCCTCGTCCGGATACTGGTCCGGCTCACCGTAGTAAAAGCCCGTGCAGTAGGGCCGATGGCTGACCATCTCCGTCTCGTTCACCCAGACGGCGGGGGCATCCTCGCGCTCCGCGGCGGCGTCCAGCGCGTGGCGGTAGGCGTTGGTGACGACGGCCGTATAATAGGCGGACTTCGTGCGGCCCTCGATCTTGAAGCCGGACACGCCCGCGTCGGCCAGGTCCTGCAGATGCTTGATCATGTTCAGGTCCCGGGCGTTGAGGATGTAGGTACCGCCGTCTTCGCTGATCTCGAAATACTGCCCGGGGCGCTTCTCCTCCACCAGATGGTACTTCCAGCGGCAGGGCTGCGCGCATTCGCCGCGGTTGCAGTCGCGCCCGGTCATGTAGTTGGAGAGCACGCACCTGCCGGAGAAGGAGACGCACATCGCCCCGTGCACAAAGGCTTCGAGCCGTAGCTCCGAGGGGGTGTTGGCGCGGATCTTCCGGATCTCCTCCAGCGAGAGCTCGCGCGCGAGCACCACCGTGTCCGCGCCCATGGCGTGCAGGACGTTGGCCGAGGCGCTGTTGACCACGCCCATCTGGGTGCTCGCATGCAGGGCGACCCCGGGCGCGAAGCGCTTGGCCAGCGCCAGCACGCCGAGATCGCTCACGATCAGGGCGTCGGCTCCGGCGTCGCGCACCAGCTCCAGAAACGGAGGCAGGCGCCTCAGCTCCTCCTCGCGCGGCAGCGTGTTGCAGGCGACGTATACCTTTTTCCCCATGGAGTGGGCAAGCGTGACGGCGCGGCGGAGCTCGTCGTCGTCAAAATTCCCGGCGGCGGAGCGCATGCCAAACTCTTTTCCCGCGAGATACACGGCGTCCGCCCCGTAGGCCAGCGCCATCTCCAGCCGCTCCCAGTCCCCCGCGGGGGAGAGAAGCTCAAAATCGTTACGAATAATTTTGTGAAGATACAAACCAATCAAACTCACTTTCGTTAGTAAAGAATCGGTGGGTGCCGGACTCGGTATCCAATGCGTAGAAATAATAGTTGGTATTGTTCGGGTAGAGCGCCGCGTTGATGGAGGCGATGCCGGGATTGCAGATCGGCGTCGGCGGGAGGCCGAGCTTGACGCGCGTGTTGTACGGGTCGTCCTTCGCGAGCATCGTCGCCGTGGGCGCGCCCTCATGGTCGTTGTAGGGATAGAGGACCGAGGCGTCGATGCCGAGAACGATATTGGAGTTGAGGCGGTTGTAGATAACGGAGGCGATCTCGGGCCGCTCGTCGTCGTTGGCGGCCTCCTTTTCGATCAGGGAGGCGACCTTGAGGACGTCGTACATGCTCATGCCGAGCTCCTCGGCGCGCGCGTACATATCCTCGGTCACGCGGCGGTGATAGTTGTCGAGCATTTTGTTGATCGCGCTCGAGCCCTGCATGCCGACATAGAACTCATAGGTGTCCGGGAAGAGGAAGCCCTCGAGCCTGTAAGCCCCCTCTCCCTCGCTGTCCTCCAGGAAGGGGTAGTTGTACTCGTTGGATTCCGCGGCCTCCATGAGATCGTTGTACGAGCAGACGCCGTTTTCCTCCAGACGCAGGAAGATCTGATGCATCTTGAAGCCCTCCGGGATCGTGACGGTCACCGTGATGGTCGCGGAGGAGCCGGCCCGCATATTCTGGATCAGCGCGCGGTAGTCGAAGGTGGAGCGCAGTTTGTACTCGCCGGGGCTCACCTTCTCGTCAGCGGTCGAGACCTTGCAGAAAAGGGTGAACAGCCACTTGTATTCGATCAGCCCCGCGTCCTTGAGCACATCCGCCACATAGTCCATGTCGGCGTGCGTCACGCGCTTGGTGCCGGTCTTTTTCCCGTTCTCGTCAAACTTGTCGACGGTCTCGGAGGTGAAGATGCTGCTCGGCAGCGTGACGACGGCGGTGAAATCGTCCTTGTTGAGCGCGAGCATATCGCTCGCCGCCATCCAGGCGAGGCAGGCCAGCACGATGCTCACGCACACTATGAAGGTGAAATACATCACCCCGCCCAGACAGCCGGAGCGGTATTCATGGCTCTGCCGCACGGGACGGTAGTCGCGCTCGGACTCGGCGTCGCCGGTGTAGTTGCTGGCAGCCTCGCCCGAGGCGTCGATCAGCAGGCGGTCCATGGCGCTGAGCCGGGCCGTTTTTTCATCCTTCGGCGGAGGCGGGGCGTCATGCTCGTCCTGTTTGCGGAAGATCTCGTTTATTTTTTCAAGTTCATCGGACATGGTTTCTCCTTGTAGCAGAAAAACGGGGGCTTACATATGATGGCACGAACGGCGAAAGCGCCGGGGCGCTATTGCATTACAGCGGATACAGCCCGGTCCGCCGCCGCACGGCGGGTCGGCGCCGCTTATGTCCAAGTGCGGAGAAAGGGAGCAATTATGTTCTGCAACAACTGTAACAACAGCAGTCTCTGGCTGATCATCCTGATCATCGTTCTCTTCGGCTACGGCGGCAACGGCTGCGGCTGCGGCTGCGGAAACGAGTGCGGGTGCGGCAGCAACTGCGGCTGCGGCTGCGGCAGCAACTGCGGCTGCTGAGCCCAAGCGCCGCAGCATACTCACGGCAGAGGGGCCTTCGGGTCCCTCCTTTTTTATTTTTGAATCGAATCGAGGATGATGCGGTAGATCTCCGCGTTCTTCTCGTCCACGTCGCGCTCCGCGCCGTCCTTCAGGAAGGGGATGCGCGTCCAGCCGTAGTGCCGGCAGGCCATGTCCGCCGTATGCAGGCAGCGCGCGAGATACTGCGTGTCCTTCTCGTGGATGTCGGCGTGGGTGTGGTTCTTCGCCTCCCTGCGGCGCATGCGGCGCAGAGAGGTCTCCAGATCCACGTCCAGATATATCACCAGGTCCGGAGCCGGGAGCCCCATCTTGCGGTATTCCAGATCCGACAGCCATTCAAAGAAGTCCGGCAGCTCGTCGTCCGGCAGCTTGCTGCCCTGGTGTACGGCGTTGGAGGTGGTGTAGCGGTCCGAAATGATCAGGCCGCCGTTTTCGTATAGTTTGCCCCAATCCTCGCAGTAGGATGCGTAGCGGTCCACCGCATAGAAGGTGGAGGCGGCGTAGGCGTTCACATCGGAGGGGCGCAGACCGAACTGCCCGCCCAGATACATACGGATCAGCGCGCTGCTGTCCCGCTCATAGCGGGGAAACACGATGTGGTGATAAGCGATGCCGTCTCTTTCGAATCTGGCACAGAGCCGACGGTACTGCGCGGACTTGCCGCTGCCGTCGATGCCCTCCAGAACGATCAGCTTTCCCTTGCTCATGTCTCTGTCAAACCTGGCTGAACACCTCGCCGATCTTGCCGTGCACGACAAGGTCGGCCCCCGCGGGCGTGCTGCTGCGGGTGATGAGCACCAGCTTGCTGCCCCGGTAATAATTGATCAGTCCCGCCGCGGGATAGACGCGCAGCGAGGTCCCGCCGACGATCAGCACGTCGGCCTGGCGGATGTAGTGGATGGCGCGCATCATCACGTCGTCGTCCAGCGGCTCCTCATAGAGCACGATGTCCGGACGGAGCACGCCGCCGCAGGAGCAGCGGGGGACGCCCGTGCCGTGGTTGATGAGGTCCGCGTCGCAGGGCTTGCGGCAGCGGGAGCAGTAGGCGCGCAGGACGCTGCCGTGCAGCTCGAGCACATTCTTGCTTCCGGCCGCCTGATGCAGACCGTCGATGTTCTGGGTGATGACCGCGCGGAGCTTCCCCTCCTGCTCCAGCTCGGCCAGACGCAGATGGCAGCGGTTCGGCTTGACCCCGTCGATCACGAGCTTTTCGCGGTGGAAGCGATAATACTCCGCGGGATCGCGCTCGAAGAAGCTGTGGCTGAGGATCATCTCGGGCGGGTACTTCCACTTCTGGTTGTACAGGCCGTCCACACTGCGGAAGTCGGGGATGCCGCTCTCCGTGCTGACGCCCGCGCCGCCGAAGAATACGATGTTGTCGCTCCCGTCGATCCACTCTTTCAGTTTCGCGATGTTTTCGTCCATTGGGCTGACCTCCTTATGCTCGAAGATACTGTTTATATCCGCTCTTCCACATCGGCGAGCAGCTCCTCCGCCGTGGCCGAGGCAGCGCCGATCAGGATCTCGTTCTCCCGGCGGTTGATGTAGCGGAAGGTCTCGTCCGCGGACTTGTCCGCCATGTCGACGATATAGTGCCGGGCGGCGCGCATGGAGGCGAGGGCGAGCTCCGCGCACGCTGCGAGGAAATGCAGGCCCTCCTGCGGGCAGAAGGCCGCGAGCTCCTTGGCCAGCTCGATCACCTGGCCCATGATGTTGACGATCTCGCGCGAGATGCTCATCGCGGGCTCGCTTGCGGCTTCGATCTCATAGGCGCCGCCCTCCTTCATCGCCCGGCGCAGCGGGCCGCGGGAGCGCACGTCCTCGTCGATGAGGTGCACCATGTATTTGCGCAGGTTTTCGGCGTTGCGGGCGATGTAGTCCACGCGCTCATTGCCCGGGACCGCC
>JAILNC010000046.1 GCA_024691985.1 Oscillospiraceae bacterium | reverse complement strand
GATGATCAGAATGGTGGCAAACGCGCAGGCCAGACTGTAGGCGCCCTTCTCCGCGAACTCGTTGATCTGCACGGTGATGAGCAGGTAGCTCGGCGTGACGAGCAGGATGATGGCGGAGATGGCGGTGATGCTGCGCACGAAGGCGGTCACGAGGCCGGAGAGGAAGGAGTCCTTGATCAGCGGCAGGGTCACCGTCATGAAGACCTTGAGGCTGTCCGCGCCCATGTCGTAGGCGGATTCCTCGATGGACTTGTCGATCTGGCGCAGGGCGGAGATGCCGCTGCGCGTGCCGGTCGGCAGAGAGCGGACCACGAACACGATCACCAGGATCAGGCCCGTGCCGTAGATGCCCTGCAGAAAGCCCGTGTGGAACACGCCGCCCGAGAAGCCGCGGATATAGCCGACGCCGAGCACGGTGCCGGGCACGGCCATGGCCAGCATGGACACGGCCTCGATAAAGCCCTTGGACTTAAACTTGCGCTTGACGACGAGGTAGGAGATGATCATGCTCAAAAGCGCCGTGACCGGGGCGGCGATCAGGCTGAGCACGAAGGAGTCCGTAAAGGCCTTGAAGCCGTGGTAGCGGGTGAAGACCTGGTTGAACCACTTGCCCGTCAGCGGGAAGAACTTGTAGCCCCAGGTGGGGAAGAGCGCGCCGATGGGCACGCAGATGTACATGAGGATGACGAAGGCCGCCGACAGTCCGCAGAAGATGGTCAGCGGGACCTTGACGCTCCTGTCCTCGATCAGCATGCGGGCGCGCGAGGCCTTGCCGGTGAGGGTCGCGGCGGTCTTGGCCTCGAGGTAGTACTTCTGCACCGCGAACATCGCCAGCGTGATGCACAGCAGCACCACGGCCATCGCAGCCGCGCCTGCCTTGTCGTAGGCGCCGGTGATCTGCAGGTAGATCGTGGTCGCCAGCGTGTCGTAGGAGCCGCCGATGAGCATGGGGTTGGCGAAGTCCGCGATGGACTCGATAAAGGTCACGAGGAAGGCGTTGCCGAGACCGGGCAGCATCAGCGGCAGGGTCACGTCCGCGAAAACCTTCCAGCGGCCCGCGCCCATGTCGCGCGCGGCCTCCTCGAGCGAGGGGTCGATGTTTTTCAAAAGGCCCTTGAGCATCATGTAGCAGACCGGGAAGAAGGTCAGGGTCTGGACGATGACGATGCCCCAGAAGCCGTAGACGTTGTTGTCGTAGATGCCGAGCAGAAAGCGCGTGATCACGCCCGCCTTGCCGAAGAGCATGATCATCGACAGGGAGAGGACGAAGGGCGGCGAGACGACCGGCAGCATGGACACGACCTTGAACAGGCCGCCCACGACCTTGTTCATCCGGACGTAGACCTCCACATACGCAAACAGCAGGCCGATCAGCGACGAGAGGATGCCGACCAGAAAGCCGACCTTGAGGGTGTTGGTGATGGCGCGGGTGAAGCTCGGCATGGCGAAGATGCGCTTGAAGATGGACAGGCCGAAGCTGCCGTCTCCCACAAAGCTGTCCACCAGCAGGATGGCCAGCGGGTAGAGGATAAACAGGGTCAAAAAGGTGATCAGCACGACGATGGTGGTGACCATGATGGGATCGGCCATCAGCTTCTTCCGGTCCAGCGCCGCGCCCTGGCCTCTTGCCATAAGGAACTCTCCTTTCCGTTGATTGCTCTTGAGAGAGCGGAGAGCGGAGTGTGGAGAGCGGAGCTGCGGTATCCGCTCCGCGGATGATCATAATCGCGCCGAAGGCGCACCTTAACTCCACTCTTCACTCTACACACTTCACACTGAAAAAAGGATGGCGGGAAACCCGCCATCCTTGCGGTGGTCAGAGGATCACGAGGTCTTGAAACGGCCCTCGCCGGTGTCGGCGCCGGCGGCGGCGATGGCGGCCATCACGTCTTCGACGTTCTGGGCGGTATCCGTCGCGGCCTTGGCGAAGTCATAGCCGTCCCACACGAGGCTGGGATCGAGACCGAAGTCGATCGCGGCCTGGGGCTGGGTGGCGTTGTCGATCACCAGGAACTGGTAGGAGCCGTGCTGCGCGGCGAGCTCCACGCAGTCGGGGCTCAGGGCGTACTCCATGAAGAGCTTGGCGGCGTTCATGTGGGCCGCGCCCTTGAAGATGGCGACGGGGCCGATCTCGCAGGCGGTGCCGTCGGCCGGGACGACCAGCGCCACGTTCTCGTAGCCGTTGTCGACGATCTGGGTGATGCCGTCATGCAGGAAGCCGATGCCGATGACGCACTCGCCGGTGCCGACGTTCTTGGACGGGCCGGAGCCGGACTTGGTGTAGACCTGGACGTTCTTGTCGAGGTCGACGAGGTACTGGACGCCCTCGTCATGGCCCTTGAGCTGGATCATGAGGTTGGCGACCAGCTTCGGGGTGCCGGCGGTGTTGTAGTTGGACAGCCAGATCAGATCCTTGTACTCGGGCTTGAGCAGATCGTCCCAGCTCTTGGGGGCCTCGAGGCCGAGGCGGGTCAGCTCGTCGGTGTTGACCATGAAGCCGAGCAGGCCGGTGTAGATGCCGTACCAG
>JAILNC010000044.1 GCA_024691985.1 Oscillospiraceae bacterium | reverse complement strand
GCCCTGGTGCCGACGGATCTCGTCGCGGGCGCGGCGGCCGCCCTCTGCTTTGTGCCCTGCGCCCGGAGAGAGGAGCACGGCGGGCAGCGCGCGCTCTCGCTGTGGATGCTCGGCCTGTGCGGACTGTTGACGCTGCTGGCCCTGACGGTCACGGGCCGCTTCGGGCACGAGCTGGCAGCGGAGCTGTCCCGGCCCTTTTTCGTGCTGGTGCGCACCCTGCGCATCTTCCGCACCCTCGAGCGCTTCGAGGCCCTGGTGGTGATGCTCTGGATCTTCCCGGATTTCCTGACGGCGGCGCTCTTTCTGCGGGCGGGGTCCGACTGCCTGCAGCGTCTGCTGGGCCTGGGGCGGGAGGGCTCTGCCGCTCAGCGGATCGGTCTGCGGGACGGACGGCTATTGATCTGGGCCGCCGCCCTTTTCGCCGCGGGCCTTGCCCTGCTGCTCTCTCCGGATGCCCGGACCCTCTCCCGCTGGTCGGAGGCCATCATCCCGGCGGCGAACCTCGCCTTCTGCTTCGTGCTGCTGCCGGGGGTATATCTGCTCACCCGGGCAAAGGAACGAAAAGAGGCTGAGAAAAAAAGCGGAGCCGCGTAAACGCGGCTCCGTTCAGCTTGTCAAAAAAGTCCTTGCCGGACTTCTTTGACAAGCTTCAGCCGCCGAGCATTTTGCTCAGAGCAAAATGCTGTTACCCGGAAAGCCTTGAGAATTCAAGGCTTTCCGGACGGCGGTTTATCCAACTCGAGGCGGGCCTTGCCCCCTCGAGCTCCCCTGCGGCTCTATAGTCGTTCATGACCGCAGGTTTTTTGACAGTCTCAGGCACGGACGAGAGTCCGTGCCTTTTTGAGAGTTTGGAGAGTGAAGAGCGGATACCGCATCTTCACTCTTCACTCTATTCGATCTGCATTTCCGGGTGCTCCCGATCCACCCAGCCGCAGCTCACCTTGAGGCCCAGACTGTCCCGCAGGAAGGCGGCCAGCTCCTCCCGGGCGGCGAGCACCTCGGCCTTATTGACCGAGGCAAAGCCGTCGATGGGGAAGAAGACATGGCCGGTCTCCGGAGTGATCTTGCCGTCCTCGCTCTGGCGCCAGAGCCAGCGCCGGGTCTTGACCGTGTGACCGCTGACATAGCAGATCTCCCCCGCGGGCAGCTCCTCGGCCGCCTCCTCCCCCATGGGCAGGAAGCGGTCGCCAGCCTCGGAAAAGCGCACCGCGATGCCGCAGGGCTCCATCTTGTCGATGTCGTGGGCGCCCATGGGCACCTCATACCTGAGAGACAGGGCGTTGCCCAGGTCCACCAGGGGATTGATGTGCGGCAGGGCACCGTTCTTCTGCACCCGCTTGGCCAGGGCCTCGATGGAGACCATGAACTTGTTGGGGTTCATGCCCACGGCCTGGAAGGCCTCGCGGCAGCAGCGGATGCCCGGCAGCTCGCGGATATTGTCCCCGGCGTGCCGGGCGGCAAAGTCCGCCGTGGCCTGATCCAGCATCGCGTCGACGGCGGGGCAGGGGTCGGCGTTGTTGAAGCCCTCGACCGCGACGACGCCGAGGCAGTAGTCCGGCAGCTTTTCAAAAACGGCATGGTCCACCGTAAAGGTTTTCATATGTGTATCCTCCCTTTTTCTCTGCGGTAATGACGCTTGTGATTGTACCGCAAAGCGCCCGGCTTGGCAAGGGAAAAATCGGCGCGCGGCGGCGGCTGTGTAAACTTTTTCCGAAAAACGCGGAAGATTGTGCAATCCCATCTTTATTTTTCCCGTGAGATGGGTTATAATCAATACACCCAATTTTATGGAGGTATCATCAATGAAGCAATATTTTGAAATCGTCGACGTGATGGCCAGAGAGATCCTGGACTCCCGCGGCAATCCCACCGTTGAGGTCGAGGTCACCCTGGACGACGGCACCGTCGGCCGCGCGGCCGTTCCCTCCGGCGCTTCCACCGGCATCCATGAGGCCTGCGAGCTCCGCGACGGCGACAAGAGCCGTTACGGCGGCAAGGGCGTGCTGAAGGCGGTCGAGAACGTCAACGGCGAGATCGCCGAGGCCCTCGTCGGCCTGAACGTGCTGGATCAGACCTCGATCGACAAGCTCCTCATCGAGCTCGACGGCACCCCCAACAAGACCAGACTCGGCGCCAACGCCATTCTGGGCGCCTCCCTGGCCTGCGCCAAGGCCGGCGCCGCCGCCTGCGGCATGAGCCTGTACAACTACATCGGCGGCGTCAACGCCAAGACCCTGCCCGTGCCCATGATGAACGTCCTCAACGGCGGCGCGCACGCGACCAACTCCGTCGACATTCAGGAGTTCATGATCATGCCCGTCGGCGCCCCCAACTTCCGCGAGGCTCTGCGCATGTGCGCCGAGGTCTTCCACGCCCTCAAGAAGGTCGTGCCTCCCTCCGGCGTGGGCGACGAGGGCGGCTACGCCCCCGACCTGGCCAGCGACGAGGACGCGCTCAAGGCGCTCGTCACCGGCATCGAGAAGGCCGGCTACAAGCCCGGCGAGGACTTCATGATCGCCATGGACGCCGCCGTGTCCGACTGGTTCAACAAGGAGGACGGCAAGTACCACCTGCCCAAGCGCGGCACCGTCATGACCAGCTCCGAGATGATCGACATGTGGGAGGATATGTGCAACAAGTATCCCATCATCTCCATCGAGGACGGCCTGGGCGAGGACGACTGGGACGGCTGGGTCGAGCTGACCAAGCGTCTCGGCAACCGCATTCAGCTCGTCGGTGACGACCTCTTCGTCACCAACGCCTCCCGCGTCAAGATGGGCATTGAGAAGGGCGCGGCCAACGCGGTGCTGATCAAGGTCAACCAGATCGGCTCCCTGACCGAGACCCTCGACGCCATCCAGACCGCCAACCGCGCGGGCTACACCGCCATCGTGTCCCACCGCTCCGGCGAGACCGAGGACACCACCCTGGCCGACATCGCCGTCGCCGTCAACGCGGGCCAGATCAAGACCGGCGCCCCCTCCCGCACCGACCGCGTCGCGAAGTACAACCAGCTGCTGCGCATCGAGGACGAGCTCTTCGACGTCGCCCAGTACCCCGGCAAGGCCGCCTTCTTCTCCATCAAGAAGTAAGACACGCCGCCCGGCGGGACCCAGACAACAAAACGGCGGCTGCAAAGCATTTTGCAGCCGCCTTGGTCTGATGTTAAAACTTATAGCGAGGAGAAAAGATGAAAAAGAACAAGCTGCCCATTGCCATGCTGGCGCTCATTGTGCTCTGTCTGGTGCTGCTCGTCTGTCTTGCGCTGCTCGGCCGCGCCTTTTTGAAGCAGCGCGCGGCTGTCCCGGCAATACCGGAGCCGACGGCGGAGAGCGAGCCGATCCCGACCTTCGCGCCGACGCCGGAGCCCACGCCCGTGCCGACGCCCGCCCCCACGCCGGAGCCCACGCCCGAACCGACCCCGGAGCCTACGCCGGAGCCCA
>JAILNC010000010.1 GCA_024691985.1 Oscillospiraceae bacterium | reverse complement strand
CAGGTGCGGACTCTGTCGGAGGCGCGGACTCTGCCGCGGGCGGGGCGTCGGCCTGCCCGCTGTCTTCGCCGGTATGCGCGTATGCGCTGACCGGCAGCATGCTCACAAGCATGATCAGGGCCAGCAGGATCGCCAGCCATTGTTTCGATCTGTATCTCATCGTATATCCTCTCTTCGGAAATCTTTCCTTCGGTTGTTTGCTTTCGTTCGCGCAGGGCGGCCGGACGTTTCCGCGCTTCCTTCGCCGTCCCGGCGTCTGCCCTGTGCTGTTCGACCTCGGGGTAAACATAATCCCCACATATCCAATATGCATTATAAACATTTGCAATCATTTGTCAATACTTGTACCCACTTATTCAGAATTCTTCAGATTTACACCGCCGCAAGGATCGCTCAGACATGAAATCTGTTGCGAATAAGCGAAAAAACCACCTCGGAGCAACGGAGCGAGTAACGCAGAAAAAACCACCCCGGAGGTCTCATAGGAGACCTCCGGGGTGGATAGGAGGAGCTATGATCTCGCTCACAGCGTGACGATCTTTCTTTTCCCGAAATACAGTGCGCGGTCGTCTTCGCGCGCGGGGCGGATCTCGAGCTCCGCGTCCAGCGGCGGGAGCTCGCCCTCGCCGCAGGTGAGGACCAGCAGATGCAGCTTCCCGTCCCGCCGCTCGGCCCGGTAGTCGGCCACGAAGGGCAGAGAGAAGAGCATCTCGTCCAGCGCGGCCAGCGCCTCGCTCCCGTCCCTGCGGCTGACCGTATCGAGGCGCAGCACCTCGCTGCCGCAGGCGCAGCGCCCCGGGATCACGCGGGTCGTGTCGCCCGTGCGGTAGCGGATCAGCGGCATGGCCTCCATGCCGACCGTCGTGATGACGAGCTCACCCCACTCGCCCGGCGGCAAAGGCTTGCCGCCCTCGTCCACGATCTCGGCGATCACATGGTTTTCCCGCAGGTGCATCCCCGTGTGCACCGGGCAGCAGATCGCGCCGCCGAGGGCCATCTCGCGCGAGCCGTAGTGCAGGAACAGCTTCGTCCCCAAAATGGCTTCGCAGCTCGCGATCACCGCCGCGGGGCAGGCGTCGCCGCTTACCAGCGCGCGGCGCAGGCTGCCGCGGCCGCAGACGCGCAGCAGGCGCAAAAGCTGCGTCGGCATCCCGACGAAGGTATCGGGCTCCTCGCGCTCCATCGCCGCCCGGTACTCGCCGTAAGTCAGGCCGGCGCCGAGCTTCAGCGGCCTTGCCCCGAGCCTTGCGACGGCCTCGGCGATCAACTCCCCGAGTCCGTAGGGGCCGGAGAAGGGGAAGCAGATCATCGTGACGCTGCCGGGGAAGATCAGCTCGCCCAGCCCGGCCATGAAAAGCTGCACGGTATGCTCGCAGTCGCCCTCGGTATAGAAGACGCGTTTGGCCTCGCCCGTCGTGCCGGAGGTCGCGTCCGAGAGCACGCGGCTGATCTCGCTCTGGGAGCAGAGCAGCAGGCCCGCGGCGTTGTGCGCGAGGTCTTCTTCTGTGGTAAAGGGGAGGCTGGCCAGTCCTTCGAGGCTGTCCAAATGTTCCGGAAGCGCGCGGTAAAAGCCGCCGCGCGTTTTTTCGCGTTTTAAAAGGGCGTTGAGCTTTTCAAGCTGCATGGCCTCGATGCTCGCGCGATTTACCTCCGTCAGCCCCTCCTGCGCCATGAGCAGCGCGTCGATCCGCGGCGTCATCGGTACAGCGTCCTGCCGTCGGCGGCCGTGAGGTTGTAGGCGCAGAAGGGCACCATGCCGTAGCGGCTGTCCACCTCGCAGATATGGCAGCGCTGCAGGCGATCAAGGTCGAGGTTCCAGGCGTCCTGAAACACCATGCCGGACACGGTGAGAGTCCTGCGGCGGGTATGGATCAGAAATGCGTCGAGCGCGGAGGTCTCGGTCATCGCGTCCTCCGTACTACCGCAGCAGCAGCTCTCACCGGTCCACTGCTCGGCCACCGAGACGCGGGAATCGTCGGATGCGGTGCAGCAGCCCCCCGCGCGGCGGGGCAGGGCTTTCACCGTGCCGTCCTTTCGCAGGCGGTAGGTCGCGTGGAAGGAGCAGTAGGAATTCTCCGCTCCGCCGCCGGAAAAGTCCGCGGCGTGCAGCACCCCGCCGCTCTGCGCCTCCAAAAGGCGGAGTACCGCCGGGATCGTCAGCGGCCGCGCCGGGCGGTCCAGCGCGCAGCGGCCGAAGTAGCTGATGGGCTGGATATGCACGCCGCGCACGGCGGGACTGAGAGAAATGGCATACTGTACGATGGGCCAGAGCTGGTCCTCGTTGACGCCCGCGGCGATCACCGGCACCAGCACAACGCCCAGGCCCGCCGCGGAGCAGGCCTCGATACAGCGGCGCTTTTCCTCAAGCAGGGCGCGGCCTCTTAATGTTATGTAAACTTTATCGTCCAGCCCGTCGAACTGCAGGAACACGGTGTTCAGTCCGGCGGCCTTGAGTTCTTCAGCATAGTCCGGCCCGGCGGCCAGACGCAGGCCGTTGGTGTTGAGCTGGAAGAAGGTGAAGCCCTTCTCCCGTCCGAGTCGGATGATCTCCGGCAGATCGTCACGCATGGTCGGCTCGCCGCCGGAGAGCTGGATGTTGAACGGCCCGCCGTGGGCCATCAGCCAGTCGTATTGCCGCCCGATCTCCTCGAGGCTTAGATCCCCGCCCCCGTCCTCGCCGGCCGAGGCGAAGCAGACCGGACAGCGCAGGTTGCAGCGCTTCGTCAGTTCCAGCAGCATGCAGCAGCCCTTGCGCTGATGCGCGGTACACAGCCCGCAGTCCAACGGGCAGCCCTTTGCGGGCGCTTTGCCGTCCCGCGGCGGGTCGACGGCGCGGTTTTCCCGGTCCCATGCCGTATAGGAGGCAAGATCGCCCTCCCAGATCAGCGCGGAAAAGACGCCGTGCTCCGGACAGGTCTTGTCCAGATACACGCCGTCCTTTTCCGTGCGCTTCTGCGCGTCCAGAAGGCGCAGACATATGGGGCAAACGCTTTTCGTCTGTCCGATGATCATGGCAGCAGCCCCTTCTCCGAGAGGATCTCCATGCACTTCTCATAAGTGGAGGCGATGATCTGCGGGCAGCACTCCACGCGCCTGGCGGGGTTGCCCCTCGTGATATCGCGGCAGTCGATCCCGCCGTAGTCGGCGGTCATCTCCTCCTCGAACCAGCGGGTGAATTCGCCCAGCGCGGTCTTGTGCTCGGGGTCGTCCATGCCGGTGTCCTCGCCCTTGCCGGTGAAGTAGGAGATCACGCAGGCGCCGCCGGTCATGCAGCCGCAGCAGCCCTGCGAAAAGCCGACGCCGCCGTTGAGGCCGCCCATGGCCTTCACGAGGCCCGGGTTCTCCTCGCCGATGGTATCGAGCATCAGGATCGCCAGGATCTGGCCGCAGAAATAGCCGTAGCGGCTCAGCTCCATGATCCGGTCCATCAGATCCATAGTCAAACCTTCTTTCCTGTTATCAGCCAATACCCGCATTTCCCGCGGGGGATCTCACAACAGCTTTCGTCCGAGCGCCAGAGCGCGTCAAGGAAGTACTCTTTCCACTCGGCCGTCATGTCCTCTTTATGCTCGAGCGCAAAGCCTGCGGCGCGCAGCAGTGCCTCCGGCTCCTCAAAGAACACATCCGACAGCAGCAGCGTCCCGCCCGGACGCAGCAGACGCCTGGCCTCGCGCAGGGCCCCCGGCTGGTCACCGGAGACAAAAAAGGCGCACTGGCTGAGCACCGCGTCAAAGCTGCCGTCGGGGAAAGGCGCGTGCAGGAAATCCACCTGCTCCACCCCCTCGCCGCGGGGCGCGAGGTCGATCCCCCGCGCGTCAAAGCCCTGTTCGCGCAGGATCGCCAGCGCCTCGCCCGCGCCCGCGCCCATGTCCAGGACCGACGCGCCTGCGGGCAGCCCGGCCAGCGAAATCATGCGGCGGGTGTGCTCGATGCCGCCGGGGTGGCCCTTCATTTATCCTCGAGCGCGCGCTCGACCGAGGCGACCTTGCCCAGCGCCAGCGCCTCCGGCACGTAGACGAAGCCGCAGACCGGGCAGACCGGCAGCTCCACGGGAAAGCCGTTGTCGAGGTACATGAACTTGGCCTTGCCCTTGACCAGCGGCACGCCGCACTTCATGCACTGGAGCTTCCCCTGCGGGTCTATGGTGTAATAGTTTTTCTCAGCCATATTATTATCCTCTATACATGTTGGAGAGTGGAGTGTGGAGAGTTGAGAGTGGAGTTATGGAGCGCCTTCGGCGCGATTGGAAAAGCCCCTGTCGGCGCTGCGCGCCACTTCCCCCGGAGGGGGAAGCAATTCAATCATCCGCGCAGCGGATACCGCAACTCCACTCTCCACTCTTCACTCTCCAAACTGACCGACTATCCTTCACGTTTAACCACCTTCATCCTGTGGCTCCAGGCTCGGTGCACCAGATAGCTCCCGTCGCCCTCGCGGGAAAACTTCACCCAGAAGGTGGCGTTGCCGACGCGTCGACGGGCGACCAACAGGCCGTCCTCGTCCTGAATGCACTCTCCGTCCGCACGCACGCCGTCCAGCACGGCAATCACGTCGTCGGTAAGGATCATGCGCTCGTCCATCATCCGCCGCGCCTCATCCGTGTAGCGCAGCTCGTAGTCCAGCTTCATTTCCCTCGGCTCCTCCAGCCACAGCTCGCGCAGCAGCTCGTTTTTCAGGCTCAGGCGATTGTATCGCTTCTCGCTGATATCCGGCGGGTCGCCTGCGTCCGTGCCGTAGACCAGCTCCAGAATGTGCCTCGACTCCCTGCCCTGTCGGGCAAAGCGGTCCCGGCAGGCCATGCAGTAGGAGATATAGGGCGCGTCGGAGCGCTCGAGACACTTTTCGGTCATCTCCGCCGCGACCTCGCGGTTGGCGTAGGCCGCCAGCCCGCCGTAGCCGCAGCAGGGCGAGCGGTCGCCGCTGTAGGGCGTATCCGTCAGCTCGCAGCCGAGGCGCTTTGCGATCTCGCGGATGGCCTTCTGGGTCTCCGCGTCGCCGCGCGCGCCGCAGGAGTCGTGCATCGCGGCGGGACGTTCAAGGCCGTGTCCGCCCTCCGGCAGGCCGAGCTCGAGCAGCAGGTCCCAGATGCCGACGAGCTTTAAGCCCTCGTGCCCGGCGAGCTCCTTTTTGCAGCTCGGGCAGCCGGCGATCACGATGGGGTCGCCGAGCTTGGCAAGCTCCCTGTCGAGAAACTCGTTCGTCTGCTCCTGCATTTCATAGCGGCCCGCCCAGTCGCAGATCGCGCCGCAGCAGCCCAGCATCAGGGCCACGCCCCCCTCAAGCCGCGTGCAGAGGTCGAGATAGGCGGCCTTGACCGTCTCCGGCGCGATGGCAGTGGCCTGACAGCCGGGGAAGAAGACGTATTTGCAGGTCTCAAAGCCCGGCTGCGGACGGCTCAGAAAGGCCTCGTTGTTGGAAAAGAGCATGTCCAGCAGCGCGAACTCGTGCGGGGCCAGCGGCATCTTGTCGGTGGAGACCATGTTCTGCCGCGCCTCGTGGCAGACCCGCGCCATGTCGAAGCCGTTGGGGCAGACCACGGTGCACTGGCCGCAGAGCGAGCAGGAATTCATGGGCTTGTTGAGCGGGTGGTCGCCCATGATGATCTGGGTGTTGTTGTAGATCTCTTTGGACAAAAGCCCCGGATGCTTTTTGTAGTGCTTGAGGTAGGCGCAGCTTTTCAGGCACTCCTCACAGTGGCAGCGGATGCAGCGCCCCGCCTCCGCGGCGGCCTCGGCCTCCGTGTAGCCCGCGCCCTCCATCGGAACGCGCGTGAGCTTCGTCGCCTCGCTCAGATCGGTATAGAGCCTGCTTTCGACCGCGCCCTCATTGCCGCGCATGTTGTTGGGGTCCAGATTCTGCGCCAGCCTGTCCACTGTGAGCGCGGCCTTCTTCGCGCCGAAGGACGCGTCCAGCACGCCCGCGCTCGTACCCGTGACCAGCTTCAAACTCTCGCAGAACATGAGCGCCGGATCGCAGACAGCCTCCGGGTACAGGCGCGCGAACACCTCTGCGGAGCAGCAGGCCACGTCGAAGGCGGCGCGCTTTTCCTCAAGAAAGTCCTTTGTCAGCGCGCAGCCGAATTCAAATTGGATGTCCTTGCCCTTGAGGCGCTTGAGTTCGGCGGTGAAGGCCGCCTCGTCGAGAAAGCCCGTCTCGCTGTGCAGGAAGCTCTCGAGATCGGGCTCGGCGCAGAACACCGTCAGCGGGTAGGCCTTCTTTTCGATCTCGCCCGCGAGGAAGAGCGCGAAGAGGCCGGAGCCGAAGAGCGCGACCGTCTTTCTCTTCTTCGTGCGAAACACGCCGCCGAGCTTTGAGATCTGCCCGAAGCGGGAGACGGCCTCCTCCACGGCGCGGATCGCCACGCCGTCGCCGAGCTCATTGAGGCGGCAGGCCTTTTCGCAGGGGGCCTCGCAGCCCATGGCGAGGACCAGCGGGAAGGGCGCGATCTTCTCATACAGCTGCAGCGCCTTCTTGAAGTTCCCGGCCGCGGCGGCGTCCAGAAAGGCGCGCACATCCAGCTTGAGCGGACAGGCCGCGCTGCAGAAGGGCGGATGCTCGTAGACGCAGCGCGCCACCATCTGCTCCATTTCCTCTTTGGAGATCTTTCTGACCTTATAGACATGGGTGGAGCCGCGCTCCTGAATCTGCGCCATGGCGAACCTCCCTTTCCTTGCTATAATAGGGATGTGGATCGCTCCACATCCCTATTATAGCATTGCTTGATTTTGACGTAAAGCTGTCTTTTACAGCGCCTTGAGGGCGGCCAGCACCTTGTCGGGCCGTGCGGGAATGCGGGTGATACGAGCGCCGGTGGCGTTGTAGATCGCATTCAGGACGGCGGGGTGCGGGGCGTCCAGCGGGGCCTCGCCGCAGCCGGCGGCACCGTAGGGGCCGTACGGACGGTAGGTCTCGTTGAAGTGCAGCTCGATGTCGTCCGGAATGTCGCAGGGATACGGGATGCCGCACTTGAGCAGGCTCGTCTCCTTCTCGAGATCGTCAAAGTCCTCGCTGAGGGCCAGGCCGATGCCCTGAGCCAGACCGCCGTAGAAGTTGCCCTCGACAAGCAGACGGTTCATGATCGTGCCGACGTCGGCCACGCAGGTGAACTTCTCGACCTTGACCTTGCCGGTCTGGGTGTCGACGCAGACCTCGGGCAGGAAGATCGTGTACATGTAGGTGGCGAAAGGCTCGCCCTGGGCGGTATCCTGGTCGACCGGGTGATCGGCGCAGTAGGTGGTCACCCAGTTGCCCTCAACAAGCAGCTTCTTGCCGTCGGCTACCATCTCGTCATAGGTGCGGAAGCTTCCGTCGTCCTTCTTCATCTCGGCGATCAGAGCCTCGGCGGCGAGACGGCAGGCGTTGCCGCTCATGACCTGGGAACGGGAGCCGCCCGCAGGGCCGGAGTTCGGGGTGATCTTGGTGTCGTTCATAACGAGGCGGATCTGATCGGGCTTGATGCCGGCCTGACGCAGCGTCTCGTGAGCGGAGACGAGCGCGCCCATGTCGGCGCCCTGGCCGTGATCCTCCCAGGAGACGTAGATCGTCACGGTGCCGTCGGGATTGAGCTCGGCCTTAGCGGAGGAGGCGTCAACGCCGTCCAGGCCGCAGCCGTAAACGCCGAGTGAGACGCCGATGCCGTACTTGTAGCGGCCGTCGGAGGCGGCGTTCTTCTCTTCGCAGCGCTTCTTGCCGGCGTAGTACAGCGGGCGGGCCTTCTCAAACAGAGCCTCTTCGCAGTAGACCTCGGGCGGATAGCCGGTCGGGATCGTGGTGTGCTCGGACTCCTTGTAGCAGTTCATCGCGCGCATCTCGAACGGATCGATGCCCATCTTGGCGGCGAGGCAGTCGATCGCGATTTCGGAGCCCATGAAGGACTGAGGCGAGCCGTAAGCACGGAACGCGGAGCCCCAGGCGAGGTTCGTGAAGACCGTCTGGCTCTTGTTGCGGATGGAGGCGATGCCGTAGCCGGCGCCGGTGAACTGGCTCAGACGCATGGTGAGCAGATCGCCGAACTCGGAGTAAGGGCCGTGGTCGACGTAGTTGTCGCCCCACAGGGCCAGCAGCTTGCCGTTCTTGTCGGCCGCCAGCTTGATGTGCATGAAGGCCGGGGAACGCTTGCCGGTGTAGGTGATGTTCTGGAACTGGTTGAAGTTCAGGCTGACGGGCACGCCCAGGATCTTGACGGCCGCGCCGATGAGCGCCTCGTTCGTCGGGGAGAACTTGTAGCCGAAGGTGCCGCCCGCGTGGTTCTGGACCAGGCGGAGGTTCTCCATCGGAACGCCGATGCCGGCCGCGATCATGGGCATGTGCAGATGGATGCCGATGGACTTGGAGTGAACGGTGATCATGCCGTCCTCATCCAC
>JAILNC010000107.1 GCA_024691985.1 Oscillospiraceae bacterium | reverse complement strand
ACGCCGCCCGCGCCGAAGTCGTTGCAGCGCTTGATCATGCGGCAGGCGTCGGCGGAACGGAACAGGCGCTGGAGCTTCCGCTCTTCGGGCGCGTTGCCCTTCTGGACCTCCGCGCCGCAGGTCTCGACCGAATGCGCGTTGTGAGCCTTGCTGGAGCCCGTCGCCCCGCCGATGCCGTCGCGCCCCGTGCTCCCGCCGAGCAGGATCACCGCGTCGCCGGGCGCGGGGGTCTCGCGGCGGATGTTCGCGGCGGGAGCCGCGGCGATGACCGCGCCGATCTCCATGTGCTTGGCAGCATAGCCCGGGTGATACAGCTCATCCACGATCCCGGTCGCAAGGCCGATCTGGTTGCCGTAGGAGGAATAGCCCGAGGCGGCCGTCGTCACCAGCTTGCGCTGGGGCAGCTTCCCGGGGATGGTCTCGCTCACGGGTGCGAGCGGGTCGGCGGCGCCGGTCAGGCGCATCGCGCCGTAGACGTAGGCCCGGCCCGAGAGCGGGTCGCGGATCGCGCCGCCGATGCAGGTGGCCGCCCCGCCGAAGGGCTCGATCTCGGTGGGATGGTTGTGGGTCTCGTTCTTGAACAGCAGCAGCCAGGGCTGCGTCTCACCGTCGACCGTCACGTCGATCTTGACGGTGCAGGCGTTGATCTCCTCGCTCTCGTCGAGCTTGTCGAGCTTCCCGGCCGCTTTCAGCGCCCTGGCCGCGATGGTGCCGAGGTCCATCAGACAGATCGGCTTCGTGCGGTGCAGGCTCTCGCGCGTTTTGAGATAGTCCTCATACGCCCCCTGCAGCAGCGCGTCCTCGAAGCGGATGCTGTCGAGCACCGTGTTGAAGGTGGTGTGGCGGCAGTGATCCGACCAGTAGGTGTCCAGCACGCGGATCTCGGTGATTGTCGGCTCCCGCCCCTCGGAGCGGAAGTATTCCTGACAGAAGGCGATATCGTCCGCATCCATGGCGAGACCGTACTCCCTGACCATGGCCTCGAGTCCGGCGCGGTCGAGCGCGTTGAAGCCCTCGAGCACCGCGACCTCGGTCGGCACGGTATACGCGAGCGCCAGCGTCGCGGGCTTTGTAAGCTGGGCCTCGCGCGCCTCCACCGGGTTGATGACGTATTTTTTGATCTCCGCAAGCTCCGCCTCCGTCAGCTCCCCGTACAGCGCGTAGACCCGCGCCGAGCGGATCAGCGGGCGCTCGCCCTGGGAGATGATCTGGATGCACTGCGCGGCGGAGTCGGCCCGCTGGTCAAACTGCCCGGGCAGGTACTCCACGGCGAAGACAGCGGCTCCGTCCGTCTCGGGCTCGTCGTACACGAGGTCGACCTGCGGCTCGGAGAAGACGGTTTTGATGGCGTAGTCGAAGAGCTCGGCGCTGATGTTTTCCGCGTCGTAGCGGTTGTACAGGCGCACCTTCTCAAGCCCTTTGATGCCGAGCAGGCCGCGGGCGTCGCCCAGCAGCGCCCTTGCCTCGTTGTCGAGACCGGGCCGCTTTTCCACATAGACTCTGTAGACCATCTCAGCCCTCCGCAAGGGCGCGCAGGGCGCGCTGCCCGATGTCGCTGCGGCAGTAGGCGTTTTCAAACTTGATCTGCGCGGCGAGGGCATAGGCCGCCTCGATCGCCTCTGCCAGCGTGTCCGCCGTGGCGGTGCAGCCGAGCACGCGCCCGCCGCTCGTGACGAGCTCGCCGTCCTTCAGCGCCGCGCCCGCGACATACACATAGGGCCTCACGGCCTCGGGGATATCGATCGGGAAGCCCTTCTCGTAGTGCTCGGGATAGCCGCGGGAGGCGAGGATCACGCAGCAGGCGTGCTTTTTGCTGAACTTCACCTCGACCTCCTTGAGCCGCCCTTCGGTGACGGCCTGCATGATCGTGAGCAGGTCGCTCTCCAGCAGCGGCAGCACCACCTGCGTCTCGGGATCGCCGAAGCGGCAGTTGTACTCGATGACGCGGGGCCCGTTTTTTGTGATCATCAGCCCGAAGTAGAGGCAGCCCTTGAAGGTCCTGCCCTCGGCGTTCATGGCCTGGACCGTCGGCAGGAAGATCTCCTCCATGCAGCGCGCGGCGACCGCCTTGGTGTAGCAGGGGTTCGGCGCAACGGTGCCCATGCCGCCGGTGTTCAGCCCGGTGTCGTTGTCCCCGGCGCGCTTGTGGTCCATGGACGAGACCATCGGCACCAGCGTCTTCCCGTCCGTAAAGGCGAGGACCGACACCTCCGGCCCCTCGAGATATTCCTCAATGACGATCTTGTCGCCGCTCCTGCCGAACTTCTTGTTCTGCATCATGTCCACGACGGCGGTCTTCGCCTCCTCGCGCGTCTGCGCGATGATCACGCCCTTGCCGAGGGCGAGGCCGTCAGCCTTTACGACGATGGGGACGGGCGCGTCTTCGAGGAAGCGCAGCGCCTCATCCATGTCCGTGAAGGTGTGATATGCGGCGGTGGGGATACCGTACTTTTTCATCAGGTCCTTGGCGAAGACCTTGCTGCCCTCAATGGCGGCCGCGGCGGCGCAGGGGCCGAAGCAGGGCACGCCGACGGCCTCGAGCGCGTCGACGCAGCCGAGCACCAGCGGGTCGTCGGGCGTGACCACGGCGTAGTCGACGTTATTTTCCTGCGTGAAGCGGACGATGCCCTCGATATCCTTCGCCCCGATGGGCACGCACGTCGCGTCGGCGGCAATGCCGCCGTTGCCGGGCAGGGCGAAGATTTCCGTGACGGCGGGATTCTCTTTCAGCTTGCGGATGACGGCGTGCTCGCGGCCGCCGCCTCCGATGACCATCAGCTTCATGGCGTCCTCCTCAATGATGGAACAGGCGCATGCCCGTGAAGGCCATGACCATGCCGTAGCGGTCCGCCGTTTCGATCACATGGTCGTCGCGGATGGAGCCGCCGGGCTCGGCGATGTACTGCACGCCGGACTTGCGGGCGCGCTCCACGTTGTCGCCGAAGGGGAAGAAGGCGTCGGAGCCGCAGGTCACGCCGCTCTGCGTCGCGATCCAGGCCTTTTTCTCTTCCGCCGTCAGGACTTCGGGCTTTACCTTGAAGATGCGCTGCCATTCGCCCTCGCGCAGCACGTCCTCGTACTCGTCGGAGGTGTAGATGTCGATGGCGTTGTCGCGGTCGGGGCGGCGGATGCCGTCGACGAACTGGAGTGAGAGCACCTTCGGATGCTGGCGCAGATACCAGTTGTCGGCCTTCTGCCCGGCGAGGCGCGTGCAGTGGATGCGGCTCTGCTGGCCGGCGCCCACGCCGATGGCCTGCCCGTCCTTGACGTAGCAGACGGAGTTGGACTGGGTGTATTTGAGCGTGATGAGCGCGACGATCATGTCGATCTTCGCCTGCTCCGGCAGAACCTTGTTCTCGGTGACGATGTTCTGCAGCAGGCTCTCGTCGATCTTGAAATTGTTGTGTCCCTGCTCGAAGGTGACCCCGAAGACGTCCTTGCACTCCTGCTCGGCCGGGACGTAGGCGGGGTCGAGCTGCACGACGTTGTAATTGCCCTTCTTCTTGGTTTTGAGGATGGCGAGGGCCTCGTCGGTATAGCCCGGGGCGATCACGCCGTCGGAGACCTCGTCCCTGAGATAGGCGGCGGTGGCCTTGTCACAGACCTCGCTGAGCGCCGCCCAGTCGCCGTAGGAGCAGAGGCGGTCTGCCCCGCGCGCGCGGATATAGGCGCAGGCGATGGGGGAGAGCTCCGCGTCCGGCGCGACGAAGTAGATCTTCCGGTCGACCTCGCTCAGCGGCAGGCCGACGGCAGCCCCCGCGGGGGAGACGTGCTTGAACGACGCGGCGGCGGGCAGTCCGGTGGCCTCCTTGAGCTCCTTCACGAGCTGCCAGGAATTGAGCGCGTCGAGGAAATTGATGTAGCCGGGACGCCCGTTGAGCACCGTGACCGGCAGCTCGGAGCCGTCCTTCATGAAGATGCGCGCGGGCTTCTGGTTGGGATTGCAGCCGTATTTGAGTGCAAATTCTTTCATCGTTCAATCTCCCAGATGTTTATTGAAAAGCTTTACGCTTCCGTTCACGTTCGTATAGAGCGAGACCTTGTTGGCCTCATTCAGAGCCTGCCAGACCTCCTCGGGTTCAGGCATGTCGATCTGCAGCGGCTCGCCGGTGAAGCTGGGCAGGGGGGAGCCGTCGCCCTCGTAGGTGCTGATGAAATAGCCCTTTCCCTCGTCACAGCCCTCGTAGTCGTAATAGCAGCGCAGGCAGCGCCCGTCCACGCGCTTGAGGATGGACAGGGAGAAGCTGCCGTCGGCGTTTAATATCGCGGAGATGCGGGGCGTCCAGTTGGGTCCGTCCGGCTCGTATTCCCGGGTGGCCAGCGCCGCGCGGAAATCGCCCATGTCGCGGATGGTGTCGGTCTGGTTGCCGTTGGTGACGATGAGGCTGTCGCCCATCTGCCGAACGGGGTGGTAGATGATGAGACTCGGGTCGGTGAGCTTCGAGGGATCGAAGGCCTCGGTGCGGATGCCGTCGTTGGTGCGCGAGAAGATGCGGTTGCGGCTGTTCTCGCTGCGGCCCATGATGAAGTAGTAGACGCGGCCGCGGCCGACGGCGATGCCTCTGCCGGGATAGGGATTGCTCCTCAAAAATGCGAGAAAATCCGTCATTGTCTGTACTCCCTTTCTTTCAGTATTTCGGAGGAGACCAGCTCGGCCGCCTCGGGCAGGAGGACCCATTCCGCCTGCTCCATGACGCGCCGCTGCAAAATCTCGGGCGTGTCGCCGGGCAGGACGTCGACGGCCTTCTGCAGGATGATCCTGCCGCCGTCGGGGATCTCATTGACATAGTGTACGGTGGCGCCGGTGACCTTGACGCCGTAGGCCAGCGCCGCCTCGTGGACCTTGAGTCCGTAGAAGCCCTTGCCGCAGAAGGAGGGGATCAGGGCGGGGTGTACGTTGATGATTCGGTTTACATAATGCGATACAAAGCGGGCGCTGAGGATGCTCATAAAGCCCGCCAGCACGATGAGGTCGATCCGGCGCGCGTCAAGCGCGGCGAGCACGGCGTCCTCGAAGGCCTCCTGCGAGCCGCAGCCCTTTTTCGTGAGCGTGAGCGTCTCGATCCCCGCCTGCGAAGCCCTTGTGAGGGCGTAGGCTTCGGGATTGTTGGAGAGCACCAGCACGAGCTCCCCGCTGCGGAGCCTTCCTCCTGCCTGCGCGTCGATCAGGGCCTGCAGGTTCGTGCCGCCGCCGGAGACCAGCACGGCGATCCTTGCCTTGTCCATGGCGTTCGTCTCCTTTCGTTCAGCACAGGACTATCCTGCCGTCGCCCTCCGCGATCTCGCCGAGCACATAGGCGTCCACGCCCGCGGCTTTCAGCGCGGCGAGGGCCCGGTCGGCGCTCGCGGGGGAGACGATCATGCACATGCCCACGCCCATGTTGAAGGTGTTGAACATGTCGCGCTCGGGGATCTTGCCGAGGCTCCGGATCAGATCAAAGATCGGCGGCGTTTTCACCGCGGCCTTTTCGACCCTCGCGCACAGCCCGTCTGGAATAGAGCGGGGGATGTTCTCGTAAAAGCCGCCGCCGGTGATGTGGCTGACGCCGTGGACCTCGGCGGCTTCGAGGGCCGCCAGTACTGGCTTGACGTAGATGCGCGTGGGGGTCAGCAGCGCCTCGCCCAGCGTCGTGCCGAGCTCGGGGACGTAACTTCCCAGATCCGCATGCTCAACGTCGAAGACCTTGCGCACCAGTGAGTAGCCGTTGGAGTGGACGCCGCTCGACGGCAGGGCGAGCAGCACGTCGCCCTTCTGCACGGAGGCCTTGTCGAGTATCTTATCCCGGTCCACGATGCCCACGGCGAAGCCCGCCAGATCGTAATCGTCGGGCTGCATGGTGCCGGGGTGCTCGGCGGTCTCGCCGCCGATGAGGGCGCAGCCCGCCTGCACGCAGCCCTCGGCCACGCCGGAGACCAGCGCGGCGACCTTCTCGGGCTCGTTTCTGCCGATGGCGATGTAATCAAGGAAGAACAGGGGCTTTGCGCCGCAGCACACGATGTCGTTGACGCACATGGCCACGCAGTCGACGCCGACGGTGTCGTGTTTATCCATGAGCTGGGCGATGCGCTGCTTGGTGCCGACGCCGTCGGTGCCGGAGACCAGGATGGGCTCGCGCATGCCGTTCAGCTGCGGAGCGAAGAGACCGCCGAAGCCGCCGATGTCGGACACGACGCCGGGGATGAAGGTGCGCTCCACATGCTTTTTCATCAGGCGCACGCCCTCGTAGCCGGCCTCGATGTTGACGCCCGCGGCGGCGTAGGATGCGGAATGCGAGTTCTCCAAAATGTTACTCCTTTCCGTTCCAGCAGTAGGTGCAGATCTTGTCGCGGTCGATGCCGATCGCCTCGAGCAGCCCGTCGAGGGACTGATAGCCGAGCGAGTCGAAGCCCAGCTTGTCGCAGATCGCGTGCAGCAGGCACTTGCCGCGCTCGCTGGAGGTATCGGCGTACTCGCTCAGATGCGCCTCGCCCTCGTCGCCCTCGAGCTCGCGGATGACGCGCCTCGCGAGCAGGTCCATGTCGGAGTTGTTGCGCGAGAAGTTGAGGTACTTGCAGGCGTACATGATCGGCGGGCAGGCCGAGCGCATATGTACCTCCGCCGCGCCGGACTCGTACAGAAAATCGACCGTGCTCTGCAGCTGCGTGCCGCGGACGATGGAGTCGTCCACGAACAGGAGCTTCTTGCCCTCGATCAGCTCGGGCACGGGGATCTGCTTCATCTTGGCGACCTGATCGCGCATGGCCTGGTTGGAGGGCATGAAGGAGCGGGGCCAGGTCGGCGTGTATTTGACGAAGGGGCGGGCGAAGGGCTTGCCGCTGCGGTTGGCGTAGCCGATCGCGTGCGGGACGCCCGAGTCGGGAACGCCGGCCACGTAGTCCACCTTGGGCAGGCTGCCGCGCGCCACCTCGTCGCGGGCCATGATCTCGCCGTTGCGCATGCGCATGATCTCAACGTTGACGCCCTCGTAGTTCGAGTTCGGGTAGCCGTAGTAGGTCCAGAGGAAGGCGCATATCTTCATGTCCTTCCCGGCGGGGGAGAGGACCTCGAAGCCGTCGGCGTCGACGCGCAGGATCTCTGCGGGGCCCAGCTCGTAGCAGGTCTGATAGCCGAGCTTCTGGTAGGCGAAGCTCTCAAACGAGACGCAGTAGCCGTCCCCGTCCTTCCCCAGCAGCACGGGCAGCCTGCCGAAGCGGTCGCGCGCGGCGACGATCGAGCCCTCCGGCGTCATGAGCAGGATGCTCATCGAGCCGTCGATCACGGCCTGCGCGTGGCGGATGCCCTCGGCCAGGTCCTCGCATTCGTTGATGAGCGCCGCGACGAGCTCGGTGCTGTTGACCCTGCCGGAGCCCATGGCCATGAACTGGTGGCCGTGGTCGGAGAAGTAGGTGTTGACCAGCGCGTCGGCGTTGTTGATCTGGCCGACGGTCGTGATGGCGTAGAGCCCCAGATGGGAGCGCACCAGCAGCGGCTGGGGGTCTGCGTCGCTGATGCAGCCGATGCCGATCCGCCCGGCAAAGTCGGGCAGATCCTTCTCAAAGCGCGTGCGGAAGGGGATATTCGCGATGGAGTGTATCTCCCGCGCGCAGCGTCCCTCCGGGCTCCAGACGGCCATGCCGGCCGTGCGGGTGCCCAGATGGCTGTGGTAGTCCGTCCCGAAGAAGACGTCGGAGACGATATCGCGGTGCGAGACCGCGCCGAAGAAGCCGCCCATTACGCGAAGAAGAGCTGAGACAGCGTCATGGGATCGATGTACTGGCCGTCTTTGTAGACGCGCATGTTGCCGGAGGCGATCTCATCGATGAGGATGACCTCGTCGCCCACATAGCCGAACTCGAACTTGATGTCGTAGAGCTCCATGCCCCGCGCCGCCATCTCCTCGGCGACGATGGCCGTGATCTTCTGGGTCTGCTCCTTGAGGGAGTCGTACTGCGCGCCGCTCATGATGCCGAGCGCGATCAGCCCGTCCTTCGTGACGAGGGGATCGCCCAGCGCGTCGTTTTTGAAGGTGGTCTCCACATAGTAGGGCAGCTCGGCCCCCTCGGCGATGTACTCGCCGTAGCGGCGGAAGAAGCTGCCGACGGCCCGCCTGCGGCAGATGACCTCGAGTCCGTGGCCGAAGACCTTCGCGGGCAGGACCTCCATCGTGACATCGTCGAGATCGGCGGAGACGTAGTGGGTCTTGATCCCGGCAGCGCGGAGCTTTTCAAAGAAATAGATGCTCATCCGGAGGTTGACGCGGCCGACGCCCTCGATGGTGAGGCCGACCTCGTTCATGCCCGGGTCGAAGACGCCGTCCTTGCCGGTGCAATCGTCCTTGAACTTGAGCAGGTAGTTGCCGTTTTCGAGCGCGTAGACGTTCTTGGTCTTGCCGGTGTACACGAGTTTGTTTTCCATGTTATTACCCCTTTTCTATATCAAGTCTTTGGTTTACATAATATTTACAGCCGCTCGGCGATGCCCGCGTCCTTTTTCAGCACGGCCTCGCGGTCGGCCTCGCGTTTCGCGGTGAGGCGGGCGGCGAGCGCCGCATCCTCCGCCGCGAGGATCTGGGCGGCCAGCAGCGCGGCGTTTGCGCCGTTGTTGATCCCGACGCAGGCGACGGGGATGCCGGAGGGCATCTGCACGGTGCTGAGCAGCGCGTCCATACCGTCGAGCGCTGGCCCCTTGCAGGGGATGCCGATCACGGGCAGGACGGTGTTCGCGGCGATCGCGCCCGCAAGATGAGCGCCCATGCCCGCCGCGGCGATGATCACGCCGAAGCCGGCCTCCCGCGCGCCGAGCGCGAAGTCCCGCGCCTCGACGGGCGTGCGGTGGGCGGAGAAGACGTGCGCCTCGAAGGGGATGTCCAGCTCGCGCAGGACTTTGACGGCCTTTTCGATCACGGGCAGGTCGCTGTCGCTGCCCATGACGATCCCGACTTTCTTCATGCCGCGCCTCCCTTACTTGATGGCGGGGGAGGTGTCCTTCTGGATGACGTCGTGCGCGCCGCCCTCGACGATGGAGGTCGGGGAGACCAGCGTCAGCACGGCCTTCTGCTGCAGCTCGGGGATCGACATGGCCCCGCAGTTGCACATGGCGTGGCGCACCTTGCTGAGCGTCAGCGCGACGTTGTCCTTGAGGGACCCGGCGTAGGGGACGTAGGAATCGACGCCCTCCTCGAAGCTGAGCTTCTTGTCGCCGCCCATGTCGTAGCGCTGCCAGTTGCGGGCGCGCGCGGAGCCCTCGCCCCAGTACTCCTTGTAGTAGGTGCCGCCGATGTTGACCTTGTTCGTGGGGCTCTCGTCGAAGCGGGCGAAGTAGCGGCCCAGCATGACGAAGTCCGCGCCCATGGCGAGGGCCAGCGTGATGTGGTGGTCGTAGACGATGCCGCCGTCCGAGCAGACGGGGACGTAGATGCCGGTCTCCTTGAAGTAGCGGTCGCGCTCGGCGCACACGTCGATGACAGCCGTGGCCTGGCCGCGGCCGATGCCCTTGGTCTCGCGGGTGATGCAAATGGAGCCGCCGCCGATGCCGACCTTGACGAAGTCCGCGCCGCACTCGGCCAGGTAGCGGAAGCCCGCCGCGTCGACGACGTTGCCCGCGCCGACCTTCACGCTGTCGCCGTACTGCCTGCGTATCCACTCGAGGGTAAAGCGCTGCCAGTCGTTGTGCCCCTCGGAGGAGTCGATGCACAGCACGTCCGCGCCGGCCCCCAGCAGGGCCGGGACGCGCTCCTCATAGTCGCGGGTGTTGATGCCCGCGCCGACCACGTAGCGCTTGTGGGCGTCGAGCAGCTCGTTGGGATTCTGCTTGTGGCTCTCGTAGTCCTTGCGGAAGACGAAGTAGCACAGCCGCCCCGCCTCGTCGATGATCGGCAGGGAGTTGAGCTTGTGGTCCCAGATAATGTCGTTGGCCTCCTTGAGCGTGGTACCCTCCTTGGCCCAGACGAGCTTTTCGAAGGGGGTCATGAAGCTCACGACCGGGGTGCTGGGGTCCATGCGGCTGACGCGGTAATCGCGGCTGGTGACCACGCCGACGAGCTTGCCGTCGGCCGTGCCGTCCTCGGTGACGGCGATGGTGGAGTGCCCGGTCCTCTCCTTGAGCTCCAGCACGTCGCGCAGGCAGCTGCCCGGGCCGAGGTTGGAGTCGCTGCGCACGAAGCCGGCCTTGTAGCTCTTGGCGCGTCTGACCATGGCGGCCTCGTCGGCCACGCTCTGCGAGCCGTAGATGAAGCTCACGCCGCCCTCGATGGCCAGCGCGACGGCGAGGCGGTCGCCGGAGACGGACTGCATGATGGCGGAGACCATGGGGATGTTCATGGTGATCGGAGATTCCTCGCCCTTGCGGAATTTGACGAGCGGGGTCTTGAGACTGACGTTCTGCGAGCGGCAGGTGATGGGCGTGTAGCCGGGGATGAGCAGGTACTCGTTGAAGGTATGGCAGGGTTCGTTGATGATGGTAGCCATGATGCGCCTCCTTATATCTTAGTTGGCCTTGGTCTCACAGTAGAGACAGCGGTAGACCTTGTTTTTCCTGTCGGTAAGCTTGAACACGTGTTTAAGCTCCTGTTCGGTGGAGCAGATACAGCGGGGGTTTTTGCAGAAGATGACGTTGGTGAGGGTCTCCGGCATCTCGATCCGGCGCTTTTCGACCAGCACCCCCTCGCGGATGGTGTTGACGGTGACGCCCGGGTCGACGTAGCCGATGACGTCGAGATTGACGGGGATGTCGGCGTCGATCTTGATGATGTCCTTTTTGCCGAGCTTTTCGCTGTTCACGTTTTTGATGATCGCCACCGAGCAGTCGAGCCTGTCCAGCTCCAGCAGCTCGTAGAGCCGCATCCCGCGGCCCGCGGTGATGTGGTCGATGACGATGCCGTTTTGGATCGAATCGATGTTCACAGTCTGCCCGCCTCCTTCAAAAGCATGAGGATCAGCGCCATGCGCATGTACTTGCCGTAGAGCACCTGTTTAAAGTAGCAGGCCCGGGGATCGTCGTCGATCGCGACGCTGATCTCATTGACGCGCGGCAGGGGGTGGAGGATGGCGAGATCGCTCTTCGCGCCGCGCAGCTTCTCGGGCGTGAGGATGTAGCTGTCCTTGAGCCTGAGATAATCCTCCTCGTTGAAGAAGCGCTCGCGCTGTACGCGGGTCATGTAGAGGATGTCGAGCTCCGGCAGCGAGCCCTCGAGATCGGTGGTCTGCACATAGGGGATGCCCTGTGCGCGCAGCACCTCTTTTTTCACATAGCTGGGGAGCTTCAACTCCTCGGGGGAGATGAGCACGAATTTGAGCCCCTCGTACCGGCTGAGCGCGGTGATGAGGGAGTGTACGGTGCGGCCGAATTTCAGGTCGCCGCAGAGGCCCACGGTCAGATGGTCGAGCCTGCCCTTCTCCCGGCGGATCGTGAAGAGGTCGGCCAGGGTCTGCGTGGGGTGGTTGTGGCCGCCGTCGCCGGCGTTGATGACCGGGATGGAGGCGTTCATCGCCGCGACCAGGGGCGCGCCCTCCTTCGGGTGGCGCATGGCGATGATGTCGGCGTAGCAGGAGATGACCTTCGCCGTGTCCGCGACGCTCTCGCCCTTGGAGGCGGAGGAGCTCTGCGCTTCGGAAAAGCCGATCACATGGCCGCCGAGCTCGTACATGGCCGCCTCAAAGCTCAGGCGCGTGCGGGTGGAGGGCTCGAAAAACAGCGTCGCGAGTTTTTTGCCGCGGCAGGTCTCGGCGTATTTTCCCGGCGCGGCAAGGATGTCCTCCGCCGTGTCCATCAGCGCCGTCAGCTCCGCAGGGCTGAAGTCGAGAATGTCGATCAGATGTCTCATGTCTGCCCTCCGATCCAGCTCTCGTCCGCGGGATCATCCCGGAAGGCGAGCAGCCGCTGCACGTCCTCGGGCCGGATATAGCCCTGCTCGGCCGCCACGCGCGCGATCACGTCGAAGCTGCACAGGCTGTGGTTGACGACCTTCGCTTTCCGCAGGCGGTCGAGGCCCTTCTGCATCCCGTAGGTGAAGATACTCACCACACCGAGCACTTCTACCCCGACTTCACGCAGGACGTTCACCACTTCGATCACGCTGCCGCCGGTGGAGATCAGATCCTCCACCACCACGGCCTTCTGCCCGGGCTCCGCGCGGCCCTCGATCTGGTTCTTCCGCCCGTGATCCTTCGCGCCCGAACGGACATAGCCCATCGGAAGTGAGAGCATGTGGCCCACGATGGCGGCGTGGGCGATCCCCGCGGTCGAGGTCCCCATCAAAATCTCCGCCTCGGGATAGTACGTTTTGACCAGCTCCGCGAGTCCCTCTTCCACGTCGTTTCGCACGGCGGGGGCGGAGAGGGTCAGGCGGTTGTCGCAGTAGACCGGGCTCTTGATGCCGCTGGCCCAGACGAAGGGCTCGTCCGGGCGGAAGAACACGGCCCCGATCGACAGCAGGTCCTTTGCGATCTGAATGTCTGTCATCCCACAAACTCCTTTACACATCTGCGCCAGGCGGCAACGGGATCCTCCGCCTGGGTGATCGGGCGGCCCACGACGATGTAGTCCGAGCCGAGCTCTCTTGCCTGCGCCGGGGTGGTGACGCGCTTCTGGTCGCCCTTCTCGCCCCCGGCGAAGCGGACGCCCGGCGTCACGGTGAGAAACGTACTGCCGCAGACCGCGTGCACCTTCCCGGCCTCGAGCGGGGAACAGACCACGCCGTCGAGTCCCGCGTCGGCCGCGTTTTTCGCGTAGGCCAGCACGACCTCGTCCATGGGTCGGTCGATCAGAAGCTCTTCATTCAGCGCCTGCTGATCGGTGCTCGTGAGCTGCGTGACGGCGATGAGCAGAGGGCGCGTCCCGTCCGGGCGCGTCAGCCCCTCGAGCGCCGCCTGCATCATGGCTTTGGTCCCCGCCGCGTGGAGATTGATGATGTCCACATCCAGCGCGGAGAGGGAGCGCATGGCCTTCTTGACGGTGTTGGGGATGTCGTGCAGCTTGAGATCGAGAAAGATCCTGTGTCCGCGGGCCTTGATTTCCCGGACGATCTGCGGCCCCTCGGCATAGAACAGCTCCATGCCGATCTTGACAAAGGGCTTTTCACCCTCAAAGCGGTCGAGGAAAGCGAGGGTCGCTTCCGCGCCGGGGAAATCGCAGGCGATGATGACGTCCTTAGCCATGGGCGCCTCCTATAATCTCAGTAATATTCTTAACCCCCATGCGGTCGAGGACCGCGGGGAGGGCGTCTATGATCCGGATGCAGGCGAGCGGGTCGACGAGATTGGCCGCGCCGACCTGCACGGCGCTCGCGCCTGCGAGCATCATCTCGATCACATCCTCGGCGCCGGATACGCCGCCGAGGCCGATGACCGGCACGCGCACCGCCTGCGAGACCTGCCACACCATGCGCAGGGCCAGCGGGAAGACCGCGGGGCCGGAGAGGCCGCCGGTGGTGTTTGCCAGCACGGGCCGCCGGGTTTTGAGGTCGATGCGCATGGCGAGCACCGTGTTGATCAGACTGATTGCGTCGGCCCCGGCCTCTTCGCAGGCTTTGGCGACGGAGACGATGTCGCTCACATTGGGCGTGAGTTTTAAAATGACGGGCTTCGTCGTGACTGCCTTGACTGCCTTGGTCACCTCCGCCGCGGCCCGGGGATCGGTGCCGAAGCTCATGCCGCCGCCGTGCACGTTGGGGCAGCTGATGTTGACCTCCAGCCAGCCGACCTGCTCCTCCTTGTCGAGCTTTGCGCAGACCTCGGCGTACTCCTCGATCGAGAAGCCGCTGACGTTCGCGATCACGGGCTTATGGAAGACCTTTTTGAGCTTCGGCAGCTCCTCCGCGATCACCTTGTCCACGCCGGGATTCTGCAGCCCGACCGCGTTGAGCATGCCCGCGGGGGCCTCCGCGATGCGCGGCGTCGGATTGCCAAAGCGGGGGAGGGCCGTCGTGCCCTTGAACGAAAAGGTGCCGAGGCGGTCGAGATCGAACAGCTCCGCGAACTCGTACCCGTAGCCGAAGGTGCCGGAGGCGGGGATCACGGGGTTGGTAAGCTCAATGCCGCAGAGGCTTACGCTCAGTCTTCCCATACGATCTCCCCCCTGTCAAACACCGGGCCGTCCCTGCAGACCCGCTTCGGCCCGGAGCGCGTCATGCGCGTGCAGCCCATGCAGGCTCCGAAGCCGCAGCCCATCCGGGCGTCAAAGCTCATTTGCCCGTCGCAGGCGGAGCACTCGGCGACGGCGCGGAGCATGGCCTCCGGTCCGCAGGCGTAGAAGAAGCTCGGCTGCAGCTCTTCCAGCGCATCGGTCACGAGCCCGCGCAGGCCGAAGCTGCCGTCCAGAGTCGTGATCGTCGGACACACGCCGAGCAGGCGAAAGTCCTCCAGCAGCGCGACGTCCTCCCGTGTCCCGAAGCCTAGGATCACGCGCGGGCTGCGCCCCTCCGTCAGCAGGCGGCGGGCGAGGCCGAGCATCGGCGAGACGCCGCTTCCGCCGCCGATGAGCACGGGCGCGTTTCCGGCGCGGCTCAGATCGAAGCCGTTGCCGAGCCCCGTTAGCACGTCGAGTCTGTCGCCCGTCCGCAGCGAACGCATATAGTCCGTGCCTTTCCCGACCTGCTCATAGACGATGCTGAAGCCGGAGGCGTCCCAGTCGCAGACCGAGAAGGGCCGCCGCAGGAAGAAGCCGGGCAGGGCGAGGGAGACGAACTGGCCGGGCCGCGCGATCGCGGAGCTGTCCCCGAGCAGGCGGAGACGTTTAAGACGCGGGCTCAGCGGCGCGTTGTCACCGACGGTAAAGACACCCTGCTTCATGCGTCGATCGTGGAGACGGTGATGGTGGTCTCTTCCAGCACGTCCAGCAGGACGCTCACGGTGTCGAGAGAGGTGAAGAGCGTCACGTTGTTCTCGGCCGCGCAGCGCCGGATGGCGGCGCCGTCCTCCAGATGGCTGCCGCGCTGCAGGGCGCGGGTGTTGATGATGTAGGAGACGTAGCCCGCGCGGATGGATTCGAGGATCTCCTCGCTGCCCTCGCTTAATTTGCGGCGCACACGGGTGCGGATGCCGTGCTGCTTGAGGAAGGCGGCGGTGCCCGCGGTGGCCTCGATATTGAAGCCCATGTCGTAGAAGCGGCGCACCAGCGGCAGGGCCTCGGCCTTGTCGTCGTCGGCCAGCGTCACGAAGACGGTGCCGTAGTTCAAAAGCTTCATGCCCGAGGCCTGCAGGGCCTTGTACATGGCGCGCGGCAGGCTGCTGTCGTAGCCGATGGCCTCGCCGGTGGACTTCATCTCCGGCGAGAGGTAGGTGTCCAGCCCCTTGATCTTGTTCCACGAGAACACGGGTACCTTGACGTAGTGGCGCTTTTTCTCCTCGGGATAGAGGTCGAAGATGCCCTGCTCCTTGAGGCTCTTGCCCAGGATGACCTCGGTCGCGATATCCGCGAGCGACCAGCCCGTGGACTTCGAGAGGAAAGGCACCGTGCGCGAGGAGCGGGGGTTGACCTCAATGATATAGACCTGATCGTCTTTATCCACGATGAACTGGATGTTGTACAGCCCCACGATGCCGATCCCGAGGCCGAGCTTCTTGGCGTACTGCAGGATGATGCCCTTGACGCGGTTGGAGATACTGACCGTCGGATAGACGCTGATGGAGTCGCCGGAGTGCACGCCCGTACGCTCCACAAGCTCCATGATGCCGGGCACGAAGACGTCGCGCCCGTCGCAGATGGCGTCGACCTCGACCTCCTTGCCGAGGATGTACTTGTCGACCAGCACGGGCTTGTCCGCGTCGATCTCCACGGCGGTCTTGAGATAGTGGCGCAGCATGTCCTCGCTGGCGACGATCTCCATGGCCCGCCCGCCGAGCACGAAGCTGGGGCGCACGAGCACGGGGTAGCCGATTTCGGAAGCGGCCTTCACGCCGTCCTCAATGGAGGTGACGGCGGCCCCGGGAGGCTGCGGGATGTTCAGCTCGAGCAGGACCTTTTCAAAGCTGTCACGGTTCTCGGCGCGCTCGATGGCGGCGCAGTCCGTGCCGATGAGCTTGACGCCCCGCTCCATCAGCGGCTGCGCCAGGTTGATGGCGGTCTGCCCGCCGAGCGAGGCGATCACGCCCGCGGGCTTTTCAAAATCGACGATGGCCATGACGTCCTCGACGGTCAGCGGCTCGAAGTAGAGCTTGTCCGCCGTGGTGTAGTCGGTGGAGACCGTCTCGGGATTGTTGTTGATGATGATGGCCTCATAGCCCGAGCGCTTGATGGTCTGCACGGCGTGGACGGTGGAGTAGTCGAACTCCACGCCCTGGCCGATGCGGATGGGCCCCGCGCCGAGCACGAGGACTTTTTTCTTCTCCGTGAGGCGCGAGTCGTTCTCCCCGCTGTAGGAGGAGTAGAGATAGGCGATATACTTGCCGGTGTGCAGGGTGTCGACCATGCGGAAGACCGGCACGATGCCGTGCTTTTTGCGCTTTTCGTAGATCTCCGCCTCACTGAGGTTCCAGAGCGAGGCGATGTACTTGTCGGAAAAGCCCATCTTCTTGGCGGCGGCGAGGATGCGGACGGAGTTGACGTGCATCGTCAGCGCGCGCTCCATGTCCACGATGCGCCCGATCGCCTCGAGAAACAGGGACGTGATGCCCGTGATCTCCTGCAGCTTTTGGATACCGCAGCCGCGGCGCAGCAGCTCCGTGACAGCAAAGATGTTGTCGTCCCGGAACACCGCGATATAGTCCAGCAGCTCGCTGTCGGACATGTCGTCGAACTTTGGGCTGTACAGGTGGCACACGCCTGTCTCGAGCGAGCGCACGGATTTGAGGAAGCACTCCTCCAGCGTCGAGCCGATGCCCATGACCTCGCCGGTGGCCTTCATCTGCGTGCCGAGGGTGTTGGGGGCGTCGGGGAATTTGTCGAAGGGGAAGCGCGGGAACTTGGCGACAAAGTAGTCAAGCGACGGCTCGAGCGCGGCGGTGCCGCCCGCGACCGGGATCTCCTCGAGAGCCATGCCCATGGCGATCTTGGCCGTCACGCGGGCGATCGGATAGCCGCTCGCCTTCGAGGCGAGGGCGGAGGAGCGGGAGACGCGGGGGTTGACCTCGATGAGGAAGTACTCGCTCGTCTCGGGGTGGAGCGCGAACTGCACGTTGCAGCCGCCCTCGATCTTGAGCTCGCGGATGATCTTGATCGCGCTGTCGTTGAGCATTTTTAAATCGTGCTCATTGAGCGAGAGGATCGGCGCCACGACGATGGAGTCGCCGGTGTGCACGCCGACGGGGTCGACGTTCTCCATGCCGCAGATCGTGATGGCTGTGTCGTTGGAGTCGCGCATGACCTCAAACTCGATCTCCTTGTAGCCGCGCACACTCTTCTCGATCAGCACCTGATGGACGGGGGAGAGGCGGAAGGCGTTCGTGCCGATCTCGACAAGCTCCGCCTCGTTGTCGGCAAAGCCGCCGCCCGTGCCGCCCAGCGTAAAGGCGGGGCGCAGCACGACAGGGTAGCCGATGTGTTTGGCGGCCGCTTTCGCCTGTTCGAGATCGTAGGTGATCTCCGAGGGAATGACCGGCTCGCCGATGGACTGGCACATCTCCTTGAACATCTCGCGGTCCTCGGCGCGCTCGATGCTCGTGCTGCTCGTGCCGAGCAGCTTCGTCCCGCACTCGCGCAGGATGCCTTTGCGCTCGAGCTGCATCGCGAGATTGAGCCCCGTCTGCCCGCCGATGCCGGGGACAATGGCGTCCGGCCGCTCGTAGCGCAGGATCTTGGCGATGTAATCCAGGGTCAGCGGCTCCATGTAGACCTTGTCCGCGATGGAGGTGTCGGTCATGATGGTCGCGGGGTTGGAGTTGACCAGCACGACCTCGTAACCCTCCTCCTTGAGGGCCAGACAGGCCTGCGTCCCCGCGTAGTCGAACTCGGCGGCCTGTCCGATGACGATGGGGCCGGAGCCGATGATGAGCACCTTTTTGATGTCTGTGCGTTTTGCCATGTCAGTCCTCCTCGTAATAGGCGATGCTGCCGCCGCAGACGGTCAGCCTGCAGCGTCCGAAGACCCGCCGCCCCGCGAAGGGCGTCGCGCGGCCCATGGACAGAAATTCGTCCGGGTCGATCGGATAGTCTATGTTCAGATCCCAGATCGTGAAATCCTCGCCCGCCGGGATGCCGAAGCGTCTGCGCGGGGCGAGACTCAGCTTGTCGACCAGCGCCTCAAGGCTCAGGACGCCCTCAAGCACCAGGCCGGTATACAGCAGGGGAAAGGCGGTCTCGAGCCCGACGATGCCGAAGGCGCTTCCCGCGAGTCCCTTTGCCTTCTCATGGGCGGCGTGCGGGGCGTGGTCGGTGGCGATCATATCGACCGTACCGTCCAGCAGACCCTCGAGCAGCGCCTCGCGGTCGGCCCGCGCGCGCAGGGGCGGGTTCATCTTGAAGCGCCCGTCCTCCTCAAGGTCGTTTTCATCCAGCAGCAGATAGTGCGGCGCCGTCTCGCAGCTGACGTCCACGCCGCTCTTTTTCGCCTCGCGGATGAGCCGCACGCTCTCTTTGGTCGAAATGTGGCAGACGTGGTAGCCGCAGCCGGTTTGGGCAGCGAGCTCGAGATCGCGCGCGATCTGGCCCCACTCGCTCTCGGAGCAGATGCCCCGGTGGCCGTGGGCTGCGGCATAGGCGCCGTCGTGGATATAGCCGCCGCGCAGCAGGCGGTTGTCCTCGCAGTGGGCGACGATCAGCTTCCCGAGCGCCTTCGCGCGAAGCATGGCCTCGCGCATCAGCGCGTCGTCCTGCACGCCGTGCCCGTCGTCGGAGAAGGCGATCACGCGCGGCGCCAGCGCCTCCAGCTCCGCGAGCTGTCCGCCCTTTTCCCCGACCGTGATCGCGCCGTAGGGGTGGACGCGCACGCAGGCGCCGCGGGCGATGAGCTCCTCCTGCGCGGCCAGATGCGCAGGGCAGTCCGGCACAGGGTCGAGATTCGGCATCGCGCACACGTCGGTGAAGCCGCCGCGGGCAGCGGCGCGCGTGCCGCTCCGGATCGTTTCCTTATAAGAAAAGCCCGGTTCGCGCAGGTGCACATGCACATCGCAGAAACCGGGCATAAGGGCGTATTGACTTGTGTTCAGACGGAGAAAGGCCGCATTGTTTCCCCGGAGGATGGGAACTCCCGCCTCGGCGCAGATTCTTTTGACCTGATCGAAAACAAGCATGCGCAGGTCCTCCGAAAAACAAACGATACCTCACCGTAACGCGGCAAGGTATGCGGACAGCAGGATGCGGATCACATCCTTTTTTCCTTGCCGATCTCACAGGGTCGCCTTAAAGTCACCTCGATTATACCGGGAATTTTCATCCCTTGTCAATCGGCAGAATGTACAGAAAAAGGAGGTAGGAAAAAGCCCCGTTCCGTCTTTTTCGGGCATGGGAAAAACGGACGGAACGGGGCCTTCGTCGGAAAAGAGGGCGCGGTCCTGCAGCTCAGAGCCATAACTTCTCCATCTTCAGCACTTCGCTGTTGGCCGCATATTCCTTCAGAAAGATTTCACACAGCTCCTCCATCGAGCAGTCATCCCCGCTGCTCTCCAAAAGGATGGAGAAGATGCGCGTGGGGATCAGGATATCCCGCATTTTCATGGATGCGCCGCGGGCGCGCGCCATGGCTGCGACGATCTTCCGGGTGTCGGCGTTGGCGAACTCCGCCCGGAAGAAGGCGGCCTCCGCTTCCTCCCGCCGATGATAGCTGCGGTTGTGGAAAAAGCGGATCAGGCTTGCAATGCAGAAGGTCAGGGGCAAGATCAGCGTCATGGAGAGCCATGCCGGAATACGGGTCAAAAAGCCGTAAAAATCGTTCCAGCCCCCGCGCTCCTCGCCGACGACCGCCACCATGATATAATATATGACGGCGTAGATCAGCACGGGGATCAGCGAGAGGAGGGACTCGACGAAGGAGAGGCGCTTTGCGCTCATAAAAAAGCAGAAAGCAAGAAAGGCGAGCACGGGACAGACGCCGTGCAGGAAAAACCGCGAGCCGGTAAAGATCAGCACGAAACCCTTGACCGGGGCAAGGACGAACAGGGAGACCAGAAAGGTCAGCGTCACGGAGGTGACAGCCGCAAAGACAAAGACCACGATCCACCGCGGCATGCGGTAGTAGTGCGTGCGCAGCCCGTCCACCGTATAGGGGATGACCATGGACATGGCGGCAGCGGTGAGGATATTGGAATTGACCGTAAACATGCAGAAGGTGCGTAGCCCCATGTGATCGAAGTTTTCGTCATAGAGGGTGGTCAGGTTCATCGTGACGCCGATGCAGACACAAACCACCACGATGACCGCGCTGACAAGGGCGAGAGTGCACTGCCTCCGGACGAGCTTCATCGCTTTGTCCATATTCCGTATCTCCTTTCTGAAAAAACACAGCCGCAAGCCAAAACCTCTTCTGCTGAAAGTATAGCGTACTGTCCGCAAAAAAGCAATAAGCCGTGAACAGGAGACCGGCGCAATTCGTGAGGTGACTTTTGTCTCTGTAAAAAGATAAAAACAGGATCCTGACAGCGTTAAGATTGAAAAAAGGCTGCAGCGTGATATAATGTTTTTATCTCAGAACAAAAAACGCAGGAAAACTGCTTGCAGAACAGGAACAAAACGATGAAGCAACTGTCAGCCTGATTTGAAAGGAGAAACACACACATGTACAGAGACAAAAGAACACTTGACCTCATAGCAACGGAGATCGGAGGTATCGGGGAGACCTTGAGCATATTGAGCGCAGCCGTTGACCCTTGCAATGAAACGGGCGTGAACCCCGGCGCTATCGCAATGAGCTTGTTTGCCCTCGCTGAATATTGATCCCGACTCCAAGAAGAACTTGACGCCGCTCACATGGAACTTGAAGTCTGTCCACAAATCCAGATAGCTTAAACACCATCAACCGCCCCTCATAATGGTGCGGCTATTTTTATGTGCAAAATGGAGAAAAAAAGCCCCAAAAACGTGATTGTGCACCAATTTTGTGCACCAGTCGCAAAAACCGAAAAATGAACACCACAAAAAAGTACAAAAAAAGAGCCCAAAATAACAGTTTTGAGCCCTGTTTTTTTGGTCGGAGTGCGGGGATTTGAACCCCGGGCCTCATGGTCCCGAACCATGCGCGCTACCATCTGCGCTACACCCCGAAAGATGAACTGCCGGAAACACGCCCGGGCAGCTTTTGTATTATAATGACTCCCGCTGTGCTTGTCAAGAAGAAATCGCGGGTTTGCGCAAAGATTTCGCGGCGCGTCCGGAGGAGAAGCCGCCCTGAGGAGGAGGATGGGAACACGAAAAATGTCAAGCCCATAATTGCACAAAATATTTGAATTGAATTTGTGCACTGCAACAAAAATATTCGGCGGGGCAAAGGGGAGAATTGACATCCTGAACGAAAAAAAGTATAGTTTCCGTGTGCGTTAATATGTTGTTCATATTCCGAAACGCGCCGGAACAGGGCCCTGTTCCATGCTTTGCACAGCAAAGCATGATGGGCTTCTGCAAAGGGGCGGGGAGGGGTATCGACAATAAAACAAAAATGAGAAAGGAAAACCACAATGAAAAAGCTGATCGCAATGCTGCTTGCACTGACGATGATCTTCGCGCTGTGCGCCTGCGGACAGAGCTCCGCCCCTGCTGCGGCTCCCGCGGCCGAGCCCGCCGCCGCTCCGGCGGCCGAGCCCGCTGCCGCTCCCGCCGAGGAGAAGGGCCCCAGCGGCACGCTCACCGTCTACTCTCCCCATGACTCCGACCCCCTGAATGCCGGCGTCGCCGCTTTTGAGGCGGCCTATCCCGACGTCAAGGTCGAGGTCATTGCCGACGGCACCTCCAACCTGGTCAACAAGATCGGCGCCGAGGCTGCCAACCCGATCGCGGACGTCCTCTGGGGCGGCGGCGCTGACACGCTGGCTGCCTACAAGCAGTACTTCCAGCCCTACAAGCCCAGCTGCATCGACCTGATCGACTCCAGCCTGTACGATCCCGAGTACTACTGGATCGGCGAGTCCCCGTTGCCCATGGTCTTCATCGCCAATACTGACATGATCCCCGAGGCGGACATCCCCACCACCTGGGCTGCCCTGGCTGACTTCGACACCGCCAAATACGGCAAGATCGCCATTGCCGACCCGACCTCCTCCGGCTCCGCCTTCACGCAGCTGTGCACGATGCTCTTCCTGTTCGGCGAGGAGGCTGACGGCTATGCCGGCGGCTGGGACTTCGTCGGGAAGGTCATCGACAAGCTCGAGGTCAAGAACTCCTCCTCCCTGGCTCACAAGGACGTCTACAACAAGGAGAACGCCGTCGGCATCACCCTTGAGAAGGCCGCCATCAAGTACACCGAGGACTTCATGAAGGTCATCTACCCGACCGACGGTACCTCCGCCGTTCCCGACGGTGTCGCCATCGTCAAGAACTGCCCGAATCCCGAGCTGGCCGAGCTCTTTGAGGAGTTCGTGCTGGGCTATGACTGCCAGGTCGCGCAGAACGCCGACTGGGGCCGCCGTCCCATCCGCTCCGACGTGACGCCTGTGGGTCTCTGCCCGCTGAGCGATGTCACGCTGATGAACTACAACTTCGACTATGCCGCCAACAATGCTCCCGAAATCAAGGAGATGTGGCAGGACACGCTGGTCGGCTAAACCCCGCAGTCCATTCTTCAATGGCAAAAAACAGGGGGGATCCCCGGATCCCCCCTGTTTTTTAGATGCAGAGCTGAAGAAAGCAGACGCCCGGCGTCTGTTCTCTTGAGCTCTGAAAACGAAATCTCGGAGGGATACTATGAGCAATGCTGTTATCATCAAGGATGCTGTCAAGAAGTACAGCGACTTCACCGCGCTCAAGGGCGTCTCGCTGGACATCAAGGAGGGCGAGTTCTTTACGCTGCTCGGCCCGTCCGGCTGCGGCAAGACCACCCTGCTGCGCATGATCGCCGGCTTCAACTCCATTGAGGGCGGTGAGTTCTATTTCGGCGACCGTCTGATCAACGCCGTCCCCGCGCACAAGAGGGACATCGGCATGGTCTTCCAGAACTACGCCATCTTCCCCCATCTGACGGTGGAGGAGAACGTCGCCTACGGCTTGAAAGCGCGCAAGGTCCCCCGGGCGGAGATCGAGCCCCGGGTGAAGGAGGCGCTGGAGCTGGTGCAGATCGCGCATCTGGCCAAGCGCAAGCCGAGCGAGCTCTCCGGCGGTCAGCAGCAGCGCGTGGCGCTGGCCCGCGCCTTCGTCATCGAGCCGAGCGTCCTGCTCATGGACGAGCCTCTGTCCAACCTCGACGCCAAGCTCCGCGTGCAGATGCGCACCGTCATCAAGAAGCTGCAGCGCAAGCTCGGCATCACCACCATCTACGTCACGCACGATCAGGAGGAGGCGCTGGCCATCTCCGACCGGATCGCCGTTATGCGCGACGGCTACATCATGCAGATCGGCACGCCCACCGAGATCTATGCCAAGCCGCAGAATCCCTTCGTGGCCGGCTTCATCGGCGTGAGCAATTTCCTCGACTGCACGGTGGATAAGGGCGGTACGGTGGACGTCAACGGCGAGCTGCAGATCACGGTCCCGGTCAAGAAGGACTATGTCGGCCCGGCCAAGCTCTCCGCCCGGCCCGAGCAGCTCTTCTTCGCGGAGAGCGGGCTGCCCGGCGAGATCATGTTCTCCACCTTCCTCGGGGACTTCATCGAGTATGAGGTCAAGCTCTCCAACGGCCGGAGCCTGATCGTCAACGAGTATACCAAGGACACCACCAAGGTGCATGAGGCCGGCGAGAAGGTGTTCCTGAACTTCGATCCTACCAGGATCAGCGTGTACGAAGCGGAATCCGGGGAGGTCATCACATGCTGAAACGGAAGACTTCCATGCCCTTCTACATGGACCCGTGGTTCTGGGTCAAGATGATGGTGCTTGTGATCTTCGCGTTGTTCCTGGTATGGCCGTTCTCCTCCATCATCACCAACGCTTTCAAGAGCACGAAGGTGGAAGGGCTGACGCTGGCGAACTTCCAGCGCTTCTTCACCAAGAAATACTATTACGGCGCGCTCTGGAACAGTGTCGGCATTTCGCTGGTGCCCACCTTGTTCGCGGTGATCCTGGGCGTCCCGATGGCCTATCTCATGACCCGCTACAACGTCTGGGGCAAGAAGGTCTGGCACGTGCTGGCCATCCTCTCCCTGATGAGCCCGCCCTTCCTGGGCGCCTACGCGTGGATCATGCTCTTCGGCCGCGCCGGCTCCGTGACCACGTTCCTCGCCAAATACGGCATCTCCATCGGCACGATCTACGGCTTCGGCGGCATCAGCACGGTGCTGACGCTCAAGCTCTATCCCTATATTTACATGTACACCTCCGGCGCCATGGAGAGCATCGACAGCTCTCTGGAGGAGTGCGCGGAGAACCTGGGCAGCGGCAAGCTGCGCCGTTTCTTCACGGTCACCATGCCGGTGGTCACGCCCTCCATCACGGCCGGCGCGCTGGTGGTGTTCATGAGCGCGCTGGCGGACTTCGGCACGCCCATGCTGTTGGGCGGATCGGAATTTCGCACGCTGCCGGTGCTGATCTACAACGAGTACCTGAGCGAGACCGGCGGCAACGGGAACCTGGCCTCCGCCATCTCCATCATCATCGTCGTCATCACGCTGCTGATGCTGCTGGTGCAGAAGGTTTGGGTGGCCCGCCGGAACTACATCATGTCCGCGCTGCGTCCCCCGAAGGAGAACGTCGTGCACGGCTTCAAGCGCTTTCTGGTGACGCTGCCGGTGTTTCTGATCACCTTTATCTCCTTCCTGCCGCAGATCGTCGTCTGCGCCAGCTCCTTCCAGCACACCAACTACTCCAGCTTCATCGGCGGCTTCACCTTCGAGAACTATCAGAATCTGGGCGCCCGCCTCTGGACCAGCCTGCGCAACACCTTCAGCTATTCGCTGATCGCCATGGTCTTCATCGTGGTCATCGGCATCCTGATGTCCTATGCGATCGTGCGTAAGAAGGGCAAGACCGGCGGCCTGCTGGATATGCTGCTCATGGCGCCCTATGTCATCCCCGGCTCGGTGCTCGGTCTCTGCTACATCGTCACCTTCAACGTCAAGCCTCTGATCCTGACCGGCACGGCCGCCATCATCATCATCTCCTACGTCATCCGCAAGCTGCCCTACACCGTCCGCAGCGCCAGCGCCTTCCTGATGCAGATGGATCCGAGCGTGGAGGAGGCCTCGATCAACCTGGGCGTCGCGCCCATGAAGACCTTCTGGAAGGTCACGGCGCGGCTGATGCTGCCCGGCGTGTTCTCCGGCGCGATCCTCTCCTGGGTCACCTGTATCAATGAGCTGAGCTGCTCGATCATGCTCTCGTCCGGCCACAACAACACCCTGACGATCGAGGCCTACACCAACATCGTCCGCAACTCGGTCGGCTCCGGCGCGGCCCTCTCCGCCATCCTGACGGTGACGAGCGGCCTGATCCTGATCATCGCGCTGCGGGTCACCAAGGGCAAG
>JAILNC010000098.1 GCA_024691985.1 Oscillospiraceae bacterium | reverse complement strand
GGGGCGGCTTCGCTCTTGCCGCCGCAGGCGCACAGGGTAAGGCACATCAGCAGAGCCAGCAGCAGGGCAAGCGTGCGTTTTGCTCTTTTCATTTTCTCCTCCTCTGTAATTTGTCGAAAAAATACTGTCTCTATCCGTTTTTTGGGATTTTCTCTCTCTTTTTTCAGTATATCAGCCGCAGAGGCGAACCGCAAGCGTTTTTTCCCGCCGCGCTTTTTGTTAATTTTATATCAATTCCTGCGCCGTCCACTTCACAAGCGGCCCGTTTTGCGGTATACTGATATCATAATATTAAAAAATGCAGAAGAAAGGATGAACCCGCCATGAACATCAATCAGGACGGCAGCTACTCCAGCGGCCCGGTGCGCAGGCCGCGGCCCTCGGCGAAGCTCCCGATGAAGACCGCGATCCTGCTGGTGGCTGCGGTGCTGCTGATCGGGCTCGCGCTGGATTCCTTCTACACGCTCAAGGAGGACCAGTACGCCGTCATCACCACCTTCGGCAGACCCACGATGGTCTCCTCCTCGGGTCTCAAGCTCAAGCTCCCCCTCATCCAGAAGGTGACGAAGGTCACCAAGACCATCCAGGGCTTCCCGCTCGGCTACCGCATCGGCAGCAGCCAGAGCGTTGACGACGAGTCGCTGATGATCACCTACGACTACAACTTCGTCAACGTCGACTTCTATGTGGAATACCGCGTGACCGACCCGATCAAGTATCTCTACAGCTCGCGCGAGCCGGTGGACATCCTCAAGATGCTCTGCCAGAGCTATATCCGCGACACCATCGGCCTGTACAACGTCGACGCGGTCATCACCACCGGCAAGAGCGAGATCCAGGCCGCCATCAAGGAGAAGGTCATCGCGCGTCTCGACAGGGAGGACATCGGCATCCAGCTCCAGAACATCACCATTCAGGACGCCGAGCCCCCCACGGCAGAGGTGCAGCGCGCCTTCACCGCCGTGGAGACCGCCAAGCAGTCCGCCGACACCATGGTGAACAACGCCAAGAAGTACGCCAACGAGGTCATCCCCGCCGCCGCGGCCGACGCCGACCAGATCATCAAGAGCGCCGAGGCCTACCGCCAGAGCAAGATCAACGAGGCGGAGGGCCAGGCCGCCCGCTTCGCCGCGCTGTTCGAGGAGTATCAGAAATACCCGCTCATCACCAAGCAGCGCCTGTTCTATGAGGCCATGGAAAAGGTCCTGCCAGACATGAAGCTCTATATCGTCGACGCACAGACCGGCGTGCAGACGGCCCTGCCGCTGGCGCCCTTTGCCGACTTGAATCCGGGAGGAGGGAACGCAGCATGAAAAAGCGTCTTGCCGTCAGCATCCCGCTTCTGATCCTGGTGCTGATCGTGATCCTGTCATCCGCCTGCTTCGTGACCACGCATCAGAACGAGTACACCATCGTGCGCCAGTTCGGCGCGGTGGTGCGGATCATCGACGAGCCCGGCCTGAGCATGAAGCTGCCCTTCATCCAGACCGTCAGCACCCTGCCCAAGACCGAGATGCTCTACGACCTCGCCGTCAGCGACGTCATCACCAGCGACAAGAAGTCCATGGTCGCCGACTCCTTTGTGCTCTGGCGCATCAGCGACCCGCTCAAGTTCATCCAGACCCTCTCCGGCAACATCGGCAACGCCGAGTACCGCATCGACACCGTGGTCTACAACAGTCTCAAGACGGTCATCTCGTCCATGCGGCAGGAGGAGGTCATCTCCGGGCGCGACGGGCTGCTGGCCCAGCGCATCATGGAGAACGTCGGCACCACCTTCGAGCGCTACGGCATCGACCTGCTGGCCATCGAGACCAAGCGCATCGACCTGCCCGACGAGAACAAGTCCGCCGTGTACGAGCGCATGATCTCCGAGCGCGACAACATCGCCGCCTCCTTCTCCGCCGAGGGCGCGGCCGAGGCCAAGCAGATCCGCAACGAGGCCGACAAGTCCGTGCAGATCACGCTCTCCGAGGCCCGGGCCCAGGCCGAGAAGCTCAAGGCCGAGGGCGAGGCCGAGTATATGCGCATCCTCTCCGAGATCTACGACACCGAGGAGGAGGCCGATTTCTACGAGTTCATGCGCGCGCTCGACATGGCCGAGGAGGCGCTGGCCGGCGGGAACAAGACCCTTGTCGTCTCCTCCGACTCCCCGATCGCAAAAGTCTTCCGGGGCGATTAAATTGGGGTTTGCATTCTGCGGGAATTGGTATTATACTTGAAATCACAATACAGAGAAAAGAGGCTTTGCCATGAAAACCACACCCAGACTTTTTGCCCTCCTTATCGCCCTCTGCCTGCTGTTTGCCCTTCTTCCGCTCCAGGCCTTTGCCGAGGCGGACGACAATCTCGAAAGCGGCAGCTTCGGGGACGGCTTTTCCTACGTCTACAACATCTACAATGCCTTTCTGATCCTCCGCGGCGAGGGCGCGCTCCCGTCCTTCTCCGAGGATGATCCCGCTCCCTGGGCGGATCATGCGGCGCAGATCCGCCGTGTGATCCTGGACGAGGGGATCACCGACATCCCCGAAGGCGCCTTCTCCGACTGCGTAAAGCTGAACAGCGTCGTCTTTCCCACCTCCATCGAGGTGATCGAGGAGGGCGCCTTCCCGTGCAGTCTTTACTTCACCGTCGCCAACACCGTCGGCGATACCGCATCGCTGCGCAGGCTCCTCAAGGAATCCGGCGTCTATCCGACCGTGACGCGCCTGGCAAAGGGCAGCCTGATCAACGAGGTCAAGGTTATGGAGAACGAGAACCCCATCAGTTACTACAACCCCATCGACGGCTCCCTTGACTCGGACGCGCTGCGTGAGGAGCTGAAATGGCGCGCCTGGCTGGATGAGCTGGATGCCGCTTAAGCTCCATAAGATCAAAACTCCCCATGCCTTGAGGCATGGGGAGTTTTGCATGGATCGAACGTGAAGGGAGGCTCTCCGCCCCCCTCACGATCCCGCTTGCAGGTCCGACTTGGTCCGAACGGGTTTTGCTTCAATACAAAAAACGATCTGCGCCTCAATCCTGATCCGGCTCGGCGAGCGTGCCGCGGCGATACTCGCTCGGCAGCAGGTGATAGCGCGCGCGGAAGGCCGCGGAGAAGCGGCTGGGGCTGTCATAGCCCACGGCGGCGGCGACGGCCGCGACGCTCTCGTCCGAGCGGCGCAGCAGCTCCGCGGCCTTCTCGAGCCTGTGCTCCTTCATGTGCGCGGCCAGCGAGTCGCCGTAGATGGCCTTGAAGACCTCCTTGAGCGTCGTCGGGTTCATCAGATAGCGCCGGGCCAGCTCCTCGATGGGCACGCGGCGCTCGGGGTGCTGCAGCAGCTCGTCGTGCATGCGGCGCACGGTCTCCACCTGCTCGGCGCTGTAGGCGGCGAGGGCCCTGTCCTCGTCCTCCTCGCCGAGCTGCGGGCAGGAGATCTCCATCGTCTTTTCGATCATGGCGTGCAGCAGCTTGCAGGCGGGGGTGTCGGCGGCGCGGTAGCGGACCTCCTTCCCCTCGCGGCGGCCGCGCACGAGCCCCGCGTCCTTTAAAAGGCGCAGATGGTGCGAGACCGCGGGCGAGGACATGTCCGTGACGGCGGAGATGTCAGCCACGCAGGCCTCCGTGTGGCACAGCAGCCAGAAGATGCGCAGGCGGCTCGAATCGTCGAGCAGGTGAAACAGCTCCGCCACGGCGGAAAAATCCCCGCCGAGCAGGAGCTGGCGGCGCAGCAGCGCGTCTTTGCGCACGCTGCCGTGCTCGTGTCCCATCCGGTCAAATCCCATGCCGTCCTCCCTTTTGGAAATCCTTTTCTCCCTTTTGGCAGGCTATCGCCCGCAGGCGTTGACTTCCCGTTTTTTCCTCAGTATAATGCAGACATCAAGATTAAACAAGCGCTTAATCGTAATTTCTGAGAAAGGAAGGGAACGAACGATGAAAAAGAGCTACAAGATCGAGGTCGACTGCGCCAACTGCGCGAACCTGATGGAGCAGGCCGCGAAGAAGACACCCGGCGTCGCGGACGCGACGGTCAGCTTCATGGCGCTGAAAATGACGGTGGACTTTGCCGAGGGCGCCGATCCCGCGAAGGTCATGAAGGACGTGCTCAAGGCCTGCCGCAAGGTCGAGCCCGACTGCGAAATCTTTTTCTGATTCCATGAACGCGCGGGCAGCCATGCCCGCGCATTTCATTTTCGGAGGCCGATATGAACCGCAAACAGAAAAAAATGCTTGTACGCATCGTCGTCTCGGCGGCGCTGCTGCTGGCCGCCCTGCTGCTGCCGCTGCCCCTCTGGGCGCGCTGCGTGCTGTACGCCGCCTCCTACATCGTCGTCGGCTGGGACATTTTGCGCAAGGCCGCGCTCGGCATCGGCAACCGGCAGATGTTCGACGAGAACTTCCTGATGGCCGTGGCCACGCTCGGCGCGATCGCCCTGGCGCTCTACGAGGGCAGCGGGGACTTCACCGAGGCCGTCGCCGTCATGCTCTTCTACCAGATCGGCGAGCTGTTCCAGAACATCGCCGTCGGCCGCAGCCGCCGCAGCATCAGCGCCCTCATGGACATCCGCCCCGACTACGCCAACATCGAGGACGGCGGCGCGCTCGTGCAGGTCGACCCGGAGGAGGTCGCCGTCGGCAGCGTCATCGTCGTCCAGCCGGGCGAGCGCATCCCCCTGGACGGCTTCATCGTGGAGGGCGCGTCGACCGTGAGCACCGCCGCCCTCACGGGCGAGAGCCTGCCGCGCGACGTGCAGGCGGGCGACGAGGTCGTCAGCGGCTGCATCAACCTGACGGGCGTGCTGCGCGTCCAGACCACGCGCGCCTACGGGGATTCGACGGTCGCCCGCATCCTCGAGCTCGTGGAGAATTCCAGCTCGCGCAAATCCCGCTCGGAGAACTTCATCTCCCGCTTTGCCCGCGTATATACGCCCGCCGTCGTGTTCGGCGCGCTGGCGCTGGCCCTGCTGCCCCCGCTCGTGCGCCTCGCGTTCGGCATGGACGCGCTCTGGGGCGCGTGGTGCTACCGCGCGCTGACCTTCCTGGTCATCAGCTGCCCCTGCGCGCTGGTCATCTCCATCCCGCTGAGCTTCTTCGCCGGCATCGGCGGGGCCAGCCGGGAGGGTATCCTCGTCAAGGGTTCGAACTATCTCGAAACGCTCTCGCAGGTCAAAACCGTGGTTTTCGACAAGACCGGCACCATCACCCGCGGCGTGTTCGAGGTCAGCGGCATCCACCACAGCGAGCTCCCCGACGAACAGCTCATCGAATACGCGGCGCTGGCGGAGTGCGCCTCCTCGCACCCGATCAGCCAGAGCCTGCGCCGCTGCTACGGGCGTGAGCCCGATCGCAGCCGCGTGCGGGACATCGAGGAGCGCAGCGGCCGCGGCGTGCTCGCCACGGTGGACGGCGTGCGCGTAGCCGCCGGCAACGACAAGCTCATGACGGAGCTGGGCGTGCCCTTCACCCCCTGCCGCAGCGCGGGCACGGTCATCCACATCGCGCTCGACGGGGAGTACGCGGGCCACATCCTCATCTCCGACGTGGAGAAGGACGACGTGCGCGAGGCGCTGACGGCGCTGCGGGCAGCGGGCGTGACGAAGACCGTCATGCTCATCGGCGACGCGGAGAGCGCGGCCAGGCAGGTCGCCGAGCGCGTCGGCATCGACGAGTATCACAGCGGGCTGCTGCCGGCCGACAAGGTCGCGCTGGTGGAGCAGATGCTGGAGGCTCCCGGGCGCAGCGGCAAGCTCGCCTTCGTGGGCGACGGCATCAACGACGCGCCCGTGCTGACGCGGGCGGACCTCGGCATCGCGATGGGCGCGCTCGGCTCGGACGCGGCCATCGAGGCGGCGGACGTGGTGCTCATGGACGACGACCCGATGAAGATCTCCCGCGCCATCGCCATCGCGCGCAAGTGTCTGCGCATCGTGTACGAGAACATCGTTTTCGCGCTGGCGGTCAAGTTCGGCTGCCTGCTGCTCGGCGCGCTGGGTCTGGCGGGCATGTGGGCGGCGATCTTCGCCGACGTGGGCGTGATGGTCCTCGCGGTGCTCAACGCCATGCGCGCGCTGAACACGAAGAAGCTGTAATGCCCGACAACGCAAAAGCTCCTCCGGTTTCCCGGAGGAGCTTTTACATTATTCTGAGATCAAAGAACGATATGAATCACGCCGTAGGTGACGAGGGTCATGATCATGGCCGCGATGACGACGCCGAGCATGATGTAGGGCACGGCCCTTTCGGTCTTCATGTCCAGCAGCGCCGCGATCAGCGCGCCGGTCCAGGCGCCGGTGCCGGGCAGCGGGATCGCCACGAAGAGCAGCAGCCCGATCGGCCCGTACTTCTCCACGGTCTCGCCCTTGAGGTTGGCCTTGGCCTCCATACGCGTGATGAAGGAATTGAACACCGGCATATGCTCGCGCAACCAGGCGAAGATCCGCTTGATATACACGATGATGAAGGGCACCGGGATGATATTGCCCAGCAGGGCGGCCATCAGCGCCAGCGGATACTCCAGTCCCAGCGCGATCCCGTAGGGCAGGCCGAAGCGCAGCTCCCCAACGGGCATCATGGACAGGAGGAAGGTGGCGCACATTTTTCCGGCAACCGTGCCGGTCAGCCAATCAAACATCAAAAAACTCCGTTACAGCGAATTCGTGGGCAGAGCACCGCGCACGCCGATTCAATATACCATGCTTTTCCAAAGCTTGCAAGAGGCTTTATGCGTTGAGCAGGGCCGCCGCCGCAGAGCCGGGGATGGTGGTCTCCTCGCCGACGTGCAGCTCGATCTTCAATCCCCGCTCCTTCAGCCCGTACAGCGCGAGCAGGCGCTCCAGCTCCGGCCGGTAGTACCGCCCCTTCTGGACGAGCGAGCCCTCGGCCAGGACGCACATGGGCCTGTCCCGCCCGCCCCCGGCGAGCTCCGTGAGGGCGAGGAGGTTGACGCACATGCAGCGGGCCGAGCGGTGAAACAGCGCAAGGCTGAGCTGGCGCGCGAAGGCGTGGTCCGCCTCGCCGCCGCCGAGCAGATGGAAGCCCTCGCCGCCGGCCCAGGCGTCGATGACGGAGGAGTCGATGAGCGGCAGGCCGCGCACATGGGCGGCGCAGTCCTCGCTCAAAAGCCCCTCGTCCGCGGCGCCGCGGAGCATGAGCCGCGCAAGCTCCCCGAGATAGACGCCCGCGGTCAGCTTCTCAAAGCGCTTGGTGCCGGGGGCATGGCTCCCGGCGTCGAGCATCCGGTCGTAGTCGCCGCCCTCGATGCCGTCGTACTCGCCGGACTCCAGGTTGACGACCATCCCGCGCTCCCCGCTCTGGCCGAGCTTGCCGATCTGCGAGACTGGCAGCGACACGCAGGTGTTCGTCCCGGTGCCGCTGACCTGGCCGATGAAGCCGCTGTACGCGTCCTTGTCGAGCTGGGCGGCGCCGCCGAGCAGCACGGCCACGGTGTCATTGAGGATGACGGCGCGCTTGCCGGTGATCCCGCGGCGCGCAAGCTCGGCCAGCAGCGACGCGCCCACAAGCTGCCCCTCGCAGCCGGTGATGACGACCTCCTTGTCGATGCAGACCACGCGCCCGTCCCGCTCCGGGGTGATGACGGCGGAGTAGGAGAAGCAGAAGCCGATCACGTCGGCCTTGTCCATCAGCGGCTCGATGCGGTCGGCAGCGAAGCGGATGAACTCCTCCCACGTGCAGCTCTCCCCGATGCCGGGCATGCGGCACTTGCGCAGCCCGGAGACCTCGGCCCCGGCTTCGGTGAAGCGCACGAGCGCGCAGCGGAAGTTGGTCCCGCCCGCGTCGATGACCACGGCGCAGGAGCCGTGGGGCAGCGCGCCGTCGTTGGACAGATAGGTGGGGATCATCTCCATCGAGCAGGGGCCGCCCGCAAGACCGCTCTCCATCTGGACCCTCATGGCCTCGATGCAGAGATCCGGGTCGATCCGCTCCGGGTCCATGCCGTGCCGGGCGAGAAACGCCCGCGCCTCTTCGCTGTATGTCGTCATGCCTGCTTCCTCCGTATCCTCTCAGTTTGTGACCGGCGGGTTTCCCGCCGGTCACAGCTGCTGTCTGTATCGTGTTTTACTTCTCTTCCTTGACGGACTCCAGCAGTCCGGCGGCAAGGCCCGCGACGCTCTGGATCTCGCTGGGGATGATGATCTTCGTGGCCTGGCCGTTGGCGGCGCTGGCGAAGGCTTCCATGGCCTTGAGCTTGATCACGGCGTCGGAGGGCGCGACCTCGTTGATGCGGCGGATACCCTCGGCCGTGGCGGTCTGGACCTTGAGGATGGCCTCGGCCTGACCTTCGGCCTCGAGGATCTGCTGCTGCTTTTTGGCGTCGGCGCGCAGGATGGCGGACTCCTTCTCGCCCTCGGCTTCAAGGATGGCGGCCCGCTTTTCGCCCTCGGCGCGCAGGATGGATTCACGCCGCTCACGCTCGGCCTTCATCTGCTTTTCCATCGCATTCTGGATCTCCTTGGGCGGCAGGATGTTCTTGAGCTCTACGCGGTTGACCTTGATGCCCCAGGGATCGGTTGCCTCGTCGAGGATGGAGCGCATCTTGGAATTGATGATATCGCGGCTGGTCAGGCACTGGTCAAGCTCAAGATCGCCGATGATGTTTCTCAGGGTCGTGGCCGAGAGATTCTCAATGGCGAGCATGGGCTGCTCGATGCCGTAGGTGTACAGGCGAGGGTCGGTGATCTGGAAGTAGACGACGGTGTCGATCTGCATGGTGACATTGTCCTTCGTGATCACGGGCTGGGGCGGAAAGTCGGCCACCTGCTCCTTGAGCGAGACGACCTTGGCGATGCGCTCAACAAAGGGGAGCTTGAAATGAATGCCGACGTTCCAGGTCGTCTTGTAGGCGCCGAGAAACTCGATCACATAGGCCCTGGCCTGTTGTACGATGCGGATGCAGCGCACGGCAATAAAGATCAGGACGACCAGGATCACGGCAAAGGGAACGAATTGATACATATGCAGCCTCCTTCAAAAATAACAGAAAAAGAGATGCGGATTACTTTTCCTCTACGATCAGCTT
>JAILNC010000056.1 GCA_024691985.1 Oscillospiraceae bacterium | reverse complement strand
GGCAGCCGCAACCGCGGGAGCGGCGGCGGGCTTGGGCGCGGGCTTGGGCGCGGGCTTCTTCGGCGGGGCCTTGATGAAGGTGCCGGAGACCAGCAGGTCGCCCTCCTCGATGCCGAGCATGTGATAGTCGGTCGTCAGCTCGATGGAGTGGCGCGAGCAGAAGTCGGCGCAGGTGTTGCAGAAGGTGCAGGAGCCGAGGTCGAAGGTACGGGTGACCTTCAGGCCCTCTTCCACCTTTTCCTCGGTGTGGGTGATGGCGCCGCCGGCGCACACGCGCTCACAGACGTTGCAGTTGATGCAGGTCTCGGGGTGGAAGACGATGCGGCCGCGGTAGCCGGGAAAGGCCTCCGAGGGCACCTGGGGGTACATGCGGCAGCTCGGCTTGCTGAAGAGCTTGGTGACAGCTTCTTTGACAAACGGGAAATCCATTACATCTGCCCCCTCTTCTCTTTCAAAATTTGCGTGGCCTTGACCAGGCCGTCCATGATGGCCTCGGGCTTGGGCGTGCAGCCTGCGATGTCGACGTCGACGTGCACGTACTTCGACAGCGGCGCGCAGACCGAGTAGCTGCCCTTGAACACGTTGCCGGACTGCGGGCAGGAGCCCATCGTGACGATGCAGCGGGGCTCGGGGACCTGCTCGATGGAGCGGAGCACGCGGTTGAGACTCTGCTTCGTGACGGGGCCCGTGACCACGACGATGTCGGCCTGACGGGGGCTGCCGGTGAGCTTGAAGCCGAAGCGCTCCGCATCGAAGCGGGGCGTCAGCACGGCGACGAGCTCGATGTCGCAGCCGTTGCAGGAGCCGGAGTTGATGTGATAGAGCCAAGGCGATTTGGCGGTCGATTCCGCGATCAGTTTCTTAAACATTCTCGCCCCTCCTTACAGACCGTACCAGGCCAGCACAAGGCTCACGAGCGCAAGGCCGGAGACCACAGTCCAGTAGTATTTGAATAGCTGCTCGATCTTGAGACGCGCGGTGACCGCGTGGACAAGGGAGATGAAGACCGCGGTGATCACGACGCACAGCGCGAAGACGATCAGCGCGTCCACGGCCGGGATGCCGACGCCGACGCCGCCCAGGAAGAGCGCGACGAACATGCTGGTCAGGGTCAGCACCTTGACGGCGTGGGTGAGCTTGTAGACCGCGAGCGGGCCGCCGCTGTACTCGGCGAGCATGCCCTCGCAGATCTCGGTCTCGGCCTCGGCCGCGTCAAAGGGGTGGTTGCCGGTCTCGCCGGGGATGACCATCAGGAAGGCGATCGCGGCGGGGATCATGCTCATCCTGCAGATGAGACTGCCGTTTTCGACCTGGTACTCCGCGATCTTGCTCAGCGAGAAGCACAGGCCCGTTCCGGCCGCGTCGCCGACCGCCTTGGCGACGGCCAGCAGGATCAGCACGAGCGGCAGCTCGCACGCGATGACGGTGACCATCTCACGGCTCAGGCCGACGCCCGCGTAGGGGGAGCCGGAGGCCGCCGCGCCGAGGATGCCGGCCAGGGCCGGGATCAGCAGCAGGTACAGCAGCACGATGACGTCCGCCGTGCCGGAGAAGGCGGAAAAGCCGCGGATCGGGATGAACAGCTGCAGCACCACCAGCGCCGCGAGGCCCACCAGAGGCGCGATCAGGAAGGTGGTCTTGGAGGCTGCGGCAGGAATGATGGTCTCCTTGCCGCAGAGCTTGAAGAAGTCGTAGAAGGGCTGCAGGATCGGCGGACCCACTCTCTTCTGCATTCTGGCGACGAGCTTCCGGTCAATGCCGATCAGCAGATTGCCGCAGAGGAAGCAGAACAGGAAGCCGGGGAAAATGAGAATGTAGCCCAGATACTGAAGCGCATTCACAAGGATTTCATTGGTCATGTTTCCCACCTCCTTAGAGCACGATCGTCATGAAGCCGATGGCGAGGGCCAGCGCGACCACCGCCCACAGGGCATAGTCGTTGACGACGCCGCTGTGCAGCTCATGCATGAAGCCAAAGTAGTGTCTCCAGTTGTGCTTGAAGCCCCAGAAGAGGTCTCCGCCGCCGACCTGGGAGAACACGTTGTCCTCGCCGCCGTAGAAGAGCTGGTACTTGGCCTCGACCTGCTCGCTCTTCTTCTCGCTGACGCTGTCGTACTTGGAGGCCACCGCGACGATCGTGACGGCCAGCAGCGCGATGCAGAGGATCAGCAGCCAGCTCACGGGCTCCCACACGCCGGCGTGGGTGAAGTCGGAGTTCTGGAGGATCTGCTCGCTCTTGAAGCCCATGGAGCGGATGTAGTCGCCCACGTTCAGGATGGCCCTGGCGGCGGGCTCGGTCAGGTAGGTGTTGACCAGGCGCGGGAACAGGCCGGTGATCACGCACAGCGCGGCCAGGATGCCCATGGCCAGGCGCATGCCGAAGGGGACCTCCTTGACGTTCTCGTACTCCGCGGGGAGCTGTCCGAAGAACACGGACTGCGTGACCTTCACGAAGGAGGCGAGCGTCAGCACGGAGGTGATCAGGGCGATGACCGTCACGGCGAGGAAGCCGATGTTGCCGGTCTCCACGGCCTTCTGATAGGTGGCCTGGTAGATCAGCCACTTGGAGGCGAAGCCGTTGAAGGGCGGCACGCCGCTGATGGAGAAGGCGCCGATCAGGAACAGGACCGTGGTGTGGGGCATCTTCTTCGACAGGCCGCCGAGCTTGCCGAGGTCGGTGGTGCCGGTCTCGTGCAGGACAGCGCCCGCCGCAAGGAACAGCAGGCCCTTGAACAGGGTGTGGTTCATCGCGTGGTAGAGGCCCGCGGAGAAGCCCAGGCCCGTCGCCAGACCCACGGCCGCCAGCACGTAGCCGATCTGGGAGATGGAGTGGTAGGCCAGCAGACGCTTGAAGTCATGCTGGGCCAGCGCCATCGTCACGCAGACGAACATGCTCAGGCTGCCGATGAAGACGAGCAGGAACTGCATCTTGCCGAGGCCCATGCTCTGGAACAGGAAGTATGTAATGCGGATGATGCCGTAAATACCGGACTTGGTGAGCACGCCGGAGATCAGCACCGAGATGGAGGCGGGGGCGGCGCCGTGGGCGTCGGCCGCCAGGGGGTGGAAGGGCACGATGAAGGCCTTGGTCGAGAAGCCGATGTAGAGGAAGGCGAAGGCCAGCTTCGTGGCGTTGTTCATCGTCCCGGGGACGAGGGAGCCGAGCTGCGCGAGGTTGAGCGTGTGGTACTGGGCGTAGAGCATGATGACGCCGGCGAGGATCGCCGTCGAGCCCATGCAGCCGACGACCAGGTACTTGAAGGCGGCCTCGAGCGCGCCGTAGACCTTGGTGCGGAAGGCCGTCAGCGCGACCGCCGCGAAG
>JAILNC010000054.1 GCA_024691985.1 Oscillospiraceae bacterium | reverse complement strand
TCCTGCGGGGTGCCGATCTGCTGGATGTAGCCGTCGCGCATGATGACGATGCGGTCGCCCAGGGTCATGGCCTCGGTCTGGTCGTGGGTGACGTAGATGAAGGTGGTGTTGATGCGCTCGCGCAGCTTGATGATCTCGGCGCGCATCTCGTTTCTCAGCTTGGCGTCGAGGTTCGAGAGCGGCTCGTCCATGAGCATGACCTTCGGGTCGCGGACGATGGCGCGGCCGATGGCGACGCGCTGGCGCTGGCCGCCGGACAGGGCCTTGGGCTTGCGGTCGAGATACTGGGTGATGTCCAGGATCTCGGCGGCCTCGCGGACCTTCTTGTCGATGACGTCCTTCGGCTCCTTTCTGAGCTTCAGGGAGAAGGCCATGTTCTCATACACGGTCATGTGGGGGTAGAGGGCGTAGTTCTGGAAAACCATGGCGATGTCGCGGTCCTTGGGGGCGACGTCGTTCATGAGCTTGCCGTCGATGATGAGCTCGCCGGCGGTGATCTCCTCGAGTCCGGCGACCATGCGCAGGGTCGTGGACTTGCCGCAGCCGGACGGGCCGACCAGCACGATGAATTCCTTGTCCGCGATGTCGAGATTGAACTCCTGCACCGCGACGACGCCCTCGTCGGTGATCTGGAGATTGACCTTTTTCTTCTCCACAGACTCGCCGCGGGACTTTTTGCGCTGGGCCCGCTCCGCCCCGGTTTCAAAGGGGTAGATCTTCTTGATGTTTTTCAGCTGAACAGTTGCCATGCTTTCCGGCTCCGGATATCCGGCCTCCGCCTGAATACCCTCACGGCCGCCCGCTGTGGGGCGCGCCGCCTTACGACAGGTCTCCACACTGCCGCACCCCGAGCCCGGGGATGAACATATCCTCCTTATACATGCTGTGCGCGGCATTTTGTGGAGTGCCGGGCACGCCGTCAAATAGTCGGGCGCAGAGGCCCAAAAGATATTTTACCGGATTTTTGCGGGAAAGGCAAGCACTTTCTTCAGACCGGATTGACGTGGACCGTGATGTGCTTGACCTGGGGAAAGGCGGCCTCGACGCGGCTGTGCACGTCCTCGGCGATGGCGTGGGCCTCGAAGAGCGGGAGATTCCCGTCGGCGCGGATCTCGATCTCGACGTAGACGCGGCTGCCGAAGGAGCGCGTGTGCAGCAGGTCGACCCCCTGCACGCCGGGCACGGCCAGGGCGCTGCGGCGGATGGCCTCCTCGGTCTCGCTGTCGGCGGCGCTGTCCACCATGCCGCGGATCGCCTCGAGGAAGATGTCGAGCGCGGCCTTGCCGATGAACACGCAGATGACGAGGCTCGCCGCGGCGTCGGCGGCGGGGAAGCCCAGCATGGCCCCGCCGACGCCGATGAGCGCGCCCACGGAGCTCAGCGCGTCCGAGCGGTGGTGCCAGGCTCCGGCCATGAGCGCCGGAGACGCGGCGCGCTTCGCCACACGCCGGGTATAGCGGAACAGGCCCTCCTTGACCGCGATGGAGACCAGGGCCGCGACCAGCGCCAGCACGCCGGGGGTCTGAAGCTCGCCGGGATCCGAGAGGCGGCGGAAGGCGCTCAGGCCGATGAAGATCGCCGTGACCGCCAGCACCGCCGCGAGGATCAGCGCCGCCACGCACTCGAAGCGCTCGTGCCCGTAGGGATGTTCCTCGTCGGCGTCGCGCCTGGCCACGCGCAGGCCGAGCATCACGATCAGCCCGCTGAACACGTCGGACGCCGAGTGCACCGCGTCGCTGACCATGGCGGCCGAGTGGGCGAGCAGGCCCGCGACCAGCTTGAAGACGCTCAGCAGGATGTTGAGCGCGATGCCGACATTGTTGCAGCGCGCCGCCTCATCCGCGGGGAACAGGCGGGAGAGTATCATGTCATATCACCTCCTGACAGTGTACGCGCACAGAAGGAAAAAGGTTTTCGCGGGGCAGTGCTCTCTGTCCCGCGAAAACCTTCGCTGCCTTTCGGCCCGGCATACATCGGAACGATGCTGCCTGTTCATGTATGAGGATTATACCAGAGCCCGCGCGCGCCGTCAACTCTTCCCGATCCGCTCCAGCAGACTCCGCCGCGTCTCGTCGAAGAGCAGCTCCTTGTTGTGGCGGAAGTAGGCCTCGCAGCCGTACTCGCCCACGAACCACGCGCAGTCAAAGCCCGCGGTGATCTCGGTGACGAACAGCACCAGCTCCTGACTCTGGCCGACGGCGGTCTCGAGGAAGCGGAAGGCGTTGTCGAAGCGCTCGCCGCACTCCTCGGCCAGGGTGTCGAGCTCGGCGGTGTCGGCGGCGAAGAAGCTGCGCAGGGCCGCGAACTGCTCCTCACTGTCCCCGTCCGGCAGCTCGCGGCGGTAGCGCTCGAGCCGCTCGATCTCCCGCAGTCTCAGCTCCTGCCGCTCGCGGTCGTTCTGCCCCGCAGCGGCGGCGCGCTTGAGCGTCTCGCGCCGGACCGCGACGATGTCGGCCAACGATTCCTCCGGCTCCTCCTCCCCGAGCCGCCCCTTGACGCCGGAGAGGGCGTCGTGCAGGGCCCCGCACAGGGCGTCCTGGAGTCGCGTCTTCCGTGCAGCCTCGGAAAGCCTCGCCAGCAGCAGGCCCATGACGGCGAGCTTTTCGTCGAAGGGCGCGGCGGCGAATTCCGTCTCCGTGACCTTCGGCCACTGCCCCTGCAAAATGTCCTCCACGTGGTAGACCTGGCGGTATTTTTTGTACAGGCGCAGATAGCCCGCGAAGTCCCGGGCGAGGGCGGGCAGCTGGATATACTGCCCGACGAGCTCCTCGTCCGCCTCGATGCCGAGCTCCTCGTAGACCGTCAGCACCTCGCTCAGATCCTCCCAGCCGCGGGCGGTGGCGAACTGCAGGCCCTCGGGCGTGTTCTCGATGCGGTAGAAGTTGTCCTTCTTGAGATCGAGATAGGAGATCACCGCGCCGTGCAGGCCCTTTTTCAGCGCGTATTCCTTCCAGACCGCGAAGTCCTCCCGCACCTCGATGCGCTTGACGCGGTCGAGCGTGACCACGTCGAAGTCGCGCACGGACTTGTTGTACTCCGGCGGATTGCCCGCGGCCACGATCAGCCAGCCCTCGGGCAGGCGCTGGTTGCCGAAGGTCTTGCACTGCAGAAACTGCAGCATCATGGGCGCGAGGGTCTCGGACACGCAGTTGATCTCGTCGAGGAACAAAATGCCCTCGGTGATGCCGGTGCGCTCCGTCAGCTCGTACACCGCGCCGATGATCTCCGACATGGTGTAGGCCGTGACGCTGAACTCCTCGCCGCCGTAGACGCGCTTTTCGATGAAGGGCAGGCCCATGGCGCTCTGGCGCGTGTGGTGGGTGATGGTGTAGGCAACCAAGCCCACATTCTCCTCGGCGGCGATCTGCTCCATGATCTGGGTCTTGCCGATGCCCGGCGGGCCCATGAGCAGCACCGGCCGCTGCCTCAGCGGCGGGATGCGGTAGCGCCCGAGCTCGTCGCGCTCGAGATAGGCGCGCAGGGTGTTGCGGATCTGCTGCTTGGCCTGTTTGATGTTCATATCTGATCCCTCACAACTCGGGCAGTTCTGCCAGTATATCCTCGATCCAGACGCTCTCGTCGAGCTGTTTGACCGGCCCCGCATCCCCAAGCTCCGGCACGAGGCGGATGGCCCAGCGGGGCATCTCCAGCGCCATCGGCGGCTCGGCCAGCAGAATGAAGGCCACCTCGTAGGGCGGGCGGCGCGTCGGATAGATCCCCATGCCGTCGGTGAAATACAGCAGGCCGCGCAGGTTTTTGAGCTGCCCGGCGCGCTGCAGCGTTTCGATATGCGCGAACACCGGGCGAAAATCCGTCGCGCTGCCGCCGGTCAGGGGCAGGGCCGCCATATAGCGGCGCAGCTGATCCGCGCTGCGGATGCGCGTGTCGTCCCGGACTTGATCGTCACATTGGATGATGTGGATGTCCAGCCTGCGCGTGAAGGTGTCGGTCGAGCGCAGGACGGCGTAGGTGTTCTCCAGAAAGCGGCGCACGAGCTCGCCGGAGGTGGACATGGAGGTGTCCACCGCGATCACGAGCTCCTCGATGCGCGTCTCCTCCTTGGTCTCGGGCGGCTCGATCAGGGGCATGTTGCCGTACAGGCGCAAGCCGTAGCTGTAATAGCTGTAGTCGAAGGCGTCGACGTCGCTCTTGAGCACCTCGCGCGGGGCGGCGAAGCGGCGGAGAAATCTGCGGTAGTCCACGTCGTCCCGCGCCGCGACCGAGAGCTGCTCGGTCACGGCCTCGCCGCCCGTGCCCTCGGCGGCGAAGAAGCTGCCCATGGCGCTCTGCGTCTCGGCGGCCAGCTTCTGCCAGTTTTTGTCCTGCTGCTCGCTTTGCTCCCGCTCGCGCTTTTCCTCCGCGTCCCAGAGGCCGTGGTCGTCCAGCGCAAAGGCGCGGGAGAGCGTTGCGATCTCATACTCCGGCCGCCGATCGCCCAGCAGCATGCGGTAGACGCCCTCGGCCGTCAGGACCTTCATCTGCGCGCGGCACTCGCCCCAGAACTTCTTGCGGATCGGGGTCTGCACCGGCGCGAGACAGGGCAGGGCGAGGGAGTCCAGCACGCTTTCGACCGCGGCGTCGCAGGCCAGATCCCAGAGCGCGGCGTCCTTTCCCCGGCGTCCCCGCAGGTGGCGGAACAGGCAGTGCAGCACGCTGTGCAGGTACAGGCGGCAGACCGCCCCGGACGAGCGCAGGTACAGCGTCGCGAGATAGGGGGCGTAGTAATAGTACGCGCCGCCGTCGGTCGCCGCAGAGACGGTGACGCCGTCCCCCGGCGCGAAGGCGAGCGCGCAGAGCGCCGGCGTGAGATAGGGCAGAGCCATGCACAGCTGCGTACGCGCGCTGTCCAGGATGTCCCGCCCGACGGCGCTGAGATTTTCGGTTTGTTCCATATCCATCACAGATCCCAGCTCCTGCGCTGCGGCGGAAAGAGGCGGTGCTGCCGCTCGAGCAGCGCCGCCGCGGCCTCGGTATACGAGGCGGCGCGCGCCGCGGCCAGCGCCGCGGCCAGTTCCTCACGCGTCAGCCCGTCGAGGGCGAGGGCGAGGCGCAGCCCCTCCATGTCCCGGGTCCCGAGGGCATACAGCAGCGTCTCCTCCCTGTGCTTTTCGAGATAAGCGCGGTACATGCCCCGGGCCTTCTCCGACAGCCCGACCGGCCAGCGCAGGCGGCAGAAAGCCAGGCGCAGGGCCGTGTCCTCCTCGTGCTCGACGGCGAGCATGCCGGGAAACAGCGCGTCGTAGTCCGTCAGCTCCAGCCTGCGCGAGCGAAAGACGATGTGGTAGGGGTAGCCCGCCCCGCCGATCTTGAAGTCGAAGTGGCGGGCGGGGCTGTTCTCCTCGTAGCGCTCGGTGTATTCGGGGAAGACGAGGCGCAGCTCCTCCCCGTTTCCGCGCACCGTGACCGTCAGCTCCTGCGGCAGGGCCGAGACGATGGCGGCCAGCGCCGGTCCCTGCGCGCCCGACGTGCGCGTCAGCTCGAGCTTCGAGAAGGCGCGGCAGTTCATGAAGCAGGCCCCGCCGACCCCCTGCAGTTCATCAAAGACGCAGAGCGTCTCCATGGCGCGCAGGTTCAGAAAGGCGTAGTCCCCGATGCTTTTCAGCGGGCGCGGCAGGGTGAGCCGCCGGATGCGGCGGTTGTCGAAGTCCGCCGACGGCGCCCCGCAGACGAGCTGGACGTCCTCGCCCTCCACCTCCGCCGCGCCGGGCGCGAGGCAGCGGTCCGACAGGCGTGTGACGGGCAGGCCGAAGAGCTCGTCCGGCAGGACGGCGTCCTCGTCGCAGGTCGAGGCGCGCAGGATCGTGACGCCCTCCCCTTCACGGGCAAAGCGCAGACGCCAGTTTGAGAGGGCGGAAATCGTCTCCAAGCGGATTATGCCTCCAAGCCTTGATCAAAAAGCGGAAAAACAATGAATGCTCGTGTATCGTTGCGGAGAGAGCGTTTTACACCGGGTCCCGCTCCGTCTCCCGGCGGTCTTCGCCGTGCGGCTGCCGATAGGGCGGCCTGCGGGTCTTCCCCTGGGGCGCGAGCTCGCGCAGGTCCATCCCCGTCAGCTGCTTGAAGATCCACAGGAAGAAGAGCAGCACCAGGATCGGGATCAGACACGAGGTCACGATCATCACCGCCAGCGTCTCCACGAAGCGGTTCAGGATCGTGGACGCCTTCTCGGTGAGGCCGTCCTTCGTCTCGGACAGGCGGTTGAGGATCGAGCGGAGCATCCCCGCGTCCTCCGCCTCGGACAGCTCCGACGTCTCCTCGGACAGCTCCTCCGCGGAGGCGATGGTGCTGTCTATCGACTGCCGGTATGTGGCGTAGATCAGATCCGAGGTCCGGATGCTCAGCGGGATGACGGCGAGCAGCGCGATCGACACGAGGGTGAGCTTCCAGGCCTGCCGGTCCAGCAGCTTCGGATTCCAGAAGCGCCCGACCATGAACAGGCCGCATACGAGCGGGATCAGCCCGCGGAAAACGCCCAGCGGGATGATGCTGAGCAGGTATTTCTCAGCGTAGAGCACGCAGAGGATGAGCAGGAAATACTCGGAAAAGTCCGCCAGCTTCTCGGCGATCGGCGTAGCGGTATCCCCCGGGATGGCGGAGAGCCCGGCGGAGGTCACCGTCGAGGCCCCCATGAGCTTCAGCACGGTCTCCGTTTTCTCGTCGATGGACTCGTTGTACGCCGCGTAGCGCTCGGGCGAGGAGTACCTGTTCGCCAGGGGGAAAAAGGAGACGACGGCAAACAGGACCAGCGACAGGCAGATCACAAATTTTGACAGAGCGTTGTTCATTTCTTCCTCCTGTTCTCCATCCTCACGGGAGCCTTTCGAACGTGAGGGAATACTCCGAGAGATCGACGAGACTGCCGACGAAGCTCCGGATCATCTTCTCCGCATTGGCGTTCGCCCGGTCCAGGACGCCCCGCTCGACCGCCTTCTCTTCGGCGGCGTTCTCAAGCTCGATCAGGGAATTGTTGTAATCCTGGATCGAGATGTGGTTGCCGGTCCCCTCCTTCTCGGAGTACACGATCAGGCTGTTGGGGTCGATGTCCGCGGGACGGGCCTGCGCCTCCGGGATGCCGATCACGATCTCTTTTTTCTCGTCGTCCTTCTCGACCGTGATCCGCGAGCAGTCGATCCCCGCCGAGACCACGCCGTCATAGCTCGCCAGAAAGCTGGACTCGGTGAATTTCCATTCGATCAGGAATTTCTTGATGCTCGAGAAGCTGACCACTTCGGTGAAGTAATACTCCTCCGTGAGCAGAAATCCCATCTCCCGCAGCCCGTCCTGAATGACGTCGGATGTGATGCGCTTCTCGGTCTCGACGATCTTCTCGACCTCTTTTTCCCGAATGACGACCTCTGCGGTCGGCCGGGGCGTGATGGTCGGCAGCTCGGTTTTCTGCCCCGAAAGCGAGGTCGCGACCACATAGGCGATCGCCGCAAGCAGCACAAGACTCAACAGGATCAGAAGGATACCCTTCGTTTTGCTTTTCTCTGTTTTCACGCGGCTTCCCTCCCTGCGTTTACTGTGAAAGCTCCGCTTCCACAGTAAAAATTTGATTGAAACGCCTGTTCCCCGCCCCTGTCGGGGCAAGCGGAACAGATACGTAAAAAATCCCCCATGCTGCGTTTGTTTTCATTTGTCGCGGAGCGGAACATTCCGCATGGGGATTTTTGTCGAGATACACACTATTTATAACACATATCCCGAACGACATCAACACTCCGTTGTCAAGGATGAAAAAGCCTCTCTCCGCCGCCGCGCCCGCTTCCGCCCCGGCGAAGGCTTGCGTTTTTCGGAGAATATGGTATAATCCCACAGGCTTCCGTTAATTTTGCGAAAGGTCACAGAGAAAATATGCTGGAACTGAAAAACGTCACCTTTGACGTCGAGGAGGCGGACAGCGCGCGCGAGATCATCCGCGGCGTCAGCTTCACCGTCCCCGACAGCAAATTCGTCGTCATCACCGGCCCCAACGGCGGCGGCAAGTCCACGCTCGCCCGCCTCATCATGGGCATCGAAAAGCCCTCCTCCGGGCAGATCCTGCTCGACGGGCAGGACATCACCGCCCTCGGCGTCACCGAGCGGGCGCGCCTCGGCATCAGCTTCGCCCTGCAGCAGCCCGTGCGCTTCAAGGGCATCCACGTGGTCGACCTGCTGCGGCTCGCCGCGGGCAAGACCCTCTCCGTCAGCGAGGCCTGCGAGTACCTCTCCGCGGTCGGCCTCTGCGCGCGCGACTACATCGACCGCGAGGTCAACGCCTCGCTCTCCGGCGGGGAGATGAAGCGCATCGAGATCGCCACCGTGCTGGCCCGCGGCACCACGCTCTCCGTCTTTGACGAGCCGGAGGCGGGCATCGACCTGTGGAGCTTCCAGAGTCTCATCCAGGTCTTTGAGAACATGCAGAAGCGCTCTCACGCCTCCATCCTCGTCATCTCCCATCAGGAGCGCATCCTCAACATCGCGGACACGATCATCCTGCTGGCCGACGGGAAGGTGCAGGCTCAGGGCCGCAAGGACGAGCTCCTGCCCGAGCTTCTCAAGAGCACCGTTCCCGTCACCTGCAGCCGCATCCTGGAAGGGGGCGTCAGTCATGCTCAGTGAGATCCAGAAGCGCCTGCTGGCCGAGATCGCCGACCTGCACAAGACGCCCGAGGGCGCCTACAACATCCGCGCCGACGGCGAGGCCGCGGGCCGCGCCTCCACCGCGAACATCGAGATCAGCTCCAAGCCCGACAAGCCCGGCATCGACATCCGCATCAAACCCGGCACGAAGAACGAGAGCGTGCACATCCCGGTCGTGCTCAGCCAGACCGGCATGAAGGAGGTCGTCTACAACGACTTCTTCATCGGCGACGGCTGCGACGTCGTGATCGTCGCGGGCTGCGGCATCTCCAACTGCGGCGATCAGGACTCGGCCCACGACGGCGTGCACTGCTTCCACATCGGCAGGGACTGCCGCGTCAAGTACGTCGAGAAGCACTACGGCGAGGGGACGGGGCGCGGCAAGCGCATCATGAACCCCCGCACCGAGGTCTTCATCGGCGAGGGCAGCAGCGTCGAGATGGAGATGGTGCAGATCAAGGGCGTGGACGACACGAAGCGCTCTACGCTCGCCGCACTGGACGCGGGCGCGCGCCTTGTGGTGCACGAGCGCCTGATGACCCACGCCGGGCAGCGCGCCGAGAGCGAGTATACCGTGGAGCTCAACGGTCCCGACTCGAGCGCGGACGTGGTCTCCCGCTCGGTCGCGCGGGATAAGAGCGTGCAGCTCTACCGCTCGCGCATCGTGGGCAAGGCCCTCTGCTCGGGCCACACCGAGTGCGACGCCATCATCATGGACGAGGCGAAAGTGCTCGCCGTGCCGGAGCTCGAGGCCGACTGCGTCGACGCGGCCCTCATCCACGAGGCCGCCATCGGCAAGATCGCGGGCGACCAGATCATCAAGCTCATGACGCTCGGCCTCACCGAAGCCGAGGCCGAGGAGCAGATCATCAACGGCTTTTTGCGGTAATATTTCATACCGGGTAAAACAATCGCTGTCATTCTGAGGCGCGAAGCGACGAAGGATCTTAAACTGCGGAAAACGGGACAGTTTGAGATCCTTCGCCGGCGCTCAGGATGACAGCGCTCTTTTTTTCATTCACATACTCTTTCCGGAACGTTTAAAAAACCTTGTATCTTTGTTCATGTCAGTGTCATAAATATCGGGTATTCTGACGGCGTAAACAACAGGAAAGGGTCAGTACCCCTCCCCCGGCAAAGAAGGTATCGAAATGTTTTTCGACGACGAGGAACGCGGTCCGATTTTTGAGAGCCAGGATCCCCCTGTCGAGCAGAACGACAGGGTCAACGGCGAATACCACTACAAAAACGGCTATACCCAGCGCATCTATTCCGACGCGCACTACGTCCGCGCGGACGAGACCACCGTCCCGCCCCGCTACTATGTTCCCCCCGAGAAGCCCCAGAAGGAGACGAAAAAGAGCTCCCGCCGCAAGGGCGTCGGCCTCGGCGCCATGATCGCCGCGTGCCTGATCTGCGCGCTGCTCGGCGGACTCGGCGGCGGCGCGCTCGTCGGCACGATGATGGACGCCCGTCTCGACACGCTGGAGGAGAACGTCTCCTCGCTCGGCACGGCGGGACAGAAAGTGCAGTCCGCGCCCGTGTTCTCGACCGGCACCACTGTGGCCGCCGTCTCCGACGGCTCGGTCATGAGCGCCGGGGACATTTACGACATGGCCTGTCAGCAGGTCGTCGGCGTGACCACCGACGTCGTCTATACCAACTTCTTCGGCATGACGAGCTCCGCAGCCGTTACCGGCTCCGGCTTCATCATCTCCGAGGACGGATACATCCTCACCAACTACCATCTGGTGGAGGACGCGCGCAAGGGCAGCCAGGATGTGAACGTCATCCTGCATGACGGCTCACGCCACAGCGCGCAGATCGTCGGCTACGAGGCCGACAACGACGTGGCCGTCCTCAAGATCGAGGCCAGCGGCCTCAACGCCGCCGTGATCGGCGACAGCGACGCGCTGCGCGTGGGCGACGCGGTCTACGCAGTCGGCAATCCCCTGGGCGAGCTGGACTTCTCCATGACCTCCGGCCACGTCAGCGCCAAGGACCGCGTGATCCGGACCCAGACCAGCCCGAACGGCGTGTCCATGTTCCAGGTCGACACGCCCATCAACTCCGGCAACTCCGGCGGCCCCATCTATAACGATCAGGGTCAGGTGGTCGGCATCGTCACCGCCAAGCCCGCCGACACCGGCGTGGACGGCATCGGCTTCGCGATCCCGATCAACGACGCCGCCGCCATCGCGGGGGATCTCGTGACCAAGGGCTACGTCACCGGCAAGGCCCACCTCGGCGTGACGCCGAGAAGGGATTACAACGAGATCTACGCCCAGTACTTCGGCCTGCCCATGGGCGTGTATGTCGACGCCGTCAGCGCCGGCAGCTGCGCCGAGAAGGCCGGGATCGAGGCCGGCGACATCATCACCCGCTTCGACGGGGTCGAGGTCCAAAGCTCCGACGAGCTGCGCGCCGCGATCAAGCGCCACAGCGCCGGCGATTCCGTAGAGCTCGAGATCTACCACGCCGACAAGAGCCGCACCGTCACGGTCGTGCTGGACGAGGAAAAGCCCAACTGATCCCCGGCATTTGAATTTGATACTTCTCTTCTCCTATAAATCCTCTCTTTTCTCCCAAACGAAGGTCCGTGCAGGAAACTGCACGGATCTTTGTTTTATCCTTGATGGCGCTTCTGTTTCCGGGAAAAAAACATCTTCATTTCAAAAGGCAATATTTTTTGCGAAAGGGTATTGCAAATCCCTCCGGACTGTGCTATTATGCTTAAGCTCTCGAAAGAGACATGCGCGATTAGCTCAGCTGGATAGAGCGTCTGGCTACGGACCAGAAGGTCAGGGGTTCGAATCCCTTATCGCGTGCCAAAACATCCCGACCCCCACAGGGGCCGGGATGTTTTGATTGTCGGAGGGATTCGAACCCGAGGGCACTTGGCAAGGCGCCGGGTGCGCCTTGCAACCCGAGGCGGCCTGCCCCGCAGGGCAGGTCGAATCTCTTATCGCGCGCCAAAGAGGCCGCCCCGTTTGGGGCGGCCTCTTTGGTATATGGCAAAAGGGATCCGTTACTCCGGGAAGATCTCGAGCGTGAGGTCGCTCAGCGCCCAGGAGCTGCAGGGGTGGATGTACCCGGCCCCCGCGTCCGCGAGGCGGCGGCCGTCCATCGAGTCGGGGATGAAGACCTGCCCGCTGACGAGGCGCGAGCGGCACCAGCCGCACTCGCCGCTGCGGCAGCGGGAGGGCGCGGCGATCCCGGCGCGCTCGATGGCCGTCAGCACCGGCTCGTCCGCGCGCAGGGGGACGGTCCTCTCCTCGCCCAGCGCCAGCACGGTGAGCCTGTAGACCCGCGAGGCGTCGCCCGTGTAAGCCTTGAAGTATGCGGGCGAGGCTGGGGCGGGCACGAATTCGCGGCGGATGTGCTTTTGGTCGAGGCCGAGCCTGTCGAGCTCGCCCGCGAGGAAGTCGTGCATGGCGCGCGGACCGCAGATATACAGGGTATAGGTCCCGGGCGCGTATTTGCTTATCAGCTCCGCGCCGATGAAGCCGTGCTCGAAGCCCTCCGCCTCCTCCTCGCTGAGGACGTGGACAACCTTCACCTTGTCCGTCGCCGCGCAGATCGCCGCCAGCTCGTCGGCGTAGAGGATGTCGGCCTTCGTCCGGCTGCCGTAGAGCAGCGTCAGGCGGAAGTCCTCCGTCCCGTCGAGGATCGCCCGCGCCATCGCCATGAAGGGCGTGATGCCGCTGCCGCCGGCGAGACCGACGACCTCTTTCTCATCGCGGATGGGCTCGTAGCTGAAGGGCCCCTCCGGCCCGGAGAGCGTGACCTCGGTCCCGACTTCCCAGTTGTTGAGGATGTAGTCGGAGACGAAGCCGTCCTGCGCCCGCTTGACCGTGATCTCATACTCCCCCTCCAGGGCGCGCGCGGGCGAGGCCGCCAGCGTGTAGGGTCTGGCCGTGACGGCGTCCCCGATCGTGAGCTTGACCGAGACGTACTGTCCGGCGCGGAAATACGCCAGCTTGTCGGCCTTGAGCACATAGGTGTTCGCGTCCCTGCGCGGGATGATGGCGCTGACGACGGCCTTCTGCCGCTTCGGGTGCATCGACTGCGCCAGCCTGTTGACCGCGTAGACGGAGGTGATGGGGTCCAGGGAGCCGGACTGCAGCATCGCCCGCCGTCTGGGCACCATCTGCTTGAAGTGCAGCATGTCGAGGAGGCCGATCGGCTTGACGTGGAAGTTAAACTTTTTCATAGCGCTCCTCCTTCATGTCCGCCATCGTCAGCTTGACGGCCATGTCGCCGCCCATATAGGTCGAGCTGTAGCCGTACAGCCGCGGGCCGTAGCCGCTGGCAAAGCGGATGTTCTTCACCCTCTGGTCCTCGGCCAGCATCTGCAGGCGCGCCATCAGGCCGTCGCCCTCGCCGCAGGAGTAGGCGTACATCGCGCCCTGCGGCACCATCGCGTAACGGGCCAGGGTCGCGGGCGAGGCGATCTCGATCTCCTCGATATACGGCTCGATGCGCGTGCCGGTCGCCTTCTCGAAGTCGCGGATCATCTTCAGCGCGACCTCGCGCTTTTTGGCCGTGTACTCCCGCTCGGTCACCCCGGCCCAGATGTCCTTCGTGAAGAAGGTCGTGAAGCTCATGATGCAGGTGCCCGGGGGCGAGCAGTCGGGGATGGCGTGGTTGAGGCAGATCGTCGCCTGCAGCGGGTGCTCGCGGAAGGTGCCGGACAGCTCCTGCTCCTTCACGTTGTCCGAGAACTCGCTGATGAAGTAGCTGTACTCGTGCACGCCGAGCTCCTCGGCGCTCCTGTTGAGCCCGATGTAGCAGCAGTAGCCGCGCGCGCCGATCTTCCGGGCGTTGACCGCGCGGATCTGCGCCTCCGGCAGGTCCTTGCCGCCGTCCATCATGTCGCCGAAGATCGCGTTCGGGGAGATGTCGGAGATGATGTGCCGGGCATGGAAGGTCCCGTGCGTCGTCTCCACGCCGACGGGGACGCCGTCCGCCATCAGGATCTTCGTGGCGAGCGTGTTGTACAGGATCGTACCGCCGTGCTCGCGGATGGTCCTGTCCATCGCGACCGACAGCTCGTGCGAGCGCAGCCGCGGGATGTAGGCCGCGTTCACGATGTACTTGTGCAGCATGGCCGCGTAGAAGCCGAACTCCAGATCCTCGGTGTTCACGCCCATATAGCACCAGTAGGCGGAGAGGATCTTCTGCGCCTTGAGCGGCATTTTCAGCTTCCGCAGCACGACCGCCGTGGGGTAGTTCGCGCATTTGAGGAAGTCGGGGTGCTCCTTCATCATGACCTTGGGGTCGGCCTGCCCGCCGGCTGCGGCGACGGCGGCGTTGGCGGCCATGATGCAGTCCGCCAGATAGAAGAATTTCTCCATGGATTCGCGGCTGCCGGGGACGTATTCCTCCATCTTGTCGATGTAGGCCTGCTTCCCGAAGGGCATGACCGCGTCGACCTTCTCCTCGCCCTCGCCGGTGATGATGAGCCGGTAGGCCTCGGGCACCTGCACCCAGTCCACCTTCGCGCCGTAGGAGTCGATCAGCGCGCCGACCTCCTCGCGCGCATCCGGCTCGCCGACGTCGCAGAGCTCGTGCAGGGCCGGCTCGAACTCAAAGCGCCCGCGCCGAAAGCTCGTCGCGAAGCCGCCGGGCAGGTTGTGCTGCTCGATCAGCAGCGTTTTGAAGCCGCGACTGCACGCGGACGCCGCCGCCGACAGCCCGCCGTTGCCCGCGCCGATGACGATGATGTCATACTGTCTGTCCAAATGTTCAGCCTCCTTTTTTGCAGATTGGTCCGATCGGCCGCGGTCCCGCCAGTCCGGGCCGCGGTGTTCGCCTGCTTTGATTCTAACGGAAGCCCGCGCTTTTCGCAAGAGCGAAAACGCAGAAAGACGGGGCGCGCCAGGCTCCGGCAAAAAACGCGCGTTTATCTTGACCGTAAATGAGGACTGTGCTAAAATATGGCTGCAAAAATGCCGTAAACCCGGAATTCAACTAATTTTACAGGGAGGCACAAAAATGAAGCACAGAACAATCCGCGGCGTCGCCGCAAAAGCGCTTGCGCTGCTTCTGGTTCTCAGCCTGTTTGTCAGCGTCTGCGGCCTGACCGCCTTTGCCGACGACGGGGCGCTGAAAGGTCCCGGCGTGTATGACGCCATGAACAAGATCAGGGCCATCATCATCCTGAATCACAGCTTTGACGCCCGCGGCGGCGAGGTGCCGGGCCGGGGCGAGACCTTCACG
>JAILNC010000053.1 GCA_024691985.1 Oscillospiraceae bacterium | reverse complement strand
CGTGAAGGTCTCGCCCCGGCCCGGCACCTCGCCGCCGCGGGCGTCAAAGCTGTGATTCAGGATGATGATGGCCCTGATCTTGTTCATGGCGTCATACACGCCGGGACCTTTCAGCGCCCCGTCGTCGGCAAAGGCGGTCAGTCCGCAGACGCTGACAAACAGGCTGAGCACCAGGAGCAGCGCGAGCGCTCCGCGGAATTTTCTGTATTTCATTTTTCTTCCTCCCTTTTTTCCGGTTTATCTGTTTTTCGGCAGATTTTCGCAGCTCATATTTTATCACGGGCAGGCGCGCGCGGTCAAGAGAGGCATGGTTAATCCTGTAATTTTTTTCGCTCCGGCGCGTATGCGCCGGAGCGAAAAACGATCAGAAGTCCGCGTTGCCCGTCGTGCGGGGGTGCAGCTCGACGTCGCGGATGTTGCTCACGCCCGTGAGGTACATGACCATGCGCTCGAAGCCTAGGCCGTAGCCCGCGTGACGGCAGGTGCCGTAGCGGCGCAGGTCCAGATACCACCAGTAGTCCTCTCGGTTCAGGCCCAGCTCGTCCATGCGCCGCTCGAGCACCTCGAGCCGCTCCTCGCGCTGGCTGCCGCCGATGATCTCGCCGATGCCGGGGACCAGGCAGTCCGCCGCCGCGACGGTCTTGCCGTCGTCGTTGAGGCGCATGTAGAAGGCCTTGATCTCCTTGGGGTAGTTGGTGACGAAGATGGGCTTCTTGAAGACCTCCTCGGTCAGATAGCGCTCATGCTCGGTCTGCAGGTCGATGCCCCACTCGACCGGGTAGTCGAACTTCCTGCCGCTGTTTTTGAGGATCTCGACGGCCTCGGTGTAGCTCACGCGGCCGAAGTCGTTCGAGACGACGTTGTGCAGGCGGTCGAGCAGGCCCTTGTCCACGAAGCTGTTGAAGAACTCCATCTCCTGCGGGCAGCGCTCGAGCGTGCGGTTGATGATGTACTTGACCATCGCCTCGGCGGTGTCCATGTAGTCGTTGAGATCCGCGAAGGCCATCTCGGGCTCGATCATCCAGAACTCGGCCGCGTGGCGCTGGGTGTAGCTGACCTCGGCGCGGAAGGTCGGGCCAAAGGTGTACACGTCGCCGAAGGCCATGGCGAAGTTCTCGGCGTTGAGCTGGCCGGAGACGGTCAGGCTCGTGACCTTGCCGAAGAAGTCCTTGCTGTCGTCGACCGTGCCGTCCTCTCTGCGGGGCGGATCGTTGAGGTCGAGGGTGGTCACGCGGAACATCTCGCCCGCGCCCTCGCAGTCGGAGCCGGTGATGATGGGCGTGTGCACGTAGACGAAGCCGCGGCTCTGGAAGAACTCATGCACGGCCTGCGCGGCGACGGAGCGCACGCGGAAGGTCGCGGAGAAGAGGTTCGTGCGCGGCCTGAGGTGCTGGATGGTGCGCAGGAATTCCACGCTGTGGCGCTTCTTCTGCAGCGGGTAGTCGGGCGTCGAGGGCCCCTCGACCGCGATGCTCTCGGCCTTGAGCTCGAAGGGCTGCTTGGCCTCGGGCGTGAGCACGAGCGTGCCGCGCACGATCAGCGCCGCGCCGACGTTCTGGCGGGCGATCTCGTCATAGTTTTCCAGGGTGTCGCGCGCGAACACGACCTGCAGCGACTTGAAGCAGCTGCCGTCGTTGAGCTCGATGAACCCGAAGTTTTTCATGTCCCGGACGGTGCGGACCCAGCCGCAGACCGTCATGCTCTGCCCCGCGAGGGAGGCGGCGTCGGCGAAGATGCCGGCGATTCTCTGACGCTTCATGTATACCCGTTCCTTTCTGGTGCGCTTTTTGACTGTGCTATTATATAGGTTTTGTGCGAAGATTGCAAGGGTCGGCGATGTATGCTGCGGGGGAGTTCAGAGGGGGCGCCCCTCTGATTTTTCGCCTCGCAAGGCGAAAAACAATTCCAATACGTTTTTCCGGGGGCGTGTACCTCGGAAAAAAACTCTGTCCGGCCCGCAAGTGTGCGAGAGGCGGGCTGTATACCCCTCTCGTTTTAAAGCAAGGCCCTTTCGGCCCTGCTTTGAAACGACTTTCAGAAGATGAGCCGCACCGCCCGCGGGCAGTTGCGCAGGGCGACGTCCGTATACTCCCCGCCGTCCTCGCCGTCGCGCGTCCAGCGCACGGGGCGGTCGAAGTGGAAGGAGGCCTCGCGCGTCTGCAGGATCAGCAGGTTCTTGTTGTCAAAGCGCTCGGACAGGACGGAGTTGACCATCTCCGCGAAGGCCGCGACCGAGCCGGGGTCGCGCACCAGCACCAGCTCGCTGACGCCGTCGCCCAGGGAGACCATCTTCTCGGGCAGGCGGATGACCCGCGCCACGGAGGTGGAGTTGGACATGCCGCCGTAGATCAGCTCGCCCTCGAACTCGCCGCCGTCGTAGCGCACGCGGGTGTGGATGCTCTCGATCCGGCCGAGCTCCTGCATGCCCTGCAGCACGTAGGCCAGATGGCCCAGCGCCCGCTTCTGCTCCTGGGGGGTGGTGTAGCTGACCGCGGTGAAGGCCCCGAAGGCCGCCACGTAGGAGAAATAGTCCTTGTCCCCGAAGCCGCCCACGTCGAAGTCGTGCGGCGTGCCGCGCAGGATGCGCCGCGCCGCGGCGAGGGTGTCGTTCTTCGGCAGGCCCAGCATCGTCGCCACGTCGTTGGTCGTGCCCATCGGCAGATAGCCGAGCGGCGGGGGAGCGGGCAGCTGCATCAGCCCGGCCATCACCTCGCTGAGCGTGCCGTCGCCGCCGATGCAGGCCACGGTCTCATAGTCGGCAGCCTGCTCCGCCGCGAGGACCGTCGCGTCGCCCGGGCCCGCCGTAAAGACCAGCGTCGTGTCGTAGCCGCCCTTCGAAAGCGCCAGCATCGCCTCGGCAAAATTGTATTTGTAGGCGCCGCGCCCAGCGGCGGGATTGATGATCAGCAGCAGCTTTTTCTTCATGGGAAAAGCCTCTTTTATAAATATAAGTTGTGGAATACAGAACGTAAACCACATTATAGTGTGTTTTCCGCGCTTCGTCAACGACGAAAACGGCGCAAAAGGAAAGTCAAGCAAAAACCGGAAAGCAGCCGCTTTCCGGTTTGTAAAAGTCATTGGACCTTTATGCCAGCTCGTTGAGCTTGTTCGCCATCGCGGACTTCTTGTGCGCCGCGTTGTTCTTGTGCAGCAGACCCTTTGCGGCCGCGCGGTCGACGGTCTTGACAGCAACCTTATAGGCGTCGACGGCATTTTCCCTGTTGCCCTCGGCAACCGCAGCGTCAAACTTTTTCACCATGGTCTTGAGCTCGGTCTTGTCGGCACGGTTCCTGGCTCTGAGTTCCTTGGACTTGAGATCTCTCTTGGCAGAAGATTTGATGTTGGCCATGTTTTGTTCGCCACCTCCTCCTATAAAGCTGAGTTAAAAATGAGCTATCTTCACTCGCGTTTTGAGATTCTATCATAATCGTTCCCGAAAAGCAAGCATTTTTTTCGGAAAAAACCCGATTTCTTCTCATTTATTATAATTTGTGGCAGACCGGGAGATACTATACAATATATAGGAAAAAGGAGGCGCGGATATGGCAGATGCGGCGCGGACCGATCTGGCCGCCGAGGCGCATCGTCTCTGGACGCGGGCGGAAAAAGGCGCCCTGCCCGAGGGGGTGAGCGTCCGGGAGGAAAGGCTGCGCGGCCTGCCGGTGACGGCGGTCGAGATCGCCGGGGGCGCGGGCGGCAAGGCTCTCGGCAAGCCGCCGGGGCGCTACTTCTCGCTGACGCTGCCGAAATACGCCGGACGCGGCGGCGCGGACTTCGAGCGCTGCGTCCTCGCCCTGCGGACGCTGATCGGGCGCTGCCTTTCCCGGCAGCCGGAGACGGCGCTGGTCGCGGCGCTGGGCAATCCGGACATCACGCCCGACGCCCTCGGCTCCCTCGCGGCGGGCTCGGTGCTCGTGACGCGGCACCTCAAGCAGCGGCGGGACGGGGACTTTGCGGCCTTCGCCTCGGTGGCGCTCTGCCGCCCCGGCGTGCTCGGCACCTCGGGCATCGAGTCCGCCGCGCAGGTGCGGCTGCTGTGCGAAGCGCTGAAGCCGGAGCTCGTGGTCGTGATCGACGCGCTGGCGGGCTGCGAGCCGGAAGGCCTCGGGCGAACGGTGCAGGTCTCCGACGCGGGCCTCGCCCCCGGCTCGGGCGTGGGCAACGACAGGCCGGAGCTCAGCCCCGCGGCGCTCGGGACGGCGGTGCTCTCCCTCGGCATCCCGACCGTCGTCGACGCGGGGCTCTTCGGCGGGGAGGCGCTGGGGCGGATGTTCGTCACGCCGCGGGATATCGACGCGCTGGTCCGGGACGGGGCGCGCGTGATCGCCTACGCCCTCAACCTCGCCCTGCACCCGGGGCTCACGATCGCGGACGTGGACACCCTGGCGGGGTGAAAATGAGTGTGGAGTGTTGAGAGTGGAGAGTGGAGAGCGGAGATACGGTTTCCGCTTCGCGGATGATTCAATCGCGCCGCTGTTGCCCGGTATGTGTACTGGACATTTCTGCCTTGCGGTGCCCAAAAAACGCTTCGGGCTTCCGCTCTTCCTCGCGTTTTTTGACCGCTGCGGAACACCCGCCCTCCCGCCCCCGGCGGCGGGAGGGCGGGTGTTTCACGTGAAACATTGCGGAAAAGTTTTAAATGTTTCACGTGAAACATTGCAAAAGGGGCGCAATGTTGATATAATGCAAGGCGTTCGAAAGAAACGAGCTTTGCCGTCTTTCGGGAGAACGGATTGCCACGCCGGTGTGCGCACCGGTTCGCAATGACGCGTCGGCGGCATTCAGGAGAAATTGTCATGGCAAAGATCATAGCGGTCGCCAATCAGAAGGGCGGCGTGGGGAAGACCACCACGACCGTCAACCTGACTGCGGCGCTGAGTCTCATGGGAAAACGGGTGCTGCTGGTCGACTGCGATCCGCAGGGCAACGCCAGCTCCGGCATGGGCGTGCCCAAGAGCCGGCGCCCCAATACATACGACATGCTCATCAACGCCGCGCCCGCCGCGGACTGCGTCGTCCAGACCGATTACGGCGACGTCATCCCGGCCTCGAAGGAGCTGGCCGCCGCCTCGGTGGAGCTCATCGGCGCCGAGCGGCGCGAGTACGTGCTCAAGGACGCGATCTACAAGCTGTACAGCGAGTACGACTATATCTTCATCGACTGCCCGCCCTCGCTGGAGCTGCTGACCGTCAACGCCCTGACCGCCGCGGACAACGTGCTCATCCCCATGCAGTGCGAGTACTACGCGCTCGAGGGCATCGCGGACCTGCTGACCAGCATCCGGCTGTGCGCCAAAAGGCTCAACCGCAGGCTCGGCGTCGAAGGCATCGTGCTCACGATGTACGACGCGCGGGCGAATCTGACCACCCAGGTGGCAAACGAGCTGCGCAAGTACATGGCCGACAAGGTCTACGAGACCGTCATTCCGCGCAGCGTGCGCCTGAGCGAGGCGCCGAGCCACGGCCTGCCCGGCGTGGTCTACGACCGCGTCAACAAGGGCAGCAGGGCCTATATGGCCCTCGCCGCGGAGTTTTTGAAGAGGAACGAGTGAAGCAGTGCTGAGAGTGAAGAGTTGAGAGCGGAGATACTGTGTCCGCAAAGCGGACGATTCTAATCGCGCCGAAGGCGCGCCATATCTTCACTCTCCACTCTCCACACTCCACTTTCTCCCAAGGAGTTGATTCGATGGCCAAAGAGAAGAAGGGTCTCGGGGCGGGGCTCGGCGTCCTGTTCGGGGAGGATACCTACGCGCAGGAGGACGAGCTGAAGAGCCTGCCGATCAGCAAGGTGGAGCCGCGCAGGGATCAGCCGCGCGCCGTCTTCGACGACGAGGCGCTGCGGGAGCTGGCCGACTCGATCGCCCAGTACGGCATGATCCAGCCCATCACCGTGCGCAGGCTGGACAGCGGCTACTACCAGATCATCGCCGGCGAGCGGCGCTGGCGGGCCGCGCGGCTCGCGGGTCTCGACGAGGTCCCGGTGCGCGTGCTCGAAGCCGACGACCGGCGCACGGCGCAGCTCGCGCTGGTGGAAAACCTGCAGCGCGAGGATCTCAACCCCATTGAGGAGGCCCGCGGCTACCGCTCACTGATGGACGAGTACGGGCTGACGCAGGAGGAGGCGGCGAAGAGCGTGGGCAAATCCCGCCCCGCCGTCGCCAACGCCATGCGGCTTCTGAGTCTGACGCCGGCGGTGCTCTCCATGGTCGAGGAGGGAACTCTCTCCGCCGGGCACGCGCGGGCGCTGGTGCCGGTGCTCGACCCGCGGCTGCAGCTCGCCGCCGCGAAGGAGGCCGCGGACAAGGGCCTGTCGGTGCGGCAGACCGAGCAGCTCGCCGCGCGGCTTTTGAGGCAGCCGAAGGAGGAGCCGCAGAAAAGCGGCCTGACCGTCGACTACTGCGCCGAGGTCGCCGACCGGCTGAGCAAGCGGCTCGGGCGCAAGGTGAAGCTCATCGACGGGCGCAAGTCCGGCCGGATCGTGCTGGAGTTCTACGGCGCGGACGACCGCGAGGCGCTCATTGAAGCGCTGGAGAGAATGAGATAGGGCGCGGCCGCATAACTGCCTTCCCCTTGAGGGGAAGGCGCCCCGCAGGGGCGGATGAGGTGTCGCCTGCCGCCTGATCGAAGTCAGTCAGAAGCGACTGCTTCCGCCTCATCAGTCATCCGCCTCGCGGGAGAACGGCGGCTGACAGCTTCCCCTCAAGGGGAAGCCGATAAGGCATTATATTATTTTGAAATAAAGGAAGAACATACCATGCTGGACATCAAATTCGTCAGAGAGAACCCCGAGATCGTCAAGGAGAACATCCGCAGGAAGTTCCAGGATCAGAAGCTGCCCATGGTGGACGAGGTCATCGAGCTCGACCGCCAAAACCGCGCCGCCATCACCGAGGCAAGCGAGCTGCGCGCCAGCCGCAACAGCCTCTCCAAGCAGATCGGCATGCTCATGGGTCAGGCCAAAAAGGACCCCTCGAAGCTCGAGGAGGCCGAGAAGGTCAAGGCCCAGGTCAAGGCCAACGCCGAGCGCCTGGCCGAGCTCGAAAAGCTCGAGGAGGACTGCGCCGCGCGCATCCGCACGCTCATGCTCAGCATCCCCAACATCATCGACCCCTCCGTGCCCATCGGCCCCGACGACACCCACAACGTCGAGGTACAGCGCTTCGGCGAGCCGAAGGTCCCCGACTACGAGATCCCCTATCACACCGCCATCATGGAGAGCTTCGACGGCGTCGACATGGACGCCGCGGGGCGCGTCTCCGGCAGCGGCTTCTACTACCTCAAGGGCGATATCGCGCGCCTGCACTCCGCCGTGCTGGCCTACGCCCGCGACTTCATGATCAATAAGGGCTTCACCTACTACATCCCGCCCTTCATGATCCACGGCAACGTCGTCGAGGGCGTCATGAGCCAGACCGACATGGACGCCATGATGTACAAGATCGAGGGCGAGGACCTCTATCTGATCGGCACGAGCGAGCACTCCATGATCGGCAAGTTCATCGACCAGATCATCCCCGAGGAGAGCCTGCCCCAGACGCTCACGAGCTACTCGCCCTGCTTCCGCAAGGAGAAGGGCTCCCACGGCATCGAGGAGCGCGGCGTCTACCGTATCCACCAGTTCGAGAAGCAGGAGATGATCGTCGTCTGCAAGCCCGAGGATTCGATGGACTGGTATGAGAAGATGTGGGCCCTCTCCGTCGAGCTCTTCCGCTCCATGGACATCCCCGTGCGCCAGCTCGAGTGCTGCTCCGGCGACCTCGCCGACCTCAAGGTCAAGTCCTGCGACATCGAGGCCTGGAGCCCGCGCCAGCAGAAATATTTCGAGGTCTGCTCCTGCTCCAACCTCGGCGACGCGCAGTCCCGCCGCCTGCGCATGCGCGTAAAAGGGGCCGACGGGAAGATGTATCTGCCCCACACGCTCAACAACACCGTCGTCGCGCCGCCGCGCATGCTGATCGCCTTCCTCGAAAATCACCTGCAGGCCGACGGCAGCGTCACCATCCCCGAGGTGCTCTGGCCCTACATGGGCGGGACGAAGGTCCTGGTTCCGAAGAAATAATTAAAATTTTTAAATTAGTGTGAAGTGCGGAGAGTGAAGAGTGAAGGTACGGTGCGCCTTCGGCGCGATTGTGATCGTCCGCTTCGCGGACACAATATCTCCGCTCTCAACTCTCAACACTCCACTCTAAATAACAAAAAAGGAGCTGTTTAACGTGAAAAACTTCATGGAAGAGTTCAAGAAGTTCATCGCACGCGGGAACGTCATGGACATGGCCGTCGGCGTCATCATCGGCGGCGCCTTCGGCGCGATCACCACGTCGCTGGTCTCCAACGTCATCACCCCCCTGCTGGCCGTGCTGTTCAAGTCCCCCAACCCCGACGCGCTGAACTTCACGCTGCGCGCCGCCGACGAGGCCGCGGGCACCGAGGCGATCGTGCTCGGGCTTGGCACCTTTGTCGGCACGATCATCAACTTCCTCGTCATCGCGCTGGCGCTGTTCGCGGTCATCAAGGCCATGAACAAGGCCAAGGAGATAGCCGAGAAGGCGAAGAAGAAGGAAGAGGAGGAGGCCAAGGCCGAAGAGCCTCCCAAGCCCACGACCGAGGAGCTGCTGACGGCGATCCTCGAGGAGCTGAAGAAAAAGGAATAAGGCGATATACCGGCGATCCGAACGGATCGCCGGTGTGTTTTTATTGCTTCTTCGTCATCTTGCCGAAAAGGGTCGGGATATGGGAGAAAAAACTTTTCTTCTTTATTTATATTTAGGTCTAGCAAATCCTTGAAACCGGGCAATAATTTTGGTATAATGAATCAGTTGGAAAAACGTATCAAAACAGGGGTGGGAACAAGCATGAATTCCGTAAACGACGTGTGGCAGAAGGTGCTGAACATCCTGTCCGGTCAGCTCACGCAGACCGCCATGGACACCTGGTTTGCCGACATTACGCCCGCAGAGCTCGACGACTGCCGTCTCGTCCTGTGCACGACGACGGACTTCAAGCAGGACATCCTGCAGAAGCGCTTCGCCGACCGCATCAAGGCCGCGCTCTACGATCTCTTCTCCGAGGAGTTCGAGGTCGTCGTGGTCACCGAGGACGAGCTGAGCGATCTGCCCCAGAAGGACGGCGACAATCCCCTGCCGGAGATGGCGGGCTATACCTTCGACCACTTCATCGTCGGCAACTCCAACCGCTTCGCCCACGCGGCGGCCTCGGCGGTGGCCGAGAACCCCGGCAAGACCTACAACCCCCTGTTCATCTACGGCAACTCCGGGCTCGGCAAGACCCATCTGCTGCTGGCCATCGGCAACGCCATCCACGAGCGCTGGCCGGAGAAGACCATCGTCTACATCAAGGGCGACGAGTTCACCAACCAGCTCGTGTACGCGATCAAGAGCGGCACGACGGAGGACTTCCGCAACAAGTACCGCAACGTGGACCTCTTCCTCGTCGACGATATCCAGTTCATCGCCGGCAAGCAGCAGACCCAGACCGAGTTCTTCCACACCTTCAACAGCATCTACGAGGCCGGCAACCAGATCGTCATCACCTCCGACCGGCCCCCGCTGGAGATGGCGACCCTCGACGACCGTCTGAAAACCCGCTTCGAGTGGGGCCTGATGGCCGACATCCAGCCGCCCGATCTCGAGACGCGCATGGCCATCACCCGCAACAAGGCCGCCCAGCTCGGCCTGATCCTCTCGGACGAGGCGGTTTCCTACATCGCCGACAACATCACCTCCAACATCCGAAGGCTCGAGGGCACGATCAAAAAGCTCACCGCCTACAAGGAGATCCTCAACGAGGTCATCACCATCGACTCGGTCAAGCGTGCGATCCGGGACGTCATCATCGACGGCATCTATACCCCGACGCCCGAGATCATCATCCACGAGACGGCGCGCTACTTCCAGCTCTCGGAGGAGGATCTCAGAGGGCAGAGCCGCTCGAAGAACACCGCCATGGCGCGGCAGGTCTCCATGTACCTGATGCGCTCGCTGATCGACCTGACGCTCAACGACATCGGCAGGCAGTACGAGGGGCGCAACCACACCACGGTTCTGAGCGCCATCCGCAAGGTCGAGGACCTTCTGAAGACGGACTCGAAGATGCAGTCCATCATCCGCGACATCACCTCCAACATCAACTCCATCAACGCAAACTGACGCCGCGCCTTTCCACATTCGTGTGTTGAAAAGTGGAAAGAAAAATGTGGAAAAGCTTCTGCGGGCCCCGCCTGTGGGATCCGGTGGAAAAGGGCCGGAGCGGCTGTGGAGAAAAAATGTCCGGGATATCGGGCAAAACGGGGGTTTTCCACAATCGACGCCGCCTACTATTACCGTTACTAAAAAAATAAGATTTACTTACTGACAGAAAAATTCTTTTCGATTCGGAGGACGCCATATGAAATTCAGCTGTGAAAAAAGCCTGCTGCAGGCCGCGTGCAACACCGCGTCCCGCGCAGCGGCCTCCAAGAGCCCCATTCCCGCGCTGGAGGGCCTGCAGCTCGCCGCCGGGGACAGACTGCTGGTCAAGGGCTACGATCTCAGAAAAGCCATCGTGACGGCCGTGGAGGCGGATATCGCGCAGCGCGGCACCCTGGTCGTCGGCGCGCGCCTGTTCGGCGAGATGATGCGCCGCATGCCCGACGGCATCGTCACCGTCGAGAGCGACGCGAAGGACAATATCTCCGTGCGCTGCGGCAGGAGTTCCTTCAACATCATGGGCGCGGCGAGCGAGGATTACCCCGAGCTGCCGAGCTTCGACACGCTCAGCAGCGTAAAGCTGCCGCAGGGCATTTTGAAGGACATGATCAACCGCACGCTGTTCGCGGTCTCCGCCGACGAGGTGCGGCCCATCTATACCGGCACTCTCTTCGAGGTCGGCCAGGACGAGCTGACGCTGGTGAGCGTGGACGGCTACCGCCTCGCCAAGCGCTGCGAGAAGCTGGAAAACGCCGAGATGGACCCGTGCAGCTTCGTCGTGCCCGGCAGCGCCCTGAGCGACGTGGAGAAGATCTGTGCCGACGAGGACGCGCCCGTGGCCATCGCGGTCGGGGCCAAGCACATCTCCTTCACCGTCGGCGACACCACGGTCATCTCCCGCCGGCTCGAGGGCGAGTTTCTGAACTACCGCCGCTCCATCCCCGATACCTTCCGCTGCGAGCTCAAGATCGACCGCAACGAGCTCATGGGCGTCATCGACCGCGTGAGCCTGATCGTCAGCGAGAAGAACACCAGCCCCGTGCGCATGACCCTGGGCGACGGCGTGATCGACTGTCTCTGCGTCACGCCCATCGGCCGGGCCGAGGACGTCTGCACCTGCGAGGGCAGCGGCGGCGGGCTGGTCATCGGCTTCAACGACCGTTACATGAAGGATGCGCTCAAGGCCGCGGCCTCGGACGAGCTGCTGCTGTGCGTCAACACCGCCTCCTCGCCCTGCATCCTCAAGGCCGCCGACGGCAGCGAGGGCTTCACGTACATGGTGCTGCCGGTACGGCTGCACGCGTGAGAGAGAGTGGAGTTTTGAGAGTGGAGAGTGGAGATATTGTGTCCGCGAAGCGGACGATTATAATTGTGCGAAGTGCTCCTTAACTCTACTCTTCACTCTCCACACGAAAAGGAACGATTCTATGGAAAAGATCGCAATTACAACAGAGTTTATCAAGCTCGACGCGTTTTTGAAGTTCGCGTCTCTGGTCGGGACGGGCGGCGAGGCCAAGCTGGTCATCGCCGACGGCCTCGTCGGCGTCAACGGCGAGACCTGCACCCTGCGCGGGAAAAAGCTCCGCCCCGGCGACCGGGTCGATTTCCAGGGCGCGGTCTATGAAGTGACAGGCGCATGATCGTCCGCAGGATCGCGCTCAACGGCTGGCGCAACTACGACTTCGAGACCGCCGAGTTCGGCGCGGGCACCAACGTCATCTGCGGCGCGAACGCCCAGGGCAAGACGAATCTGCTGGAGGCCGTGTATCTGCTCTCCTCCGGGCGGAGCTTCCGCTCGCGCTTCGATAAAGAGCTGATCGGCTTCGACTGCGACGGCTGCGAGGTGCTCGCCGACGTGTACAGCCACGGGCGGGAACAGACCGTGCAGATCCGGCTCATGAACGGCAGGCCGAAGCGCATCCTTGTAAACGGCGTGAAGAAGAGCGCCGCGGAGCTTTCAGAGGTCGTCAACACCGTGCTCTTCTGCCCGGACGATCTCAACCTCATCAAGGAGGGCGCGGCGGTCAGGCGGCGGCTGATGGACAACGCCATCTGTCAGATACGGCCGAAGTACGCCGCGCTGCTCGCAGATTTCAACAAGCTCTACGAGAACAAGACGCGCATCCTGCGCGACTGGCGCGACAAGCCCTCCCTGCTCGACACGCTCGACGATTTCTCGGACGGCATGGCCCGCGTCTCGGCCCAGATGATCCGTTACCGCGCGGCCTACGCCAGACGCCTGTGCGAGGCCGCCGCCCCCATCCACCGGGATTTCTCCGACGGCGGGGAGGAGCTGGACGTCGCGTACAGGACCGTCGGCAGCGTGACGGACCCCTTCGCCCCGGCGAAGGAGATCTATTACGAGATCTGCGCCCATCAGGAGAAGCACCGCCAGGCCGAGCTCGACAGCGCCCAGTGTCTGACCGGCGCGCACAAGGACGATCTCGAGATCTCGATCAACGGCCGCGCGGCCCGCGCCTTCGCCTCCCAGGGACAGACCCGCACCGCGGCGCTGAGCCTCAAGCTCGCCGAGCGGGAGATCCTGCTCGCCGAGACCGGGGAGTACCCCGTGCTGCTGCTCGACGACGTGCTCTCCGAGCTCGATCAGAGGCGGCAGGCCTTCGTGCTCAACCGCATCGGCGGCGGCCAGACCTTCATCACCTGCTGCGAGGACGAGGGCATCTCGCGAAAAACCGGCGCGCGCGTGCTCTTCGTGGAAAACGGGAGGATACGCCCGTGAGCTATCTCCATCTGGGCAGCGGCTTTGTCGTATCGGACAGCGAGATCGTCGGCATCTTCGATCTCGACATCACGAGCCAGTCGCACCTGACGCGCGCCTTCCTCGCCGCCTGCGAGAAGGCAGGGCAGGTCGTCTCCGCCTCGGAGGATCTGCCCAAGTCCTTCGTCGTGTGCCAGCGGCAGGGAAAGCGGAGCCTGGTGCTCAGTCAGATGAACACCGCAACGCTGCTGAAACGCGCGGAGGAATAATAGAGAGAACGGATTGCCACGCCAGTGTGCGCACTGGCTCGCAATGACGTGCAGGAGGGAAGCCGGGCTGTGTTTGTTTACATCCTCGCAAACGACACTAATGTGTGTATTTATACCGGCGTGACAAATGATCTTGAGCGGCGGCTGTACGAGCACAGGCATGAGACAGACCCAAAAAGCTTTTCCGCAAAATACAAAATCCACAAGCTGGTTTATTTTGAAGAAACGCCGAGTAAAACAGCGGCGATAGAACGGGAAAAACAGATCAAAAGCTGGAACAGAGAAAGAAAAAACAGGCTGGTCGAATCCAAAAATCCCAAATGGGAGGATTTGTCGAAAGCCTGGAATGACTGAAGCAGCATAAACATTGCACGTCATTGCGAACCAGTGACCGACGTCACTGGTGTGGCAATCCGCATCCTTTCTCAGAACGGAGTAACTTATGGCAGACAATATCGAATTGGATAAGGCAAAAGCGGCGCAGGAGTATGACGCCTCGCAGATCCAGGTCCTCGAGGGCCTGGAGGCTGTGCGCAAAAGGCCGGGCATGTATATCGGCTCGACCTCGTCGTCGGGCCTGCACCATCTGGTCTATGAGATCGTGGACAACGCCATCGACGAGGCGCTGGCGGGCTTCTGCACCGCGATCGAGGTCGTCATCGAGGACGGCGACGTCATCCGCGTTTCGGACAACGGCCGCGGCATCCCCGTGGACGTGCAGGAGCAGACCGGCAAATCGGCGCTCGAGGTCGTGTTCACCGTGCTCCACGCCGGCGGCAAGTTCGGCGGCGGGGGCTACAAGGTCTCCGGCGGCCTGCACGGCGTCGGCGCGTCGGTCGTCAACGCCCTGAGCGAGTGGCTGGAGGTCGAGGTCCAGCGCGAGGGCAAGCGCTACGGCATGAAATTCTCCCGCGGCGAGATCGTCGAGCCCATCCGCGTCCTCGGCGAGACCCACCGCCACGGCACCACCGTGCGCTTCAAACCCGACCCCGAGATGTTCGACGACGTAGTCTACGACTACGACATCCTGCACACCCGCATGCGCGAGCAGGCCTTCCTGAACGCGGGCCTCGCCATCGACATCCGCGACGAGCGGCCGGGGCAAGAGCAGCGTGACATCCTCTGCTACGAGGGCGGCATCCGCGAGTTCGTGCGCTACCTCAACAAGCACAAGGCCCCGCTGCACGAGGACGTGATCTACCTCTCCGGCACGAAGGGGGACGCGATCGCGGAGCTTGCGCTGCAGTACAACGACGGCTACAATGAGACGCTCGTCTCCTTCGCCAACGACATCCACACCCCCGAGGGCGGCATGCACGAGACCGGCTTCAAGACCGCGCTGACGAGGGTCATCAACGCCTACGGGCAGAAGTACAACCTTATCAAGGGCGACGACAAGGTCTCCGGCGAGGACGTGCGCGAGGGCATCGCCGCCGTCATCTCCGTCAAGCTGCCCGAGGCCCAGTTCGAGGGCCAGACCAAGCAGAAGCTCGGCAACGCGTATATCCGCGACCTGGTCAACTCCATCGTGGGCGACCAGCTCGCCGTCTATCTCGAGGAGCACCCCCAGACCGCGAAGATCATCCTCGAAAAGGCCATGATGGCCAACCGCGCCCGCGAGGCCGCGCGCAAGGCCAAGGAGTCCGTGCGCCGCAAGACCGGGCTCGAGTCCGGGCAGATGCCCGACAAGCTGCAGGACTGCAACGAGCGCGACCCGAGCCTCTGCGAGATCTATATCGTCGAGGGCGACTCCGCCGCGGGCTCGGCCATCCAGGGGCGCGACTCGCGCTTCCAGGCCATCCTCGCCATGTGGGGCAAGATGCTCAACGTCGAGAAGGCCCGGGCCGACAAGATCTACGGCAACGACAAGCTCTATCCCCTGATCGTCGCGCTCGGCGCGGGCATCGGGGACGAGTTCAACATCGAGAAGCTGCGCTACCACAAGATCATCATCATGGCGGACGCGGACGTCGACGGCTCGCATATCCGCACCCTCCTGCTGACCTTCTTCTTCCGCTACATGCGCCCGCTGATCGAGAAGGGCTACGTCTATTCCGCCGTGCCGCCGCTCTACAAGCTCACGCGCGGCAAGACGCAGAAGGTGGCCTACTCCGACGAGCAGCGCGATAAAATCAGCCAGGAGCTGCGCGCCGACAACCCCAACGCGAAGGTGGACATCTCCCGCTTCAAGGGCCTCGGCGAGATGGACCCGCACGAGCTCTGGGAGACCACCATGGACCCGAACACCCGCTCGCTCAGGCGCATCACCCTCAACGACGCCATCGAGGCCGACCAGATCTTCACCGTGCTCATGGGCGAGGACGTCGAGCCCCGCCGCGAGTGGATCGAGAAGAACGCGAAGTACGTGGTGAATCTGGATATATAAAGGCTTCCCCTTGAGGGGAAGCTGTCGAGCGCAGCGAGACTGATGAGGTGGAAGCACCCGCCTCTGACCAAACCCGTTCAGGCGGCGGAGCACACCTCATCCGCCCCAGTTTGCGCACTGGGGCACCTTCCCCTCAAGGGGAAGGCCACAAACATTGTACAAACCGCGACACCCCTTCCGCCCCGGTGTGAGCACTGGGGCAGCTCCCCCGGAGGGGGGAGCCTATAAGGAGGAATCATTGAAATATGGCACATAAACGAGATTACAAGCCCGAGGATATCGCCTTTCCGAATCAGGTCATCACGGAGTCGGAGCTGGTGCAGGAGATGCAGACCAGCTATATCGACTACGCCATGTCCGTCATCGTCGGCCGCGCCCTGCCCTACGTGCGCGACGGCCTCAAGCCCGTGCACCGGCGCATCCTCTATACCCTGTACGAGGACGGCCTGACCAGCGACAAGCAATTCAAAAAGTCCGCCACCTGCGTCGGCGACGTGCTGGGCCGCTACCATCCCCACGGCGACGCCTCCGTCTACGACGCGATGGTGCGCCTCGCGCAGAGCTTTTCGATGCGCATGATGCTCGTCGACGGGCACGGCAACTTCGGCTCGGTCGACGGCGATCCCCCCGCGGCCTACCGATATACCGAGGCGAGGCTCTCGAAGATATCCAACGAGATGCTGCGCGACATCGACAAGGAGACCGTCGACTGGGACCCCAACTTCGACGAGACCCGCAAAGAGCCGCGCGTGCTGCCCTCGAAGTTCCCGAACCTGCTGGTCAACGGCTCGTCCGGCATCGCGGTCGGCATGGCGACGAACATCCCGCCCCACAACCTCACCGAGGTCATCAACGCCTGCGTCTGCGTGCTCGACGATCCGGACTGCTCGCTCTCGGACCTGATGCAGCACATCTCGGGGCCGGACTTTCCGACCCGCGGCATCATCATGGGCCGCTCCGGCATCCGCCAGGCCTACGCCACGGGCCGCGGCCGCATCGTCGTGCGCGCCCGCACCGAGTTCGAGGAGCACGCCCAGAACCGCGTCCGCATCATCGTCACCGAGCTGCCCTATCAGGTCAACAAGCGCCAGCTCATCAAGAACATCGCCGATCAGGTGCACGACAAGCGGCTCGAGGGTATCTCCGACCTGCGCGACGAGACCGACCGCAACGGCATGCGCATCGTCATCGAGCTCAAAAGGGACGCCAATCCCCAGGTCGTGCTCAACCGCCTGTTTGCCCAGACAGCCATGCAGACGACGTTTTCGATCAACATGCTGGCCCTGGTCAACAACCAGACCCAGCCGAAGATCCTCTCCCTGCGCCACATCCTCGACGAGTACCTGAGCTTCCAGGAGGAGATCATCGTCCGAAGAACGAAGTTCGACCTCCGCAAGGCGCAGGAGCGCGCCCACCTTTTGGAGGGCCTGCTGATCGCGCAGGACAACATCGACGAGGTCATCCGTATCATCCGCACCAGCTACGACAACGCAAAGCAGCGCCTCATGGAGCGCTTCGGCCTCGACGACGTGCAGGCCCAGGCCATCTGCGACATGCGCCTGATCGCCCTGCAGGGCCTCAACCGCGAGAAGCTCGAGAACGAATACAAGGAGCTCGAGGAGAAGATCGCGTACTATAACGCGCTGCTTGCCGACCCCGAGAAGATCAAGGCCGTGCTGAAGGAGGAGCTCATCGCCCTGCGCGACAAATACGGCGACGGCCGTCTGACGGAAATTCAGGACGTGGCCGACGAGATCGACATCGAGGATCTGATCGAGGAGGAGCAGTGCGTCTACACCCTGACCCACGGCGGCTACATCAAGCGCATGCCCGTCAGCGAGTACCGCGCCCAGGGCCGCGGCGGCAAGGGCATACGCGCCATGGTCACCAAGGAGGAGGACTATGTCGAGTCTGTGTTCACGGCCTCGACCCACGACTTCATCCTCTTCTTCACCTCGAAGGGACGCGCCTTCGTCAAGAAGGGCTACCAGATCCCCGAGGCCGGGCGCAGCGCCAAGGGCACGAACATCGTCAACATCCTGCCCGTCGAGGGCGGGGAGGACCCGGAGAAGGTCAGCGCCATGATCCGCGGCCGCGGACTGGAGGACGAGAGCTTCCTCGTCTTCGTGACGAAGAACGGCACCGTCAAGCGCATGGCCCAGAACGCCCTGCGCAACATCCGTTCCAACGGCATCCGCGCCATCACCCTCGACGAGGGGGACGAGCTGATCCGCGTGCTGCAGACGCGGGGGGACGAGAACATCCTCATCGCCACCCGCGACGGCATGGCCGTCTGCTTCAACGAGAAGGAGGAGCTGCGGGCTCTCGGCCGTCAGGCCATGGGCGTGCGCGGCATCCGACTGAGGGAGGGCGACTATGTCGTCGGCGCGGGCTCGTCCGAGCAGGGCAGCGCCGTGCTCACCGTCACCGAAAAGGGCTACGGCAAGCGCACCTCGCTGTACGAGTACTCGGTGCACGGGCGCGGCGGCATCGGCCTGAAAAACTACAACTGCACGGAGAAGACCGGCCTCGTCGCCGACGTGAAGATCGTCACCGGCGAGGAGGACCTGCTGGTCATCTCCGACGACGCGACCATCATCCGCATGGCCGTGGACCACATCAGCCTGCTCTCCCGCGCCACCCAGGGCGTGCGCATCATGCGGCTCAGCGAGGGCAGCCGCGTCATCTCCATCGAGTGCACCGAGAAGAACCCGACCCTGGAGAACGCGGAGCCGATCGAGACAGAAGAAGAGGAAGGACCGGAGACCGAAGAATAAACACGGGGAGGATTTGCCGTGAACTACAGCCCAAACAAAAAGTACGTGCCGGAATCCAACAACAGGCAGAACAACAAGAAAAGAGGCGGCTCGGGCCTGCTGGGTCTGGTCATCCTGGGGCTCTTCGTCCTGAGCAGCCGGCTTGACAGCGATGAATTCCCGATAAGCTTCATCCTGCTGGTGGGCGTTTTCGCCGCCTTCATCGTCTACGCCGCCGTCGTCGCGTCGAAGAAGAACAAGGCCAAAACGGATACGGGC